>DATGYM010000081.1:0-26287 GCA_035297925.1 Pyrinomonadaceae bacterium | reverse complement strand
GTCGGCACATTGGCTATCGGCAAGCCGGGCGCAATTAATGCGGCACTCTTCGCCGTTGCAATTATCGCCAACAGCCGGCCTGAACTTCGGCTGAAACTCGAGGAATTCCGCCAGCGTCAGGAACAAAAGGTTCGCGAGGCAACCGTACCTTAAGGCGCCCTGCCTTCTTGAAATATCACTGCTGTTAGAGCAGAATGCGCTCACTGAATTCCGCGCACGGAAGCCCAAGCTGATTCTCAGGGAACTTCCGCTCTTTTTCACTATTCCACTAATCTCTTGCCGGGAACCCAGAACATGATCGGCGAAACAATCTCCCATTACCGAATCATCGACCAACTTGGCGAAGGTGGCATGGGGGTCGTTTACCTTGCTGAGGACACGACGCTGGGTCGGCAGGTGGCGATGAAGTTTCTCTCCACCACGACGAAAGAATATCGCGCCAGATTTCTGCGCGAAGCGCGCGCAGTCTCTGCTCTGACTCATCCAAACATCGCGACAGTTTTTGACTACGGTGAGACCGCCGAAGGCAAGCCCTACATCGTAATGGAACTTATCAAGGGCCAGCCATTGAACGAGAAGCTACGGGCCGGATCTTTACCGCTGCCAGAAGCCCTGAGAATTGTTTGCGCAATTGCCGAAGCGCTCGGGGAAGCCCACCGGCAGGGAGTTGTGCACCGGGATGTAAAGCCTTCGAACGTGGTCATCACCGATCGTGGACAGGTCAAAGTGCTCGACTTTGGTCTGGTCAAACAGATCTCCGAGACAAGTGCGATGGCCGGAGATTCCGAGCAGAAGACCCTGCCGTCGACTCGCACGCGCAGTGACGTAATTGTCGGCACTCCGCTTTATCTTTCTCCCGAACAGGCAACGGGAAAAGCGATCGACGGACGCAGCGACCTATTTGCGCTCGGCGCGGTTTTGTATGAATGCATCAGCGGACAGTCCGCATTCGGTGGCGGCAGTCTTATCGAAATCGGGGCGCAGGTGATTCACGTAACGCCGGTGGTCCCTTCGAAACTGAACGACCACATTCCCCCTGAGCTCGATCGTATTACTATGAAAGCGATTGAGAAAAAGGCTGACGCGCGCTATCAGTCGGCGGACGAATTGATCCATGAGCTGCAATCCGTCCTTCCCACGCTTCAGATCGACGGCCATCGCCAGGCCAGGACCACTGAACAGTTGCCCACGCCACGTACCGCTTCAGCAAGCGCACTGACTACGTTAATCGAACCATTCCGCCGGCCGGGGCCAAACCTGGGCATATTCCTACTGGCAATTGCGGGAGTCGCGCTGTCGAGCTGGATGTTTTTCCGCTGGTGGAAACCGGCGCCCTACAAACCAACGGCCGTCGCACAGGGATGGTACGACCAGGGAACGGATGCCCTGCGCAACGGCGCTTTTCTTCAGGCGACTAAAGCACTGGAGCAGGCGGTTGCCAATGACGACAAATTCGCGCTCGCACACGCGCGTCTGGCTGAGGCCTGGTTTGAGCTCGACTACGCCGATAAAGCCAAGGACGAGATGTTAAAAGTCCAGTCGCTGGTACCGAATCGTTCTTTGCTCGCCGCAACCGACGCGCGCTACCTGGAGGCGATCAATGCGACAGTTACACGGGATTTTTCTGCCGCCACCCATGCCTACAACGAGTTGGTAAAACTCTCGCCAAACGAGCCCAGGGTCTATGTTGACCTGGGAAGGGCTTATGAAAAGAATGAGGAGATGAAGAACGCCGTCGCCAGTTATGAGCAAGCGACCACACGCGATCCGGAGTATGCAACTGCTTTCCTGCGGCTGGGAAGTCTCTATGCGCGCCAATTGGATCAGGTGAAAGCTTCTGCTGCGTTTGATCGCGCGGACACCATCTACAAAGCGCGCGGCAACTTTGAAGGACAAGCGGAGGTGTCGTTTCAGCGCGGCTTCCTTTACGACCAAAAAGGAGAGCTGCCCAAGGCCCGCGAGTACCTCGGCCACGCCCTGGAGCTGGCCCGAACTACCTCCAACGATTATCAGCAGGTGAAGACGCTGCAGAAACTCGGCGACGTCGAAATTGATGCGAATAACGTTGCTGAAGGACGAAGGCTTATGCTCGAAGCCATAACGCTCGCTCAGGCCCGCGGCATCGATAACCTCATGAAGCGCGGTCTGGTTGATCTGGGAAACACTTTTCTCGCCGAGGCGAACTACGTTGAAGCCGAAAAGTATGTGAAGCAATCCCTCGACCTTTCGCTCCAGCAAAAAGATCTCCGCAACGCCGCCCGAGCGCGTTTGGTCCTGGCCAGCCTGGCTGAGCGACAAGGCAACAGCGGCGAGGTAGCAAGTTACCTTGAACAGGCCCTCCCGTTTTACGAACAAGGCGGATACCGCAAGGAACTCTTACAGGCTTTGGCTCTGCTGGGTCGTGCAAAAGTGCAAAGAGGTGATTACGAAGCGGCCGGACAAGCCTTTGAGAAAGAGCTAAAGGTCTCGCACCAGTTTGGCGATCAGGCACAGGCAGCCGTGGCCCAGGAGGACCTGGGCCTGCTGCTGACCAGGCGCGGGCGGTATCCGGAAGCGTTGCAGCAATTCGAAGAAAGCAACCAGACAGCACGCACCTTGGGTTTGAACAAAAATGTCATCTCAACCTTGATCCATCGCGCCGGCGCGCTTGCGCGCCTGGGCCGTTACGACGAAGCACACACAGCCTTAAGTGAAGCAGCGCAGGTTGCCGATCGCGAGGACGCGCCCAGGAATTTGTCGGCGCTTTATTCAATGGCGCTGGCGCGCATAGCTTTGAGTCAACGGCAACTTGCTGAAGCGCGCACGCGAAGTGAACGAGCAATGGCGGTTGCCGGAACGCAGTTAAAACGAGTCGCCATCGCTGCCACGTTTACTTCCGGATTGTCACAGTCTCTCTCCGGCGCAAAAGCTGGAAAACTCAAATGCGAACAGGCCGTGAATACGGCGAGAGACGTAGGCGATCCATTGCTGCTGGCGGAAGCTCTGCTCACGCTGGCCGAAGCGCAACTGCAAAGCGCCGATAACGCGGCGGCACTCAAGTCAGCCCTCGAAGCCCGGGAACTGGCCGCGCGCGTGGGCAGCCCGGATACTGAATTTACTGCCTGGCTGCTGGCGGCGCGAGCGAGTCGCGGCACAGATGATCTCAACGCGCGTGAATATGCCGCGCGCGCCGACAAGTTGCTCGGAAGTTTTGAACAATTGTGGGGAGAAAACAATTACAAATCTTTTTTGGCTCGCCCGGATATCCAGCTTTCACGCACGCAACTCAGCCAAGTCCTCGCACAAAACAAATAGACTCAAGTAACTCAAAGGAGAAAACCCATGGGAGACGGTGGCGCTGACATCATTATCAAAGGCGGCTCTGTGGAGTTAGATTATGACGACACTCTGTACCCGAAAAGACCCGGCGATCCCAAGAAGCACGACAATCGTGATCGCAGGATCACAAATATCCGGATTCTCGATGAGAACGGAAGAGAGGTCTTTAACAGTGGGGATCATCAGGGCGGATTGAAGTGGGAAGTTAGGGTAACCACCCGGTAACCCGTCCGTTCGAGTTATAGAAGGTCCCTTGAAAATAGCGTCAGGGTAGTCCCTCAAAATCTCGCTACTTAATGACGCGGAACTACTCCTCCCGACGTGGATGGTAAATCGGCTGTCACGGCGACGCTTACTTTTCGGCGGCGACTGGAAGCAGGTGTGCCCGAAGCATCAACCTCTTCGCCTTGTCAGCAACGAGATAACGGCGACGAACAGCGCCGAGCCAATTATCGACCAGATAATGGGGAAGCTGGTGGTGCCAATCTGGATCGAAAAGAGCTCCGGCAATCCCATCTGCCGCGATAGCCACATGCCCAGGACAGCGCCAACAAAACCCAATGCGATTGAAACCAGACAACCGCCACGCGAGAAGCCACTGATGGCCTGACCAAGCGCGCCACAAATGCCGGCGATAATAAGCAGTACAATGAGATCGAGTAGTGTCATTTTGATCTTGAGAATTCAAGTTGGAAGTACAACTCGGGTCTCTGGTCCTGGATCCTTCATTCAGAACGGTTCGCACACAGTTGCACTTCAGCTTGAATCGAGCTCCTCCTTAGCGAAAAGTGTCGGACGTCTGGGAATCCCGCGTCAAGCTAGACGTCGGATGGATGCACAGAGATCTATTTGTCATTCCGGTAAACTTCGCCACCCTTCATTACGAAGCGCACCCGGCGCAAAGCTCCGATGTCATGCGTTGGGTCGCCTTCAACGGCGATAAGATCTGCAAGCAGTCCGGACTTCACCTGGCCCACCTTGTCTTCCAGGTGCAGCACGCGCGCATCGATTGAAGTCGCGGAGCGTAACGCGTCGATGAGGGGCATGCCCCAGTTCACCATCGTCTCAAGCTCGCGAACATTATCGCCGTGGGTGAAGACACCAACGTCGCTGCCGCTGGCGATGGTCACACCAGCTTCAAGCGCTTGCCTGAAAACGATCTTCTTGCGCTCGGCATTGGCACCCGCAACGGACAGCGTAGGGCAAAGCGCCGTGCCGTGCTCTTTCATCAAGTGAAACAATTCCGGCGTGCCACCGTCACCATGCTCAATGGTTTCCACGCCGGCGAGAACTGCCCGTCGCGCTCCTTCCGTGCTGGTGGCATGTGCGGCGACCGGGATGCCCGCGCTGCCCGCCACCTCAACCGCCAATTTCAATTCATCCAGGGTGAATGTCGGGTGAGCGGCGCCGCCGGTTCCCCAGCGATAGTCGGCATACACCTTGATCCAGTCGGCGCCCTTCCCGATTTGTTCACGCACAACGCGTGTCAGGCCATCAACGCCATCGGCTTCCTCAGCGCCCTGTGGCACAGTCCACTCTGAAGCATAACCCTTCGGACCATAACTGCCGGTGGCCACAATTGCCCGCGTAACGACCAACATTCTGGGGCCGGGAATAATTCCCTGCTGTACTGCCTGTTTCAGGCCGACATCTGCGTAACCCGCCCCTTCGGTCCCCAAATCTCGAATAGTTGTGAAGCCGGCCTGCAAGGTGCTGCGCAAATGATTGGTCGCGCGCGCCACGCGCAGGCTCAGCGCCTCGCGCGCAACCTGATCATTCCAGACGGTCTCGCTGTAAGGGTGAAGCAGCACGTGGGAATGGGCATCGATCAGACCGGGCATCAGAGTTGTTCGCGGCAACTCAATAACGCTGGCACCGGCCGGAGCTCTAATTTCGTTCGCTGGCCCCACGGCCTCGATCTGCTCACCGCGTACCAGCACAACCCAGCCGTCGTGCAATTGTGCCGAAACGCCATCAAAGATGTGGGCCGGTCTGAGCACATAAAGATTTTCAGATTTTGGAGCGGGGGCTTGAGCTTTAGCGAAGGGATTAAGAACAGTAACTACAAGCAGAGTCAAGAGTGCAAATCTCATTTTGGGGCACCTTTCGCAACATGAGATGGGACAGCAAATATTGAAGCAGTTCTGCAGGAACCGGTTGTTTATCGGGCACGATCCCGGAATCCTTTTCGTTTCAGCCAATCACGCACAACGTCCGCTTGTCCGCGCTTGTTTGCATCGACATCGTAGTTTAGCTGGCGCATCTCTTCGGTCGAGATCGCATGGGCCAGTTTGCTCAACACTTCGTTGAGCGCGGGCACGCGCGCGAGCGAATCTTTCCGCACTAGGTATACACCCTCATAGGGTGGAAAGTAGTGGCGATCGTCTTCGAGTTGTACCAGGTCGAGCGCCGCGATTCTGCCCTCAGTTGAATTACCGGCAATCAAATCAACCTGTCCGGAAGCCAGCGCAATATAGGTGAGCGAAAGATCCATCTCGCGGGGTTGATCCGCGAATTTCAGGCCGTAAGCTCGAGCAAAGCCCGGATAGCCATCGGCGCGCGACATGAAATCCTGACCAAAGCCGGCGCGCCAGCCTCGCGCGTAGCGTGCGGCATCTGAAATGGTTTTGAGCTTCAGTCGCCTCGCCTCAGCACCACGGACGAGAATTGCAAAAGTGTTATCAAAGCCCAGTGGCTCACTGACGACAACATTGAACTTGTCAGCATACTCCTGCTTCACCTGTTCATAGACCGCGCGGGGATCGGTAATCGGCGCGTGTTTGAGTATCGCTGTGTATGACGTCCCGGTATATTCGGGATAGAGATCGATGCGACCCGCCAGCAGAGCGTCGTGCGGCAAGTTGCCTCCCAACTCAAAGCTGCGTTCAACTACGACCCCGCGGGCCTCAAGCATTTGTGCCACAATCTCACCAAGAATCGCCGACTCAGTGAAATCCTTTGAGCCGACGACAATGCGCGCGCTTTGCTCCCCGCCAGGCTGCGAACGCGAAGCACGGAGCGCTGCATAGACTCCGCCGATGACCACGAGGATAACCGCAACGGTCAGGGCCGCCGCAAATCCCTTGCGCCGCGAGGTTGCTTTGCCCTTTCGGCGGCCGGCAATGGAAAAATGACGTTCCACCAGGCCCAGTCCAAAGTCCGCGGTCAATGCCAGCAAGGCCGCCGGCACAGCGCCGGCGAGCAGAAGGTTGTTGTCAAACTGACGGATGCCGCGAAAAATGAAGACTCCGAGACCACCTGCTCCAACCGCGGCCGCAATCGTAGCTACTCCGATTGCAATTACGAGGGCCACTCTTACGCCGGTGATTATGACGCTCATGGCCAGAGGCAATTCCACTTGCCACAGAACCTGGCTCTCAGTGAGGCCCATAGCGACGGCGGCTTCGCGCACATTCGGATCAACTCCAAGAATTCCCGTCACAGTGTTGCGAATGATTGGCAGCAGTGAATAGAGCACCAGTGCGACAATTGCGGTGCGCGCTCCAATGCCGCCGATGAATGGAAGGGGAATAAGAAAACCGAAGAGCGCCAGGCTGGGAATCGTTTGCATCACATTGGCGAGACCGAGGATAGGACTGCGGAGCGACTTCTTACGCGTCAGCAATATGCCCGTGGGGATGCCGATGGCCACGGCAATTAGAGTCGAGAGAAAAACCAGCCACAGATGCTCGCGGAGATGTTCCAACAGCTCAGGCCAGTTCTGTCGCAGGAAATGCCAGAAGCTCATGCCCGCTCCTCCGTCCGATCTTTGCCGTCAGGAGTCAGCTTCAGCGTTTGAATGTAAGCGAGCGCTTGTTCATTGCTGGATTTCAGGAAGTTCTCTGGTGTCTCCAGCAATAGGAGTTTACCTTTGTGCATTAATCCGATATGAGAACCAACCAGCAGCGCCTCGCGCACGTCGTGAGTTACGAAAACTGCTGTCTTACCAAGCCGTTGGGTCACTTCCACAAACTGGCGCTGCAAGCTCGCGCGTGTAAGCGGATCAAGCGCGCCAAATGGCTCGTCGAGCAAGAGCAGCGGTGGCTCGGCCGCCAGCGCACGCGCAACGCCAACGCGCTGTCGCTGTCCACCGGATAATTCCGCCGGGTAGCGATCGGCGAACTCGTCCGGGGCTAGTCCCACTATGGAAAGCAGTTCGTCAACTCGGGTTTTTATCCGGTCCTTTTCCCAGAGCTCCAGCGACGGAACGAGGCCAACGTTTCCCGCTACGGTAAAGTGTGGAAAAAGTCCGCCCTCCTGAATTACGTAACCGGTGCGCCGCCGCAAACGAATGGGGTCCCAGTCAGTCGTGGATTTGCCTTCGACTCTTACCTCGCCGGAGCCCGGCAACAAGAGGCGATTGATTAGTTTAAGTGTGGTGGTTTTGCCGCAACCAGATTCGCCCAGAAGCACGAGCGTTTCGCCCTGCTGCACTGAAAAACTGAGGTGAGAAATCACGGGAGCAGATGAAGAGACATGAGAAAAACTAACATCGCGAAACTCGACCAGCGGTTGGGTGGTGGATTCACTCATTTACAGGATCTTTCAAGGAGTATTATGCCGGCAGCGCCCCGCAAGCTTGCAGCTTATCAGTCCGCGGAGCGGACGTCAGCATAAAGCCTGGGGTGGAGCGAAGCGGAACCCCAGGACCAACGGTACAAGAAAATTTGCAGAGCCCGCAAAGCGGGCGACAGGCACTACACGCTGCCGAATGACCCTGAATGCTCGATAATCTCAGCATATCTCGAAAGTCTGTCGCCTACTCCGCAATGCATGTCAATCATGTCCGGAGCGGATTGCAAATTGTTGACGAGGTCAAGATGTCTGACTCTTACACCAACCTTCTTTATCACATTGTTTTTTCAACAAAGGACCGCCGACCACTGATCACCTCCGGATATGAATCGCAGCTCTATGATTACATTGGCGGGATTATTCGTGGAGTAGGAGGCACTTCTTTGGAGCTTAATGGAACGGAAGATCATGTTCACGTATTAGCCAAGCTGCGCCCCGATCGCGCTTTGTCGAACGTGCTACGCGATCTCAAAGCCAATGCGACTGGATGGATGCATGATATCTTTCCCGCGCTTAAAGATTTCTCATGGCAACGCGGGTATGGTGCGTTTACGGTGAGTCAGTCAAATGTCGAGGAGGTACGGCGTTATATCGCGCGACAGAAGGAGCATCACACGAAGGTTTCATTTCGCGATGAGTTCATTCAATTTTTGAAAAGCAACGGTATTGAATACGACGAACGATACGTCTGATGAAAACTTCTGTCGCCCGCTTCACGGGCTTTGCAATGTCTAGCACTGGTAATCCTGGGGTTCCGCTTCGCTCCACCCCAGGCTCTATGCTTCCACCCGCTTCGCGGGCTCAAACCGCCAATAATAAATTGCTGCTGAACTGTTGCCGGCCGTCCAACCACGTACGCGCGCGCGTAAATCCTGTTTCCGCAGCCAACTTTGCGATGTCGTTAAGGTCATACTTGTGGGAGTTCTCAGTATGGATCTGTTCGCCGGCCTGGAAGTGTACTTGCATCTCAAGCTGACGGATCGAAACTGACTGGTCGCGAAGACTCTCAATGTAGATTTCCACGCGCCCCAGCGTCTCGTTGTAAAAAGCACGATGCTGGAAAGCGCGGAGATCGAAGTCGCCTCCCAACTCGCGGTTAATGCGGGCCAGCACGTTAAGATTGAAAGCCGCGGTCACGCCAAGGGCATCGTTGTAAGCAGCCTCAAGAGTGCTCTTCTCTTTCTTTAAATCAGCGCCCAACAAAAGTGCGTCTCCATCGTGTAACACTTCTCTGAGCGCGCGCAGGAATTTGACCGCTTCTTCCGGATCAAAGTTGCTGACGTTCGAGCCAAGGAACAGAGCCAGCGTGCGGGCCCGCGGCTTTTTTCTCAGCTCTGCCAGGCCGGCAAAATAATCGGCAGCGTAAGCTTCGATACGAAGTTGCGGATATGACTGCAAGAGTATCCGCGAACTGCTCTCGAGCGCCGAGGGTGAAATATCAACGGGAATGAAAAGCAGCTCCGCTTGCTGTTGCAGTAGCGCTTCGATAATCAGACGCGTCTTTGACGCGCTGCCGCTGCCCATCTCGAGAAGCGTTGTGTTGCCATCGAGCGAGGACACTATTTCGCGGGCATAACGTTGCAGTATTTCGTTTTCGGCCCGCGTCAGGTAATACTCAGGAAGAAGACAGATAGCCTCAAAAAGTTGCGAGCCCAGCTGATCGTAAAAATACTTCGGCAGAAATCGCTTTGGCTCTTTGGTGAGACCCCGACGTACATCTTCGGCAAGTCCAGCGCGGGGGTCACGCTTGACGAGGTTGTGAATAAGAAACTTTCCTTCGACTATTTTTGCCGGCTGAGTTTCTAACACTGCCTCACCTATATCGCCAATGCCACGCTTCCCGCCTGGGGATGCCTGGAAGCATTTAATTAACTCTGACTGGGTCTGGGTATGATAGCGGATCAGCCTCGATTAGCAACTCCGCGCGACTTCTTACTGGGACCGCGGGCGCCCTCGCCCGCAATGAGCGCGCAGCGCGAACAACGCTTGGTTGATTAATTCTACGCGCCTGACGACGCGACGGCGGGCGAGGGCGCCCGCGGTCCCAAGAAAGCTGAACTTGTCCTCACTGCCGCGCTTGCTGTCGAAACCAAGCGCTGCTGAATCGATACTCTTCTGGTTTTGAGCAGAGTCTCGCTTTCACCGGATTGTTTTCAATATTTGGGAACGCGCCTTGACCCGTGACGTTTGGCTCGGGCAAGATCGGCACGCTATGTTTTACCAGAAATTCTTCGCGGCCTGCGGTGCAGGCGGTAAAATTCACATCTCAAAAGCAGTTTTCATTTTGGGGTTGCTGGCGGTCCTCGCAGCAGCGAGCACCGCCTCTGCACAGAGTTACACAAAAGAGCTGGAGACGCCGGAAAAGATCTCGCTAACCGTGAAGAGCCACAGCGGCAGAGTGAGCGTAATTGCCCAGGACGAATTACTCAAAAAAATTATCATTGAAGCCAGCTCTACCGGCGCACTGGTCGACGCAACTGACATTCACGCCGTAACCAAAGGCAATGACGTAGGCATTGAGGTGCGAGATCGCCGCGATAACGATCGTATCGATCTCGTCGTGCGTGTACCTTCTCGCTCAAAAGTGAAAGTCGAAGGTGAGGCGGGCTCGGTGGATGTGGTGGGGAACGTGGAGTCGGCCGAAGTCAGTACTAATACCGGAACCATTCACGCTGATGTTCCGCTCGACGCGGTGAAGTTTGACTTTATGTGGAGCGCAAGCAAGCCGCGTTACCTGAGCGATGTCGAACTCCCGAAGATTAAGGAGCGGGCCGCCGGCGTCTTCACTATCTCAGGTAAGCTGGGCGAGAAAAAGCCCGCCAAAGAAGAGCGCGTGCAATTGAATTTTTTGACGCAGCGCGGAGTCGTACTGCTCAACGTGGATCCCAGCATGGTGCCGAGCGACTTGCACGAGCGGCCGTTGACCGAGGCTGCGCGCGCGATAGTTCGCAGCGGCGACAGCCAACTGGTCGATGCGATTCGTAAGGTCTCGCCAAAGATGTTTGGCGATTTCGCAAAGACTTTGCCACCGCCTGAGAAAGAACCAACGCTAGTCAGGCGTGCTGCCCCGGGCCAATTCATTAGCGCCTCGTCGCCCCAGTTTCTGCGTTTTAACGCCAGCGTTACGGATCGAAACGGGCGGGCGATCGGCGGCATGAAGGAGTCGGACTTCACAGTCTATGAAAACGGCGTTGAGCGTCAGGTTACCAAAGTTGTGCCCACCAAAGAGCCTTTCAATCTCGTACTGCTGCTGGATGTTTCCGGCAGTGTCGAAGAACGAATTGAGTTTATCCGCAAAGCTGCGCGCGACTTTTTGAACACCGCCAGTCCGCAGGATCGCATCGCCATCATTAGTTTTCGCGACGACATTCAAATCATTTCTGACTTCACCACCAACCGCAGGCTGCTATCGCGAAAACTCGACGAAATCGATGCCGGCGGCGGTACGGCCCTGTATGACGCGCTCGGTTATGTGTTTGCTAACACGCTCAAACAGCTTCGCGGCGAAAGAACCGCAATCGTGATCCTGTCAGACGGCGATGACAATAAATCCTTCGTGCCCTTCCCTGCGATTCTGGAAGCAATAACCGAATCAGGCGCTCTCATTTATCCGCTCTACATTCCTTCGGGACTGGTTCCTGAAAGGAGTGTTCCCAAACCGGATGTGACAATTGATCCGCTTCGAACGCGCTATCTGACGCTAACAACCCGCGCTCATGAAGAAGGTCAGAAGCTTGCGCAAGCATCGGGAGGCGTCTATTACCCGATTCGGCACCTGGAAGAATTGCAACGCGCTTATGATGACGTCGTAGTGCAACTGCGAACCGCCTATACGATTACTTATGCCTCAAACCTGAGTCCTGCTGGTAATCCCAGAGTACGTGTCCGTGCCAACCGCGAGGGCGCGTCGGTCCGCCTTAGTCCGGTGGTGAATGTAGCGACGCCGTAGTGGCAGCGAAACCGGATTCACTGTAGTCGATTTGTCAGAAATCCGGGCAAGTTGGCTAACATGACCAGTATTTTTAATTGACTTTAGCCAAATGTTCAGACTATTCTCCGCTCGCTCAACCTTAGGCTGATTCTCACGAGCCTGCGATTTCTTGACTCGCAAAAACCAGCCAGGAAAGTAACTAACTAAAGGCGCCAACTTTCGTATCTGATCGGTTTTTTCTCAAACTCAACCCTACTCTACCGTCACGTTTTGATTTTAGTTTTTCTCTTACGATAGCGATCACTCACGCGTACCGGGGTGACGACTCATTCAGCTCAATCTAACCGGGAGGTACTCATTTGAGATCTCTAATGTCATGGTTGAAAACAATCGCCGCAGTCGCCGGTATATTGCTGGCCTTCAACTCCATATGTGCTCAAGACAAGACTGCCAAACCTCCCGCTAATCCGGCCACCCAACCGAGCACTCAGCCAAAGCTGATTGTGAGTCCTCAAATCGCGCTTGATCCTTCAGGTGCAAAACAGGAGTTGCTTATTCTCAGGAATGATACCGACAAAGAGATAAAGGTATCTTTAAACGCGCTGGTTACTTCCACCACGAATGCGCGGACGTTGATTAAGTTTAAGGGCGAACAAGATAGCGGAGATGGAGAGGCGGAATTGTCTCTCACGATACCCACTAAGCAATCCATCAAGGTGTGGGCAGTAATTTCCGGTGTGATGAGCGTAGGTGACTTTGAGGCCGACCTGAAAAATAAGGACGAGAAGATTGGGACACTGAAGGGAAGCCGGCTTCCTTTTGCTGTCTCGCTGGATGCGAACAATCCCGAAAAGTTTTCCCTGGTTGATGGCCTGCCCGCGACTATCGTCGTTAAGAATGAGGACGGGGCCTCGTACCCGCTCATTTGGAGACTGTCGGTCAACGAGCAGGAAATCTGCGGTGATGAGTTTATTTTGGCCGGCAGCGGTCAGGGCTTGCTGCGTTGCAAACCTTCGATACCGTTTGGCCGTTCACGAATCCAGGACCTGTTCAAGTCACAAGACGGCAAGGGACGGCTGCTCCTCTACCCGAAGGCAACTACCGGGGACCTGGGCAAATCGTCACCATGGAAGATCATTCCGTTTGAAGCCACACTCAGTTCTTTTGAGCCGTTTACCCAGCAGTTCTGGGGATATCTCGTAATCGTCGTTGTGTTATTGCTGGGAGGACTAACTTCGTTGGCCCTCAGTCAGGCGTTGCCAAACCGGCTGAAGCGATTCAACATCCGGGAAAGACTAATGCGAACAGCCGAAGCCACCGCCAACCTGGGCAGCAATGTGGATTCCAGGCTCCAGGTGTTGCTTCGACTCGAGCGTAGCCGCCTCTACGATCTGCTTGAATCACGCAACACGATCTCGCCGGACTTCGCCAGTGCCGCAACCCGCTGCAACGAAGGCGCTGCCAAACTCGAGTCGCGAGTAGCGTTGGTTCAACAGATGGATCTGGCCCTCGGACAACTTGATCAAACGCTTCCGCTTAGCCCCTCGCCAAGCCAAATCGCCGAGATCGAGGTTTTGATAAATGACGCCAAGGTGCTTCTAGCCAAGCCAGATCCTACTGATAAAGACATCGAGACGGCCCAGACTGCGATCTCAGAGGCGGCCAAAAGAGTAAAGACTCTCAATCGGGCCGATGCTACATTTGGTCAGAACCTCGCGAAGCGAGCGCTCGATGTGAAGGCGGACATCGATGCCAATATCTCAGCCAGGCCTGTCTTCGTCGAATTGAATGGATTGCTGCCTGGTCCTTACGATGAATTAAAGCGCATACCCGCCGCCACTAAGGAGATAACTGCCGATCGATATTCGTCGGTAGATATGGCAGTGGAGAAAATTCTGCTGCTGAAGCAATATGTATTACTGCGGGAAGGTTCGACTGAGAAGACAGTGCAGGACCGCTTAAAGGAAAAACAACCGAAGTTGCTCTCTCTTCTCGCCATTGAAAGCCCGCAGGCCATGCGCCAAGCGCGATTACTGGTGCGTGAAATGAAAGACGACGTCTATCCGGAACGGTTGGCCCACGTGCTGCAGGGGAAGGCAGCTTCGATCGATATGGATCCAGCCTATGCCTACGACAAGGCGCCACTTCAGTTTTGCGTTTGCTTCAATAACGACGCTGTTAATGAATCGGCTGCCAGGGAAGAATGGACTTGCGAATGGAGCTTTGGCGACGGCTTGAAAGAAAGCGGCTGGGTCGTCTCGCATTACTTTCTGCTGCCGCGGCCCAGTCGATTTAAAAGGCCGGCACCGGCGAAGTTTACCCTTAAGGCAACTTTCCGCAATCCTGACGGAGACGTATTGCTTGATAACCAAACAAATCATCCGCTGGCCATTGAAAGAACGGTTAAGGTAATGCCCAGCCGCCAGGAAGGTTTCTTTGGCGATAGATCGCGGACGGAATTATTAAAACTCCTCGCTGCTCTCTTCATTGCAGTGTTTGCTCTGGTTGCGGGCGCGAAAGAGCAGTTACTCCGGCTCGACGTACTGCCGGGCCTGATCGCGGTGTTTCTGGTGGGCTTTGGTGCCGACACTATTAAGAACCTGCTTAGCGTGAAATCCGACCCGGCTGCTTGAACGAATCCAGCCATGGCGGAGAAAAGGCAGCCACTGCTTCAAGGGGATGTGATTCATCCGTCCTACTCGCAAGCCCTCTACTTGCGATCCATTCGCCTGAGTTTACTTTTGATCCTTCATCATTCATCCTTCATCCTTGATGTCTGAACCACTCTTCGCATCCCTGTTCGATGAAACTGAGCGCCGGCCGCTGACCGTCAGCGAGCTAACGCAGTCAGTGCGCAAGGCCATCGAAGCGCGCTTCAGCAGCGTATGGGTGGAGGGGGAAATCTCAAACTTCAAGGCACATTCTTCGGGTCACTGGTATTTCACTATCAAGGACGAGACCGCTCAACTGCGCGCAAAATGTTTCCGCTCCGCAAACAGTCGCATCCGCTTTCGACCGAAAGATGGTTTGCATGTTCGCGCCCGAGGCCGTCTGACGGTTTACGAGGCGCGTGGCGAATATGAGCTGATCGTAGAAGCGCTGGATCCGGTCGGTGCCGGCGCACTGCAAATTGCTTTTGAACAACTACGAGATCGACTTCAGACCGAAGGGCTGTTCGCCGCTGAGCTGAAGCGACCGCTGCCGGTGTTTCCGGGACGCGTCGGCGTGGTGACTTCGCCAACCGGCGCCGCCATTCGCGACATTCTCAATGTTATCTCCCGGCGCACGCGCACTGTGCATGTGCTTTTTTCACCGGCCCGGGTGCAGGGCGACGGCGCGGGCAGCGACATCGCACGTGCTATCAAGTTGATCAACGATTACCACCGGCGCGCGCAGTTGGAACAGCGCAATGCAGACCTGGTTGACGTGTTAATAGTTGGCCGTGGTGGCGGCTCAACTGAAGACCTTTGGGCGTTTAATCAGGAAGAGGTTGCGCGTGCGATTCGCGCTTCGACCATACCCGTGATCTCGGCAGTTGGCCACGAAACGGATTTTACGATAGCGGATTTTGTCGCCGATAGGAGGGCGCCTACTCCGTCGGCCGCGGCGGAGCTGGTCGCCGCGCGCGAAGATCATATTTGTTCGACGCTGGCACAGATGGGACAAAGCCTGTCGCGGCTATTGCGGTACAAAATTGTGACCGCGCGAACGCGTGTACAGCAGCAAGCACTTTCTCATGCCTTTGATGAGGTGCGCGCCAGATTGCGAGACGCCGCTGGTGCAACTCATACGGCAAAACATCGCCTGGAAATACTAATGGCCCAGGCCGTACGCGGCGCGCGGTTGCGAAGTGACGCTTTGAGCGGAAGCCTCGCTCCGGCACGGTTGAACGCCAGGTTGACTGAAGCTCAGGTGCGCTTCGATGCAGCCTATATTAACTGCGCCTCAGGGATGGAGCGGGAAATGGAAGAAGCCCGCAACCGTCTCGGCCTGGCAGCAGCATCGCTCGATGCGCTTTCGCCCCTGGCGGTACTGCAGCGCGGCTTTGCTGTCGCCCAGACTGCCGACGGCAGACTGTTGCGTGACGCAAGCAGGGTGTCCATCGGTGATTCGCTGAAGGTAAGATTGGCGAAAGGCAGTCTGGGCACGCGCGTAGACAGTATTGAGGATGAGGTTCAGCGTTGACGTTCGACTCTTACGGCAACAAGACCATAAACTTTTTGACTGCTTTGCGTTAATTTATGAACGCACCGTCTTTTGAGGGCTGTGATGAAGAACGATCAGGAACAACCAAAAAGCTTTGAGGCGTCGCTGGAGGCCCTGGAGGAGATTGTCCATCAGCTCGAGGGTGGGGACCTGCCGCTGGAAAAAAGTTTGGAATTATTCGAGGACGGCATTCGCTTGTCGCGCCAGTGTCAGGAACGGCTTAACCAGGCTGAGCGACGGATCGAGATTCTGCTGCGTGACAATCAGGGCCGACCGGTTGTAAGTGCTTTTGAGGATGCTAAGGTTATGTCGGAAGATACTGGTAGCGAATAATGAATAGCTCTTCGGAAACTGTATCTACTCAAATCCATCCCGCTACGGGCGCAGTGGAGCTGCAACCATTCCTGGTTGAAGCCCGCGCCCTTGTCGACGCCGCTCTGGATAGAATCTTACCTCCTGAATCGGATGTCCCTGCCCGTACCCACGCGGCTATACGCTGGAGTGTATTTGCGGGCGGAAAACGGTTCCGGCCGATTCTATTGCTGGCGGTGGGCCAGAGCTTTGGCGCAGTGCCCGAGGTTCTGATTGAAACGGCTTGCGCGCTCGAGATGATTCACACGTACTCATTAATTCACGACGATCTTCCGTCCATGGACAACGACGACTTGCGACGTGGTCGGGCCACTTGTCATGTGCGCTTTGGCGAAGCGACCGCGATCCTCGCGGGCGATGCGCTGCAAACTCTGGCCTTCCAAACTGTTGCTGAAGACGAAAAGCTCCCGCCGTCAAAACGGGTGGTGCTGACATCGGAGATTGCGCGGGCGTCGGGAACGCCGCAGGGAATGGTTGCGGGCCAGGCGTGCGACCTTGAGGCTGAGTCGCGTGAGGTATCGCCCGGCGAGCTGGAACAAATTCATCGTTTGAAAACCGGCGCGCTGATCATTGCTGCCGCCAGGTGTGGCGCCATCATCGCGGACGCTGATGAAGACGAACTGCGGGCCGTCACTGAATATGCCGCGCAGCTTGGATTGCTGTTTCAGATCACTGACGATCTGTTAGATGTAACTGCCACCGCCAAGACTTTAGGGAAGACTCCAGGCAAGGACCAGCGTTCAAAAAAAGCAACCTACCCCGCGTTGTACGGTATTGAAGCGACGCGCCAGCATTTACTGAAGGCTCACGCGCAGGCGTGTGCGGCGCTCAACTCGCTCTCACGACCAACGACATTATTGCGCGCTATTGCCGATTTCATTCTCGAGCGCCAAACCTAAACCATCTGGCCAGGAATCATCAGAACCGGGAGCGGTAGCGACCGGCCCCAGCCTCCATCGTTGATGGTGGACGAAATGTACGGGCACGGCATGCCATCGTGTTGGCGCGGGGGCGGGCGGGGGCGCCCGCGGTCCCAATCAGAGCCGCGAGCGGTAGCGACCGGCCGAAGACGCAACTAACCAGGGCCACCGCACTCACCTCAATTTGCGATAGTTGAGTGTTTGGCCAGTCGCTACCGCTCGTGGTTCTGATTTTGTGTCCGCCGGTCACCACGCTCCGTTTCTGATACGCTTGTTGTTATGATGACTCTCTATGCGAACCAGGGAAAAAATCACTCTCATTCTAAGCGCCTTAGTCTTTTCTTTCGCGGCGGCTTGCCGGCCGGAACCAAAACCGGCTTCTCCGGCGGCATCACTTGATCAAACCGCGTACAAAAATGACATTCAGAAGTGGCAGACTAATCGTTTGGCCAGTCTCACGAAAGACGATGGCTGGCTGACGCTGGTCGGTCTTTTCTGGCTCAACGAGGGCGAGAACAGATTCGGCAGCGGCGAAAAGAACCCTGTTGTCCTGCCGAAAGAAAAAGCGCCTCCTGTTGCCGGGTCCTTCTGGCTGGAGAAAGGGCGCGTGCGACTGGTGTCGCGGCCCGGCATTGATATCACTGCAGACGACAAGCCCGTGACCACTCTCGATCTGAAAGACGACAACGACGACAGTGGACCAACGATCCTCAAACTCGGATCGCTGCTCGTCAATGTACTGAAGCGAGGCGAGCGAATAGGCATTAGAATCAAGGATACTGAAAGTCGAACGCGTCGTGAGTTCAAGGGCCTCGAGTATTATCCCATCGATCAGAAATGGCGCATCGAAGCCCGCTTCGAGCCTTACCAGCCCGGCAAGACTATCCCGATTACGAACGTGCTTGGCATGACCGACGACGAAGCTTCGCCAGGCGCCTTCGCATTTGAAGTTGACGGTAAGACATACCGGATAGATCCGATTCTTGAAAAGGGCGAGACTGATCTCTTCGTGATGATTGCCGACGAAACTACCGGCAAGGAAACTTATGGCGCGGGGCGTTACCTTTACGTGTCGCCGCCCGACCGGGCCGGCCGGGTAATCATCGACTTTAACAAGGCTTACAGTCCGCCGTGCGCGTTCACAAACTACGCCACTTGTCCCTTACCACCGCGGCAGAACCGCCTTCCATTCCGCATCGAGGCCGGCGAGAAAAAATACGCAGGAACTGTGCACTAGACCGGCTGTGAGCTGATTGAAGGGTGAAAGTTTTCAGAGCGCAGAGTAGCCGGCGGTCGAAGCTTTGAAGATTAGTGTATGGGTGAGGGCAATTCGCCTGTTAGTCCGGTCTTCAGGCCCGCCTTCTTTTGCATCGCTTTCAGCGTCTCGGGTATGAACGATGTGATGTGATGTGTTTCCTCGTGGCCGTCGGCAAACGCCTGGTAAAGCGCGAAGTCAGGCAGAGAAAGACAGCTCAGCGGCGATTGCAGGTTGTAACCGGTATCAATACCGATGGCGCTATGCGAGATATAAATCCCGTGACGGCCCACGCGTCCGCGCAAAGGCAGCAACGGCGTAGGCGTATGGCCAAAGATGCAGGGCTTGCCGCGATAGTTTTTGTAAAAATCCATATCGCGCATCCAAAGGAGTGCCTGCGGCGCAGTCTCGCGGGGATGCTTGGTGCGATCCAACCCGGCGTGCACGTAGATCGCATAATCGTCTTCGTGATAAAACGGCAGCGCGTTGAAGAAATCCAGATGTTCTGAAGGCACGCTACGTTCAATCTCGCGCCGTGCCTCCTCGAGATCCTGCTCTCTCGTCACGCTTAACGCTTTGCCGGTGTACTGTTCAAAAGTGCGCTCACCCCCGGTCACCGGAGTAATCCAGAGATTCGCACTGCCTTCGATAAAATCGAGCAACATCTGTTCGTGATTGCCCCGCAGACAAAGCACTCGTTCCGGATCCTCGCTCTGAAGTTTCATTACCAGATCGACGCACCCGGGACCATCCGGCCCCCGATCAATCAAATCGCCCAGAAAAACCAGAGTGTCAGCGCTTGCGTCGCGCGGCAGCATCTCGAGTAGCAGATGAAGCTGAGCGCGGCGGCCATGAACGTCTCCCACGACAAAAGTTTTCATGCAGTTGTTCCCTCAGACTCCTCAAGTGATGCTTTGACCCGTTGCATCATTGCTTTGAAACGTTCGTCGTTATGTAAGTCAGTCCAATTGGGATCGGATTGGAACCAGAGATAATTATCGTTCCCCAGGTCGATCGCCTTTTGCAGCCACTCGAGGGCCAACACTTGCCGGCCCTGTAGCAGGTAAGCCGAAGCGAGCCAGTAGGCAATGTCGTGGTCGTCGGTGGCCACGACCTTGACCTTTTCACTTAGCTGCTTGTTGGCCAGCTCATGTTTACCCTGCGCACTGTAGCAGGTTGCCAGAATTGGGCGAATGCCGTCCATCTTCGGATGACGTTCCAGCACCTGTTCCAGAACTCGCGCCGCCGCGTCCACTTCGCCACGATAATAAAGCACGCGCGCCCTGAAGGTTTGAATCATTGGATGATCGGGTTCCAATTCGGCGCCCTGGTTGAGCTCGTTAAGCGCTTCTTCGTAGCGTCCCTGGTACATGAAAATGCGTGCCCGGTTATAACTCGTGACCACTCGCTCATTGGGATTAAGCCGGACCATACGGTCAAAACTGCGCAACGCGCGTTCATACTGGCTATCGAGGCGGGCCACAACTCCGCGCGCGAAATGCACGCCCACGTCGTTCGGATATTCTTCACGCAAACGCTCAACCTCTTCGCGCGCCTTCGCTTTCTCCCCGCGCGTCAGATAAATGAAAATCATCTGCATGCGCGCTTCGAGCAATTTGGGATCAATTGCCAGCGCCTTGTCGAATTCGGCCTGGGCCTTCTCGTGATCTTTCGCTTCGCCGAGTCCTTTGAGCACTCGATTTACGTAGCAACTGCCCAACGCGGAATGTGCCAGGGCAAACTTCGGATCCAGCTCAGTGGCCCTTTCCAGGTGATTGATTGCGGAATCAAGGTCAACACGGCTGATCGTGTGATAAATAAACTGCCCCATGCAATGGCGTCCGCGCAGATACTCTTCCGAAGCCGCGGCGTCGGTCGTAGAACCCTTTGCGAGATTAACCTTTTCATCAGGACTGAGCTCGATGCGCAGGCCATCTACGATGTGCTGAACGATAGTGTCCTGAACGCCGATGATGTCGCTGGCATCGGCATCGATGCGATCGCTCCAGAGAATTTCGCTCGTTCGCACGTCGAGCAGTTGCACCGTTACGCGCAAATGGTCTTTCACCCTCAGGAAGCCGGCGGTCAGGATGGCATCCACGTTTAACTCCCTGCCAACATCGCCGGGATCAAATTGCTGACCCTGATACTTCACAATCACCGACGAAGGACGCACGACCAGGGCACGGACGCGAGCCAGTTCCGTGATAACCGCATCGGCCAGCGAGAATTCATAGAACGCAGTCTCCGGATCGTTACCCAAATTCTTAAAGGGCATTATCGCCAGACTCTTGCGCTCGCGATCGCCAAAGGTGGTGGGAGTTTCATGGCCTTCGGCAGTTTCGGCGCTGCGTCCGCGACTGGCTGAAGACCCGCCGGAGGTGTCGCCTCCGGTGATGCTCTTGAGCCAACGCTTAGCCCACGCCATCGGACCCTCGGGATTTAAATGACGTGGCGCCACCGGCAAACCACTTTCGTCAATAATCGCCCCACTAGTCACCGCCACGTCGCGCACGACCGCGCGCAGGTCATCGCGAAATTGTGAAATCTGTTGATAACGATCGCGCGGATTTTTTTGCAGTGCTCGATCGATTATCTGTTGCAGGCGAGGAGGGACCGGGTCGGGTCTGGCCTGGTTGATGGGCAGAGGCTGCTCGTGCAAAACGGCATGACGCACATCAACCGCGGTCTTACCCTTGAAAGGCCAGGTGCCGGTTAGCATTTCGTAGAGCAACACGCCGGTGGAAAAGACGTCGGCGCGTGAATCAACACGATCGCCGCGGGCCTGCTCGGGAGCTGCGTACGTCGCTGTCCCGTAAGGGATGCCAAACTCGGTCAGCTCGGTGTGATGGATTCCGGAAGTCCGTGCTGCATCGTCATCGAGTAGTTTTGCCAGGCCAAAGTCGAGCACCTTCGCCTGGCCCTGGCTCGTTACCATGACGTTGCCCGCCTTAATGTCGCGATGAACGATTCCCTGTGCATGGGCCACCGCAAGCGCATCCGTCACCTGAATCGCGATTGAAAGAGCGCTCTCTAGCCGCAAGGGCTTGCCGTTTACCAACTGCCGGACGTTGCGACCGGGAATATATTGCATCGCGATAAAGTGGATGCCGTTAATAACATTGAGATCGAAAATGGTGCAGATGTTTGCGTGGTCCAGCGAGGAAGCGAGCCGCGCTTCGCGTTCAAAGCGCTTAACATTTGCCTCTTTGGCAACGAGTTCTTCCGGTAGGACTTTGATAACAACGGTGCGGCCCAATTTGGCATCGACGGCTTTATAGACCGTTCCCTGTCCGCCCGCGCCGAGCTTCTCGAGAATCTTGTAATTCCCTAAGGTTGTGCCAACCATGAGGTTTGTTGCTTTCGCCTTATTTAACTCCCAAGGCACACACCACCGCAACCGACAGCAGTCGCTGATGGACACGCTACGGCTACGGCACGGTTATGCTCTTTCCATCACGGTCGGAATTACAGCCGCTATCGCCTGGACCCCTGGAGGCGCCCTCAGCTGGACGTTGGACTTGGGACGCAGGCAGAGCCACGCAGAAACTATTGCGTAAGTCCCATTTGCCAAAGCATGTAGGCGTAGTCAAATGCCACCTCATGCAGGAAATCATAACGGCCGGATGAGCCGCCATGACCGGCACCCATGTTCACTTTCAGCAACAACGGATTCTTGTCGGTCTTCATGTCACGCAGGCGCGCCACCAACTTGGCGCCTTCCCAATAAGGCACCTGGCTGTCATTGAGCGAAACCTTCACCAGCATTGAGGGGTAAGCTTTGCGGCCCACGTTGTCGTATGGCGAATACTGCTTCATGTAATCGTATGCCGCCTTTTCGTTGGGATTGCCCCACTCAATGTATTCGCTGGTTGTCAGCGGCAGGGTTGCGTCGAGCATTGTATTCAGCACGTCGACGAAAGGCACCTGGGCCACAACGGCCTTAAACAGTTCGGGTCGCATATTTACCACCGCGCCCATCAATAGCCCGCCGGCGCTGCCGCCCTGGATGACGAGTCGATCGCTCGAGGTGTACTTGTTCTTCACCAGATATTCTGCGCTATCGATGAAGTCAGTAAACGTGTTCATCTTCTTCATCATGCGCCCGGCATCGCGCCACTCCTCGCCTAACTCGCCGCCTCCGCGAATATGAGCAATAACGAAAACGACGCCGCGGTCAAGCAGGCTCAACCGACTGGAATTGAAAGTCGGAGCGATGGAGATGCCATACGATCCATAACCGTAAAGCAGCAACGGCGCTGACCCGTCGAGTTTTGTTTCCTTGCGATAGACGACCGACAAGGGAATTCGGGTGCCGTCTTTTGCCGTGGCGAACAGACGTTCAGACTTGTAATTAGCCTTGTCGAAGCCGCCCGGTACTTCGGTCTCTTTTAGCAGGGTGGCCTTGTGCGTGTTCATGTCGTAATCAAAGACCGAACTCGGCGTCACCAGCGATTGGTAGTTGTAGCGTACGACAGGCGTTTGAAACTCGCGATTCTGGGCCAGCGACGCAGAATAGACGGGCTCAGGGAATTGGATACGATGGGTCTTGTTGGTATGGAAGTCGAGAATCTCAAGCTTTTGCAGTCCCTTTTCCCATTCGGACAACACCAGATGGTTGGCAAAAAGATCGACGTCCTCGACTTTTACATCCGGACGGTGGGCTATCAATTCTTTCCAATTAGCCTGAGATGGGTCGGATACGGGCGCCGTAACTACGCGAAAGTTCTTCGCTCCCTTATTACTGCGAATGTAGAAAAGATCGCCGCGATGATCGACGTTGTATTCGTGATCCTTTTCGCGTGGACTGATAATTTTCAACTCGGCAGTGGGATCGTTCGCAGGCAGGTAGCGCCACTCGGTCGAAGTCTTGCTTTCCGAACCCAATAAGATCACTGCCTGGTCGCGTGAACGTCCGGCGCCAATATCGAAGAGCTCGTCCTTTTCTTCGAAGATCAGATCCGCCTTATCAGCTCCCAAAACGTGACGGAAAAACTTATCTGACCGTTTGGTTACGGCGTCTTCAGTGGTGAAAAAAATCGTCTTGTTATCCGTGGCCCAGGCTACGTTTCCCACACGCTCAAAAACCTCCGGCAACAGTTGTCCGGTGCGCAGATCCTTAAGCTGAAGTTTGTATTGCCGGTAGCCGGTAGTGTCGGTTGAATAGGCAAGCAGGTTTCCGTCATCGCTGGGAACAAAGGCGCCGACACTGAAAAACTTCAGTCCCTTGGCCATCTCATTCTGGTCCAGCACAATCTCTTCTTTGGCGTCGAGACTCCCCTTCTTGCGACAGTTGATCGGATACTGTTTACCCTGCTCGGTGCGGCTGTAATAGAAGTAATTTCCCCACCGATACGGCACGGTTACATCCGTCTCTTTAATATGGCCCACCATCTCCTTGTAGAGCTTGTCCTGTAACGCGGCGGTCGGCTTCATCATCGCCTCGGAATAGGAGTTCTCGGCCTCCAGGTGCGCGATGACCTGTGGATTTGTTTTTTCCCGCAGCCAGAAATAATCGTCGGTCACGGTATAGTCATGAATCTTGGTGGTCTTGGTCTTCTTTTCAGTCATAGGCGGTCGCAGTGTGTTTTCGTCTGAATTCGATTGTGCAAAGGCGGCAGTATTAAGAGTCGTAACAAGCGACAGAGCTATCAGCAGACGCGCAATCGCGTTTACCCGTTTCTTCATAATTTACACCTCTACGTGAAAATCTACCGGGATTTAAGTTTGGGGAGGAAATTGGATTCGTTTCTCTAACGGCGCACGGCCGTTAATCATGTACCGTTCAGCCACGCGGCGGATCGCCCCAGCCTGAACCTTCATACTTGCCGTCTTTAACGATGCAAGGCACGGTGGGATCCCCACCTGAGAAGGCGAGCATCTCGGCCCGCCGCGCGCGATCAGTTTGCGCATCGTATTCGGTAAAGGCAATGCCCAGCGAGTTGTAATGATCGCGAGCTTCCTGACAATAAGGACATCCGGGTTTTGTATAAATAACGAGCAACGACTAATGTACCTCCGTGTCCGGCCATTTTAGCAACGTCTTCCCGCAGTTGAGAAGTGAGCCAGCGAGGCGAAATCGTGGCTGTTCATCCTGAATAATAAATTTCGACAAAAGGTTTACCCTGTGTCAATTTGGAAACGGAACCGCTATACTTTTCGCGATGACCGAGCAGACCTGCGAAGGTGTCGAGTCCACAACCCACAACGATTTGCTCGACCCCTACGAACGCCTCGTTAGGATCGAAGTCTTAGGCAAATCGGTGGCGGTGCCGGAGAAGAACCGGCTGCTCCGCTGTTTTCAGTTCCTCTCGCTTAAAACAATTTCCTATGGTGACTTCTGCTGGAATGGCGAATGCACGAACTGCCAAATCTGGTATCACACCACCGGCCAGTCAAAAGAAAACGATAAGCCCGGACTCGCTTGCCGCATGGAAGTGGTCGAAGGAATGACGATCACTGCGCTGAGCCCTTTCATCAAGCTCGAAGGAATCACAACCAACACAACCCCTGATTAATGGGAATGCGCTGACCTGATAGGATCGAGAATCCAGATCTGCGCGATTCGATCAGTCCCGTGTCTGCTTACTCGCCAGCGAAAAGTAATTCTCTAAATCAGTATTTCGGTACGCTGGGATCGACGTCGTTAGACCAGGCTGTTATGCCTCCGGCGAGGTTGGTCAATTTACCGGTAAATCCGGACCGCTGCAACGCTTCAATGGCGCGTGCGCTGCGGCCCCCCATCTTGCAGTGAACTACGGTCTCACGCGCAGGATCGATTTCCGACGAGCGATTTAGTATCTGGGCCAGGGGAATATGAATTGAGTTTGGAATTTTGGCGACCGCCACTTCGTTTGGCTCACGCACGTCAATTATTTGAATATCTTCGCCGTTCTTCAGGCGCTGGTTTAGTTCCGTGGCGGTTATTTCCCCTCTTGGTTTCGTAGTTCCGTTCATCAACCCCTCCCCATTTGATCATGCTTGAAATGAGTCTGCATTCTATCTGCGGATGAACCGGCAAACAAGAAACCAGCATAAAGGGGCAGTAGCCCAACCGTTAGGGAAGGGCGTGGCGTCCCTATTTTAGTTGTCTCTGTGCCAACTCCGTGTGCTTTGTGTCGCTGTGGCCAGGATGCACAGAGGATGGCAGATTGCGTCACTAGGTTAGGGAGGGCTTCCTTTCTTGTTCGATGAGATATCAGCTAGACTCAGCAGCATCCACTGGCGGCCCAACATGATTGAGGAGGTGCTGATGCGTTTCGAGTTTTATCATTCCGGTCTTGAAGATGCTCCCAAATTATCCGTTGATGGCATCGTTTCAAACAGTATTCACTTTTCTCACTGGGAAGGAAACGAAACACCGCCACAACTAAAGGCCGACACCTCAACCGAAATTGCCCTGAACCTGATCGCTTCTCCGGAGAGGAAGCGACTGACTCGCAATATTGATTTAGTGACCAACAACCATTTCGATACGGATGGAGTGCTTTCGGTTTGGACAGTTCTCAACGGGGAGCGTGCCCTGGAGCTGCGCGAGAAACTAATTCCCGCTGCCGAAGCCGGAGACTTTTCTGAGTTCACAAACGAAGCTGCCGTGCGCGCGAGCATTACCATTCAGGGCTCGGATCAACCAGCACCCGGCGACGAAACTGGCTCGCCACTCGCAGCGCAGTTGGCGGGCGAAAGCGCAGACGATGCCCGGGCGTATGA
>DATGYM010000080.1:0-11748 GCA_035297925.1 Pyrinomonadaceae bacterium | reverse complement strand
CCACGTGAGGCCGACAGTGTTTCTCGAAGGGTTATTCCTGATCTTCACCGCGGATTCGGTTAGAGAATCAAATCAGATCAGACTACCGTTCGGCGAAGGGAAGACATCCCCGGTCGCTGCCGAAGACGTTGCCCGTGTGATCGCCGCGCTGCTTTCCAACCCGCAGCCGCACATCGGCAAGATCTATCAACTGACCGGTCCGCAGTCTGAAACCATGCATTTCTATGCACAGGAGTATTCGAAGGCGCTTGGCCGCACGATCACCTATCAGGACATTCCGCTCGAGCCCTGGCGGGACGGACTACTCGAGCGCGGATTGCCCGATCACCTGGTGAATCACCTCGCGACTATGGCGGATCTGCACCGCGCAGGACGCTACGACCGGATGTCGGACGACGTACTCACGCTTACGGGGCAAGAGCCGCTGAGCGTGCAGGATTTCGTCAGGAAGAATGCGGCGATATTCACTGCGTCGGCGAAGGCGGCCTGACAAGCTATGCAGTTAGAGTCCCCCCACACTTTTTCCAGTAGCTTTTGATGAGTGACCGTCTTCTACAGCGGTCACAGGAAGGAGATTTAGAAATGTCCAAATGTCGCTTGACTCTAGTGGGCGCTGCCGATCACAGGTGCTCGCGCTATCACGGCGAGAACAACTTCATGAAAAATGCTCGGATTGCCTGGCTCCGTCTTGTCGTCCTGATAATCCTCAGCATCTGTGCAGGCGTTAACTGCGCTTACTCTCAATCTGACAATTCGGCTAACAAACAAGGAGCGGCAGGAGAGCCATATCCAAACATGCCGTCGATTGCTCCAATAGGGGTGAGGACCGGCAAGTATCTGGATGTTCCAGCATCGGCACAGGGACCGGCCATCGACCCCGCCAAGGGATATCGACTGCAGGACTTGGGAAAAGGTCTTTATATGATCACCGACAATGCATATCAGTCGATGTTTCTGGTTTACGACCGCGGCGTGGTGGTGATCGATGCTCCTCCAGGCTACGCGGCGCACATTCCGCAGGCAATCGCCGAAGTGAGCGACAAGCCAATCACGCACATCATCTACAGCCATTCGCACATAGATCATATCGGCGGCGCCAAGACTCTGGGTGGTCATCCTGTCATCGTCGCGCAGGAAGAGACCCTTCGGCTGCTAAAGCGAGCTGCCGATCCTAACCGGCCTTTGCCGACAGTAACGTTCTCCGACAAGTACACTCTGCGCGTCGGAAACCAAGTGCTTGAGCTTTCCTACCATGGCAATGCGCATGAGCCTGGAAACATCTTCATTTACGCACCATTGCAGCGAGTGCTGATGGTCGTCGATGTCGTATTTCCCGGGTGGATGCCCTGGCGTCGCTTCGCACTTGCCCAGGACATTCCGGGATATTTCGCGCAGGTCGAGGAAATCCGAAAGATGGATTGGGACACGCTGGTTGGCGGTCACGTTGCGCGTACCGGCACCCATGCTGACGTGGACGTTCAGGCCGAATTCAATCGGGATGTAAAGCAGGCGGCGGCCACGGCATTGGCGACGACCAAACCCGGCGAGGGTTTGAACCCGTTGGATAAAGCGAATCCGTGGGCAGGCTTCGATAACTACATCGATCGGGTCGCGGCCCAATGTGTCAACACTCTGACGCCCAAGTGGTCTTCCAGACTCGCCGGCTTTGACGTCTATATCTGGGACCAGTGCTTCGCGATGGAGCAAAGCTTGCGCATTGAGTAACGACCACAGATGACGACAAATGAATCGTTGGCTCCGCCAACACTGAAATGGATTTGCAACTAAAGAAACACGTCGAGGGTCAAGACATAGGAGAGGATTTTCATGGAGCCGGCAAACCCTTCACAGCATGTGTATGAGCTGCGCATATATCAGGTTAACGACGGCAAGATGGACGCGCTCATCGCTCGGTTTGGCGATCACACCGACGCTATTTTCAGGCGACACAATATGACGAGCATCGGATTTTGGCGCCCGCAGGACGCGCCGTACTCGCAAAATCTCTTTGTGTACATCCTTGAGCACCCGAGCCGGGAAGAGGCGAAGAAGAATTGGGCTGCGTTTCAGGCCGATCCGGAATGGAAAAAGGTGAAGAGCGAATCTGAAATTAATGGCGCGCTGGCAAAGCATATCGATAGCTACTTCATGGACCCGACTAGCTTTTCGGCGCTCAAATAGACTGAGGGAGCAAAACTTCCCCCAAACGCCTTGATCTTGAAAGGAGTAGGAAATGAACATAGGAATTATTGGAGCGGGGAATATTGGCGGTAATTTAACTCGCCGTTTTCAGGAACTGGGTCACAAAGTTTTCGTAGCTAACTCACGCAGTCCGGAAACTCTTGCCGATCTTGCCGCAGAGACGGGTGCCACGCCTGTCACTGTTGAAGAGGCAGCCGGAAGTGGCGACGTCGTAATCGTAACGATTCCTGAGAAGAACATTCCAAGCCTACCGCGTGATTTATTCGCCGGAGTGCCGGACAACGTGGTTGTTGTTGATACCGGCAATTACTACCCGCAACAGCGTGATGGCCAAATCGCGGGAATTGAAGGCGGGATGGTCGAGAGCGGCTGGGTCTCACAGCAACTGGGGCGGCCAGTAGTAAAGGCCTTCAATAACATTTACGCAGAGCATCTTTTGAAGTTGGGAAAACCGCCCGGAGCTCCGGGCCGGATAGCGCTGCCGGTGGCGGGTGACGACGACCGTGCGAAGTCCGTCGTGCTGAAACTCGTTGATGAGCTCGGATTTGATGGCGTCGATGCGGGCCATCTCGATGATTCTTGGCGGCAACAACCAGGCACTCCGGTCTATGCCGCCGATTTCGACGCCGACGGAGTTCGTCGAGCATTGGCAAGTGCGACTCAAGAACGCAAGCCCGAATGGCGGGCCAAGTCTGACCACGCTGCTAAACCGAACTAGCGGCCGTAGCGTTGTGGTGGAGGTAACGCTGGTCTCGGAAGACGATAAATGGAAAGACGTCTGAACCTGTTAATCGGATTTTTGGTGGGTGTAATTCTCTTTGAGGTGTCGGTCTACGCAACGGGTTTGACAAGGCTAGTGCTGAGTCCCTTTCGCTCTTCGTCCTCTACTTCGCTGTGAGAACAGCCGGAACTCTTTGCGGCGGAGCTTCGCGCCGCGTTTAAGACGCTTCGTTAATCACCAGGATACTGGCCTTGATCCAAGGAGCAACTACTTATGTCCATCAAAGGCAACGTACTCGCCCAATATCTCGGTAGCGGCGATCCCACTCTCAAAGACTACTACCCACCGTGGCTGGAGAACATGGCCGATGATGCCACAGTGGAAGGCTCGATGTTGGACGGCGTCGTGGTAGGCGCGGAGAGCGTCCGGTCAGTCGTGCTCACCATCAAGTCGCTGTATGACCGCCAGGAGTTCAAGTTCGTCGGCCCCTATGGCGACAACGGCTGGATCGAGGACTACGTCGCTGAAGTCCACGGCGAGCCGCTCGGTTGTGTGGTCCTGATCAAGCGCAACGACGCCGGCCAGACCCAGCACGTCGTGGCGAGCTATCGGCCGCGCACCACGGTCGTGTACTTCGCCCGCCTGTTGGCGGAGAAGTTCGCGGGCACCCCCATTGCCGAACACTTCGCCGCTAGCGAGTCCTGAAACTTCTGGGCTTTCGGTTGCATTCCGACCAGGTCGTAAACGATATCTCTTCGTGTCCCCTGCGCGTAACTTTGCAAACCTCGATGTCGAATTGCTGGATTGGCGAATTCGAGACGTAACGGACCATCTTGGTTTTCCATTTAGAGGTTGAGGTTTGTACTTCAAGGCGCGTACAGCAGTCAGTTTTTGTCGAGGGATTAGAGCTGCTCAACGCTTCTCCAAACTGTGCCATGGATTGCGCGCGGGTGTGAGACCGAGTCTCACTGCCATCTTAACCAGGTCAGCAACGGAGCCGGCCTTCATCTTTTGCATCATTTTTCCTCGGTGAGCTTTCACCGTGATCACACTGATTCCGAGTCTTAGACCAATCTGTTTATTCAGCATGCCGGACACTACCAACCGCATGACCTCACGCTCGCGAACTGTCAGTGACTCGTGGCATTTGCGCAGAGCCTGAAGTAGCGCGTGTTTATCAAGTGCAGCCTCGCTGCGTTTAATGGCGTTTCTGATCGCGGTCAACAGCGACTCGTCGTCAATTGGCTTCGTCAAAAACTCGATCGCTCCGGCTTTCATTGCCTGGACCGTCATCGGAATATCGCCGTGACCGGTGATGAAGATGATCGGCATGTCGACGCGATCCGTCGCGATCAGTTTCTGCAGTTCGAGACCGTTGAGGTCGGGAAGCGAAACATCAAGTACCAGGCAGCTCGGTGTCGAGACTCGGGGGCGGGCCAGAAACTCTTCGGCGGACGCGAACGTCTCCGGCTGCCAGCCTTCGAAACGGATCAACAGTTCCAGCGATTCGCGCACCGAGACATCGTCGTCCACTACGAAGACGATTGGTTTGCCCTTTGCCTTGGCTGATGCGCTCGCTGAAATCATACAAATTCATCCGCTGCTGACAGACATCAGGTCCGTCGAAGCGCGTTGTTGAGTGCTGCCAGCAAATCCGAATCGCTGAATGGCTTGAACAGACACTCCACCGCACCCTGTGCGAGCAGGCGCGGACGTACATTCTCATCGCGTTGGGCAGTGATGAAGACGATGGGAATCTCTCGGCGACGATGCTTTAATTCTCGTTGCAGATCAGGTCCGCTCAATCCCGGCATCGCCACGTCGAGAATTAGACATCTCGTTTGATTGAGATGATTCGAGGCCAGAAACTCTTCTGCCGATGAGAAAGCCCGGGCCGAAAAGCCGAACTCCTTCAGTAGGTCAGGTAGCGACTCGCGCACTGACTCGTCATCGTCAACTACGGATATTAGTGGACCGTTAACCATCAAACACTCCTCGTGGCATGTTTCTGATCTTTCACGGCGATCTCGTTGGGACCTGCGGCGCCCGCCACACTTGCTGCACCAGGGATAGAAAATGAAAACGTCGCTCCCACACCGTCATTAAGGTTGGCCCACAGACGGCCATTATGATGCTCGATGATGGAGCGACTCACGGATAGTCCCATGCCCATGCCGTCGCTTTTTGTCGTATAAAATGATTCGAACAAATTGTTCATACTCTCTGGTTCGAAACCCGTGCCCGAGTCCTGCACAGTGAGTTGTACCAGGTCGCTTTCGTCTCGTTCAGTGGTGATCGTCAATTGTCTTGGCCGATCTTCGATGTCACGCATTGCGTCAGACGCATTGCGGATCAGGTTCATGATTACTTGCTGAAGCTGGATACGATCGCCCATCACCAACGGGAGGTCGTCGGCAAGTTCAGTTCGCACCGCAACAAGGTTTCTTTGCAGGTCATTTCGCGTGAGCTCAATCACTTCTCGAGTGGCGTCGCTCAGGTCGACCGGTTCGATCGGCGCTTCTTTTCTGCTGAAAAGCGCGCGCAAGCGAGTAATCACATCAGCTGCGCGATGGCCATCGCGAATCGTTCGTTGGGTCGTCTCGCGCGCCCCGTCAACGTTTGGCGGATTGGCATCCAGCATTCTTAGACACGTGCTGGCGTTGGTGATGATGCCGGACAGTGGCTGATTGACTTCATGGGCGATCGAGGCGGTCAACGCTCCCAGACTCATCACCCTGGCCACATGGGCAAGTTCAGATCGAGCCTTGTCGCGCGCCTCTTCCGTCAGCCTGCGTGCCGTGACATCCTGAACCGCCGCTATGTATTCCAACTGACCATCCTGGTCCCGGATCGAATGAGCAACTGCATGCATGTACTTGATTGAACGGTCAGGCATCAGCAAGCGATATTGCCATTCAAAGCCGTGGCCGCCATCTCCTGCCTGGTCGATCATTTTCTCGATCAAACTGACGTCTTCCGGATGGACTCGCGTACGGATCAGTTCGAGCGTCACGGGCGCGCCGATCTCGAGCTCGTAGATGCGATAGAGCTGCTCTGACCACGTGATTTCGTCTATCGCCGGACGCCAGGAAAAACTGCCTATCTGACTGAGGTGTTGGCTCTCCGCGAGGAATGCCTCGCTGCGCCGCAAAGCTCTCTCCGCTCGCTTTTGTTCGGTCAAATCGAGCACGAAAGCGACACCTTCGTTCCCGCTGCCTTCAAAGAATGTCCCGCCGAGCAGTACCGGCACGCGGCTGCCATCCTTCCGGAAGTACTCCTTCTCGAACGGTTGGAAGATGCCAGTCGCCTTTAGATCAGCTAATGCCTTTTCGTCGCGGTCGCGCCATTCGGCGGGCGTCAGGTCCATCCAGCGCACGCGACCGGAGGCTAGGTCCTTGCGGTCGTATTGCACCATGCGCAGAAATGCATCATTGGCCTCGGTGATTGCACCTTCGAGATTCCACATGACAATCCCCACAACATTGGCCTCGACCAGGCGCCGGATCTTGGCTTCCAAACCACTTGCCAGTTCACGGACTTCTGCTTCTGCCTTTTCGCGCTCGGCCACCTGGAATTTGAGGCCTTCTATGTGCATCAGTGCTTGATACGCTGAAGACGCAAATTTTCCAAGTGAGGCCATGACCCGATCATCTTCTGCGTCGAACTTGCGACGGTCACTGTGCGTGATCGCCCAGATGGTTCCGACCGCCTCGCCAGCGACGTAGAACGGGACCAACAGGCATTCTTCAGCGGCCGGAATGACCGGCATCAAATAGGGGTAGCGCCGTTCGAAGTGTCTGAACAACAGGGTACGATTTTGGTCAAGCACGTCTCCGCAAGGACCGAAATTGCGCGGGGTCCCGCCTCCGACGTGCGGATTCCACATGCCGGCGATAGCTGGCCAATAAAACCTCTCGCCGCAAACATCCGGCGTTTTGCCATCCCTCGTCAGCAGGCTAAGGCCAGCGGAGTCACACTGCGTAATATCCAGGATCGTTTCAGCTAGTGACTGAAGTATGGTGCCCGGCGAATCGGCTAATGCGCTCACCAGCTTCACGAGCGCCTGATTCTCTTTTTCATAATCAGGTGGACGCGAGGGGCGGCGATGCAGCTCATCCGTGCACAGAATCGCCTCCAGCGGAGCTGCAGGGATTGAAGTTTCCAGTGGAATGGCATTGGTTGAGGTGGCAGGTTTGGGCACGTCTCACCTCCATCGGCACTATTGCGCATGTTTGGGATCGCGGCTAGAAACTCGTCCGCAGTCCTGTCTTGGATTTCTTAAACAAAGAGGATGCGCCTCTGGGTAGTGAAATGTCCATAATACTTTGGTATCGGTTCGCGCCGATGACTCATACCAAGGTGTTGACCGGTACCTTGGTGCAATAGATTCCCAATCTCCGCTGTGGTGCACTCTGTGAACCACGTGCAGGATGCGCTTGCCAGATCGCCCCGTACAACTCGCGCGGGCCATAAAGCTAAGAGCACGCAATTTCAGATCGTGATGCAGTCCTGCGCCGCTCCGCTGACCACGGCACGTACTCGTGGTTGATACCAAAGTATCGATCAATACCTTCGTGTGATAGACGTGCCTTCACGCTCGTGGTCTACTCCTGCATGTCCAAATAATTAGATAGACGACAGTCGTTTTCATTTGCGTTCGAAACATCAGAACGCATTGCTGTTTATCATCACGCACGATTAACCGGCTGCAGCTCAAGATCGACCCGTTTATCAACAGGAGGTTCAAAAATGAAGATTTTCGTGGCAGGAGGAACGGGAGTGGTCGGTCGTCAGCTGATCCCGAAATTGCTTGCCAAAGGACACGCTCTAGTTGTTCTAACCCGTTCTCCAGAAGAAGCTCAGGCTTTAGTGGAACAAGGCGTCGAACCTGCGATTGCCGATGTATTCGATACCGAGGCGGTCAAAGCAGTAGTCAGTCGCGCTCAGCCGGAAGTCGTGATTGAACAACTCACCGCTCTACCGAGAACCTACACACCTGAGTCAATGCGAGCCGCCGCCCCCTTCAACACTCGGCTCCGTTTAAAAGGGGGTGCCAGTGTGTTTGCAGCCGCGCAAGCGGCAGGTGTGCGGCGTTATCTCAGGCAATCGATCGCATTCTGGGCGGTGCCTGGTCCTCGATTGGCTGATGAAGAAACGCCTCTGGCAGTTGATGCGTCGCCGGCGGTTGCGGCAGATGCCCGATTAGTAACTGAGCTTGAGCATCGCTTACTAGAAGATCCCAACATAGAAGGGATTGCCCTACGTTATGGCTTCTTCTATGGACCGGGCACCTGGTTCAACCCAGATGGTGATGTTGCCCGACAGGTGCGAGAGCGACAGTTCCCGATTGTCGGAAATGGCGAAGGCGTCTGGTCGTGGTTACACATTGAAGACGCTGCAATCGCCACCGTTGCGGCAGCAGAACAGGGCAATCGTGGAATTTATCTGATCGCGAACGATCGACCTTTAGCAATGCGCGAATGGCTCCCTGCGTTTGCTCATTGGTTGAATGCTCCACCACCGCTGCAGATCTCGGTGGATGATGCTCTGAAATCGAGTGGTGCGGACGCGGTTTACTACGGGACGCAGATGCGCGGCGTATCGAATGCCAAGGCAAAACGCGAACTTAATTTTCAGCCGCGACCGTTGGAGTGGATCGTTGATATCGCCGTGGCGCATGCCAGTTAACTCGTTAAGGGCGATGCAAGGATTTGAGACGACTGAGGGCAGGAGCACAGGGCTCATGCGATTTGAAAAATCACAGCAGACAGCTCGCGCACTTTTCACGTTTGTCTTCGCCGTCCCCGAACCCGAGGTCATCGAGGCGCGCGTCGAGCTCGCCCCGGGAATGGCGTTCGGCAGGCACCGGCATCCGGGGGAAGAAATCGTCCATGTTCTCGAAGGCTGGCTGGAGTATCAGCTTGATGATCAGCCGCCGGTGACGCTAAAGGCTGGTGACGTTTTGTTCATCCCGGCCGGAACCATCCACCGGGCGAAGAACGTGGGCAGTGACAACGGGGCGGAACTCGCCACTTATCTCGGCGAGTGAGATGCCGGAGGGTAGATGGCAACGCGGTTACACCGATTGACTAACACAGGCCCTCGGGTCGGGATAGAGGTTAACGCACGCACTACATGCGTTTCACGGATCTGCGCCGTGGCTTAATAGCCTGAGTATCAGCGTGTTCTATACAAGCGGAGTCTTGTAGGCTCCGCCAAACGAAAGGAGATATTGATGTCCAGCGTTGTAATCAGCGAGACAGAAGCAGTGCCAAAGGCCGAACCGGTCAACATGAAACTCGAGGTCGTTTTGCTCGGCGTTTCCGATGTCGACCGCGCGAAAGCGTTCTACGAGAATCTCGGTTGGCGGCTCGACATCGACATTGCGGCCGGCGGCTTCCGCGGCGTGCAGATGACGCCGCACAACTCGGAAGCCTCGATCATCTTCGGCAAGGGTATTACTTCGGCGAAGCCCGGCTCTGCCCCTAACCTTGTACTCGCCGTGGATGATATCGACGCCGCTCGCAAGGCCTTGATCGCTCGCGGCGTCGAAGTGAGCGAGGTCTTCCACTACGCCGCCGGGCCCTTCAACAACAGCGTTGAGAATCCACGCGTCGGAGGGCGCGACCCCGAGGGTCGTTCCTACTTCTCGTTTGCCTCCTTCGAGGACCCCGACCGGAATTGCTGGTTGCTCCAGGAGATCACAACAAGACTTCCCGGCCGTGAGTGGGAGCCATCGCGCGCCCAGGCGGTGGGCGTCGCAACCCTTGCAGAACTTCTCCACGAGACGGCAGAGCACCACGACGGATTCGAGCAGACGCACACCCAGCACAACTGGTGGGACTGGTATGCGCCCTACCTGAGCGCTCGTCAGAACGGCCGCAGTCCGGCGGAAGCAGTGGCCGATGCGAACCGCCACATGGAGGAGGCCCTTCACGTTCTTCCGCGCTGACGCCACCGGCGGCGAGACGATTGAATGCTTGATACGTGTAACTGGACCACTGATGTGAAGCCGTGCGGTTGCCGACATCGTCGTAGGTGTAGCTCTCGTTGGTCTGGGGTTCGGATGCGTCGCCGCGGTGAGACGATCCAGCGAGTCGAAAGTGTAATTGCTGTCACCAGCACCATCGGTCATCTGCGTGATGTTGCCGACGGCGTTGAATTGGTATTGAAAATCAGCCAGCGTGTTGGCGCCTTTCGCGTGCGTTAACCGCGTCAGGCGATTGAGGCCGTCGTATTGAGAGGTTGTGACGACACCATTCGGCAGCGATGCGCGAGCCTGAACCGCTTGAGTTAGTTCTTTTTTCTGCTCGTTGTACAAGGATTACATCTTCATCAAACTTCGGATAGTGAATCAAGCCCACCTTTTTAGTCTCTACAAATGCACCCTTATCCTCGTTACACCAACCTTGCTTTCACGGCGCAAATGGTTCAATTGGAATCGATCCAGGGGCGGCGGGTTTAGGGCGGGATACCAAATTGAAATTCGAGGGTAGGTTCCGTAGCCTTGCCGAAGTCAAACAGCAGTGGGAAAACCCAAGTCGCCCTCACTGCCCCCTTTCCAGTGAAGACGGTTTCCGGTTTCACCATTGAGAAACTGCAACGTTGCGCCAATAATTACCATGACCAACTGCAGCGACTGCATTGCGTCAACGCCAGCCGCGTATTTGATCTCTTCCCCACCAATTCCTGTGATTTGGAACGGACAGTAATAGCCGCCTGAGTCTGGGAAAGCCTGTGGTTTTCCTATTGTTACCCGAACCTTTCTTTCGGTTTCCCGTTCCTCGACAATGTCCAAATCACGAACGGCTATGATTTCTCCGAGCTCGTCCAAGTACATGAGGTTCTCCGATCTAAGACTTGGTAGGTGATCAATTATTCCAGGGATCCAGCGGAGGCAGTGGCAAACCGGCCAAGCAAGCGGCGTATCGCTGTGCCGCTGACGCGTGACATCTCGCTCCTGCCTCCGCACCGCGCATTCGGGTGATTCCGTTACATGTTGGAGTGTCGACTTCGTAGTACTGCTTGTCGCAGCGTCTCACCCGATCTTCGTCCTTGGGTGGATTTGGAGACCACGGCCTTGTATCTGTTTTGTCGCAGACATCATCACCGCTGCAGTACTTATAACCAACGTATGCTCCGATTCCTGCTCCAATAACGCCGCCAACCCAGGGGCCTGCGGTGGCGCCGGCAGCCGCACCAGCCGTGGCTCCACCACCGCCGCCAAGAATTGTACCTCCGCCTGGCTCAGCAAAGGTGCCCACGATTGCAGCGCTCACCCCACCCAGAGCAGCACCGACCGGCGGTCCTAGTATTCCTCCGGCTATGAAGCCGACTGGACCTCCTACGCCCGCCCCGAGAATAGCAGCAACAATTGGGTCACACCGCTGCAAGCCACTCGGGTCCCTGTAAAAGAGCGGGCTGTTCTTAACGTAGCCGTAGAAGTTGATGTCTTGCCCACGGAAACCGATGGGATCCTCCGACATGAACCTCCCCTGCTGTGGGTCATACCAGCGCGCGCGGTAGTACATGACACTGGCGGCGGCATCGAGCTCACGACCGGTGTAGGTGTACCGCGTTGAAGCTGATCCGCTGGTAAAGTTGCCGAACGAGTCATAACCAATACTAGCTGCGAGATTGCCGCTACCGTCGGTGAGTCCCCGGGTTGTGCCCAAATGATCGGTGATGAAGTAGGAAGCCACTCCTCCGCTCGTTTGCCTTAGCTTGTTGTCAAGACCAGGGCCATTGAGGTAGTCGGCGATTGTGCTACCAGTGCCGTCGAGATCGCGGATCACATCAGAGCCATCATAGACAAACTTCGTGGT
>DATGYM010000079.1:0-6827 GCA_035297925.1 Pyrinomonadaceae bacterium | reverse complement strand
GAATAGCTACCGGCTGTGCGTCGTTGAGCATGTGGGTGATCAGGGCGTCGGGCATGGTGGTATCGAGGAACATCACGGTGCCGCCAGCCTTGAGAATACCGAGGTGGGAGGCCACGATTTGCCAGTTGTCTTGCGACATGGCCACGGCCACGACCTGGTCGGGGCCTGTGAGGAAGGGAGAAAGGGCGGCGGCCACGCTTTCCGCTCGCGCGTCGAGCTCAGCGAAGGTCAGGGATTCTCCGGTGTGGGGAATCTGTAAGGCCGTGAGATGCGGAAACTTCTCGGCGGAGCGGCTGAAGACCTCTGTGAGCCAACGGACTCCTTTCTGATGCGGTACGTTCACTAGGGGACGGTCGCCGAAGACATCCGTCAAGGTGTATTGGCAGGTATCCGCCTGCCCGTGCGGCACCTTCTCCGCCGCCCAAAGGTACCGCCTCCAAGCCATAAACGTCAGCGCAAAGAAAACCGCGAGAGCAGTTGTTACAAAAATTGCCGCCAAAACTCTTCCTCACGTGCTCGTAAGTCTAGACCCCCAGGTTCTCCCAAGTTCTTAGAGACTCCCAAGTTCTCAGAGACACTTGGGTCTTGACATCAAACGTCAAAGGTGGCCGCTGGTTGAGCATGGCGAAAGTACCACGTTTAATCGAAGTATCGCTGTAGCGTTCCAGTTCGGCGGACGTCTAAGGTAACGCAATGAGGTCCACCGCCCAACAGTTTGGAGTGCCGCAATTTTAGGGGGATTACATCAAGACCCTCCTTCTCTAAGAGTTTTATGAGAGACGGCTGATTTCGATCGACCACGACTAAATTTGGATTGATGCTGAATGCATTCATGTCAATCCAGTCACTGCCAATGCATTTGGACAGATAGTCGGCATCATATCTGTCTGTGTTCTCCATCGGTGAACTGTAAATGACTTTCCACTGCTTCAAGATTTTCGGCAGGGTGTCGTCATTAACGCGAGCAGGATTGGCGAGGAGCAAGCCAGGGCGTAAGGCCACAATGGTCGAATCAATATGGCTGCCATAGTAAACATCTTTGAGGAAATGGACCCGATATTTATCGCCTAGAATCGACTGTAGCCAATGTCCCCCCAATTCGTTACCCGTAGCGCTGACCAGATAGATTAAATCTTTGCCAAAACGCAGGACGTTAGCTGCATCAAAGACCGGCTCATCGTTGCGTGGCGTGGGCTTGTTTAGATCAACGCCTTCGAAGAGTGAGTCCAAAAGCATGGGCTTGGGGGCGCTGTACCACTTTGCGCTTGACTTCATATACTCCATGAGCAACGTGCGATAGCTGAACGTTTCCTGGGCGCGGCTGCGGATAACATTGGGCGTTTCGATAATGTGGTCGCCGACGATCAACAAAACATCGCGGGGACAATAATTGTAGTACCCCTGAGCCTCCCAATGGATCGTGGAAAATTTGGTAGCGTGTGGCCACGTGTCCGGACGTTTGACAGTGATGCCCAAACCTTCCAAGATTTTGGCAAATCCATTCAAATCCTCTTCCGTCTCTTCAATAATCCGCTGCGGAAAAGCGCCGCACGGAATTTCGGCCAATGAACGGTCAGGAAATTCCGCGAGCTGTGTGCTTCGGTCTGGCGTAGGATACCGCGCATTCAGCGGATTGCCTACAATGACTTCTTCCAGTTGATCCCACTCATTGCAACTCCATACACCTGACACGTGTAATCTGCCCCTCGCTTGTTCTGAATGGGAATGACCTGCCCTATTTCCTTCGAAACACTTTTAGCTCTTGAGTGCTCCGCGCTTGAAGTTGACGTATTTCGAATTCGAAAAAGTCCGGCATCTTCGTCACCACCGGGCAGAATTGCTGAAGAAGTCTGGTAGCGCAATTGCCGCGCCGGACGATTTTGCTGCCTCGAGTACAAAATTGCCTACTGCAAGATCAAGAACGCCAAGCCCAAATGGCGAAAATATGCGAGGCCTGTCATGATCTAGTTTGAACTTCTTCTCTAAAACATCCACCAAACTACCCGAGACAAAGTCCCTATTTCCCATCGCCATTTCCGTTAGATGGAGCGAAGTGTTTGCCTTCAGGCAATGATCCACATCATCGACAATGTTTTGCGATGTGAGAATCACATTCACGCAAATATCGCGGAGCGACAAATGTAGGACAGTGGGGTAGTGCTCGAACAGCTTTTCATCGGCAAGATAAGGGTCCAGCGTGGTCGTGGTGAATAGTATCAGAGAAGAGCCGGATATAGCGCCCTCCAAACGATCTTGAATGTCGGCCTGCAGGTTGTGTTGATCGCGAAGCCACTTACTGAAGTGCTCCGCCTCCTTGCGGTCCACATCGTACAGACTGATTTTACGAAACTTCCAATTTCGAAATAAAAGCCACTCGACGGTTGTACGGGCGATTACCCCGGTTCCGATTACGCCGAGGGTTCCTTTAAAGGGATTGAGGGAAATATGCTCTGCTGCCAACGCGGCAGAGGCGGCAGTGCGCGTAGCACTGATTAGCGATGCCTCGATACAGGCCAGGGGATACCCTGTCGTGGCATCGTTCAGAATCAGGACTGCCGACGCTCGGGCTAAGTTGCTGGCCCTGTTTTCCGGGAAACTCGATATCCATTTGATGCCGCTTTTTTGAACGGCACCGCCGAGATGGGCTGGCAACGCGATGATGCGAGCGCTGGGTCTATCTGGATATCGGAGGAAGTAGCTGTCCGGATTTAGAGTATTTCCGGAGCCGTGAAGACGGTATGCCGCCTCAACAGCATCGAACACTTGCTTCTTATTGTCGTCAATTACACGCTTAACTGTCGAGCCGGGAACAACGTAGAATGTGGGAGCGGATAGCACGTTTTATTCTCCCATTACGCCCGACTGAGATATTGTTCGCCCCCGATCGTGTCAATCAGTTTGCTGACGCACGCCGGCGATGACGGGTCAGTTGGCACTCCTTGCCTCAGGGCGCCGGCTGTGACCGCGGCGATAAAACGCTTTTTCAGTGCCTCACTCAGCCGCGAGGAGCGCATAAGTTGGCACTGGCCTGTCATCTTCAGGTACAATGACCTGCTCTACCCAGGCTGGGTTATAAATAGTGTCTAAGTACTTTTCGCCGAGATCCGCGGATATGGCGACTATAGTGTCGTCGCGCCTGAACTCTGGAGCTAGCTGTTGTACAGCGGCCAGGACTGTTCCGGTGCTTCCCCCAACAAGCACGTGATATTCTCGAACGAAAGAAAGACAAGCTTCAACCGTTTTTTCTTCGTTCACTGCGACGATTCTATCCGGCTTGACGAGGTCCGCGAGCTTTGGTCTCACGCTTGTGCCAATGCCAGGGATGTTTCTTTTGCCGGGCGCGCCTCCGAATGTGACAGAGCCTACCGGCTCGACGGCCACAACCTTAATCCTTGGGAATTTCTGACGAAGTCGTTCTGAGATCCCGGCCAAGGTACCAGTAGTGCCGGTCCCGACAAAAACCCAATCGACTTTATCAAATTCGCGCGCAATCTCATTTGCCGTCTGCTCGGCATGAACATTTTTGTTGGCTATGTTAGCATATTGGTTGAGCCAGATTGCATTTGGGTCCGATTGCAGTATTTGATCGATTTTCCTTAACCTACTTCCCAAGTATCCCTCAACGGGGTCGCGATCTTCAACGACTATAACCTTCGCCCCATAGACTTCCATGCCTCTTATAGTCGCGCGATTAGCGTTTGGATCGGTCACGCAAATAAATCTGTAGCCTCTGATGGCACATACCAAACTAAGCGCTAGTCCAAGATTTCCTGATGACGATTCGACTAATACGGTTTCGTTTGGCCTAGCAAGACCTCGCTGTTCCAAGTTCTCAACAAGCCCTATCGCAGTCTTGACCTTAATCGAGCCCGTTATATTGAACCCTTCCAACTTTAGAAACACGTCGTGACTTCCGGCAAAAGCTGCAAGACGATAAAACAAATCACGAAAAATCAACTGTAATGGCGACTCGATGATCATACTACATACCTTGACTCGATGATCATACTACATACCTAAACTCGATGATCATACTACATACTACATACTACATACCTTGAGGAGAAGGACCTGCCTTGTTTCCTCGGGGCACCAGCTTGAGTGCCCCGCCTTCGTCTTTATTTCCAACCACCCAACTCAGGCTGTCGCCCGACGGGCCGGGACGCGCAGACCTCATATCAGCGGTGCGGCTCATCAGGTTCACCGAATTCACGTTGCGGGGGGATAGTGAACCCGGCTGTATAAACATCTGCTGATAGTGTTGTTCATCATCTGTTCATTTTCGGGATTCGTTAACAATCATGCACGGTGCTCGTCCGATAGGAAATGCTACAATTGGGCCTCGATCCCGGCGCGGCGTTCGAGTCCACACTTGTCGGGGTCAAGCTGGTGTACGACTTCGCTGCGTGCTGGCGGAAGCTACTCGCGCGTGCTGATCCAAGGGAAAACAAGAGCCGCGCGCAATCAATCATCTCTTATTCGCCGCTCCCGCGTTCTTCTTTGACTTCAACACTTTCAATGCGCGGATAATCAACGGGTCGACGCCGTTTTCAATATCGGTCTTCTTGTTGAGTAGTTTGATGTCGACTGGCACGCCCTTACCTTCGTAGCACACCATGTCAGCTGAAAAGTACTTCTGGTACGACAAACAGTAACGCCAGCCATTGGGGAGTTTCTTCTCGAGTTGGTACGAGAATATGCCGTTGGTATGATCACCTATGATCGTAACATGAGGCAGTTGCTTTATCGCCAGCGCAAAGGCCTCTCCGCCGCTGAAAACAGAATCACAGGTCAAGAGTACGATTGGCCCGGTGAATTGTGCGTCACCTTGCGGTTCGATGTGCCAGGTCTTCCGGCTTGTAAAGGCATCTTCGCCGGGGCCAATCTTTGTCTTCCTGTGGAACGCGACTCGCTTGCGGTCGCAAAACCGATTGATGATCGTGATTGCGGTACTATCGTCACCGCCGGGGTTGTTACGGATATCGATGACGACGCCGTCCGAGTCCTTGAAGTCACCGACAATCCTGTCCAGAGCGGCAGTCAAACTCCCCTTTTTAACGCCTTCCAGCTCGAGGATCCGGATGTAACCAAATGCCCGTGACTTGCAATAGTGAAGCATCCAGGCCTGAGTCTCTGTAGGCTGCCCGAAACCATTGGCGACAAGAGTCTTCTCGGTCGTTTTGAAGAGTTGCTTGATCTCTCGGCTCGTGAATTCCTGCCAAAATCTGGGCTTTTTCTCTGGGGTGAAGTATCGTTTCTTCCGATCCGCGCTTGCTTTGGCTATCAGCTCAACATGCCCGTCATGCAACGGGGCGAGCATTCGGCAGAAAATATCGAAGAGCTCATCATCACTGGTCTCCCTTGTGACTTTTGGTCTGTAGGTGTCATACTGTTTTTTCCAGTCGACATTTCTCAGTTCGAAAAATGGATATCTATTGTGGAAGGTCTTCCACAACTCTTCGAAATTCTTTTCAGGGTTGCGAATGACCATGGCAGTGTCGATCTTAAGGCGTTCGGCCTCACGGTGCCACCAACGTTGCTCGACCGTGCCGACGAGGTGATCGAATGAACTGCGTAATATCCGCTTCTGGCACAAAGCGGACATGGAAATGTTGCGGGCAAATGTCCGCTATTGGGGGTAAAGCGGACATCGCAAACAGACGCTGTCATGTCCGCTAATGACCAAAAACGGACATCGCGATCAGAGAACTTACGTCCGCTTCTGACCTAAGCGGTTATCAGGTCGGGCCTTATCTTCAACGACGATGGCCGAGCCTGATACGTAACGCCCTGGCCTTTTGGCGGAGTGAGCCAACGGAACGCTTCATCAGTCTAGAAATTTTCTTCACCCCCATCTTGTCCTTCGAATAGCGTCTTAGCTCCGCCACTTCAGCCCTTGTCCAAGCCATTCGCTTGATGCGTCGGCGTTTTGCTTTCTTGGCCATTCCACTCTCCATTCTTTAAGAAAAGGCGGCAGCTTAGTTTGACAGAACTGGCAGGGAAAGATGTTTCAACGCTACAAGACTGCGGCTTTGATGGCCTTTACTGGCCGAGCCTTGACGACCTTCCGCGCCGGCTTTGCCTTAAATATCATTGGCTCTTTCGTAAAAGGATTGATCCCGCTCCGCTCCTTTGTTGCTGGCTTCTTGATAACAACAAATTTGGCAAATCCGGGCAAAAAGAACGCTCCTGCTTTATTGAGCTCCTTGTAGCCGATCGCGGCGAGCGATTCGATCACGGCCTTTACGTCCTTGCGCGCCATCTTGTTCGAATGCTGCGCAACGATCTTCTGAATGAGCTCCGACTTAGACATTAACTTGGTCATATCCCCCTCCGATTTCGAATCATACGTGCCTAAGTTAGGTTGACGCTTGCGGTGGAGGGAACTCGACAGACCAATACGATGCACTAATTCAGGGGAAAAGTTGAAGCGAATGCTATCGCTGATGGCCTCGGAAAAGTTAGACCGACTTGTTCGTTTTCGGTTCTTCAATCTCGAACGCTTCTGCTCGCACAGCCTTGCGCTCATAGTCGGCGGCAAGCTGGAGCATTTGGGTGCGCGCCTTCGGATCGCGAAATGACTCGGCCTGAATTCGGCACTCTTCCGCGCGGGCGCGATATCTTTGACTTGCAGGAAGTGGTGCGCGGTCTGGCATCTTTACGCCTAACCCGCGGCAAACACGCGCGGCATAAGTCCCAGCCCCGGCAAATATAATATTACTCAATCTCGCAAGGGCGGCACAAGTCGAAGGTTTTGTTGGCTAACCCTCTGGTTCCCGACTGCGTATGACCACCGCGCCGTGAAATCCGGCATCGCCTGCTTGCGG
>DATGYM010000078.1:0-3983 GCA_035297925.1 Pyrinomonadaceae bacterium | reverse complement strand
TTATGAGGGCCTGATCAATCCGGTTCCCGAAATCCTCGAACGACCGGGCAAATTTTTCTCCGCGTTGCGCCATACAATGACGAGCCGCACGAAATTTTATAATCACATGCCGGCGCGCGAGGTGAAGCAACGCGTTCCCGCCGCCGTTTGGAATGGCTACTTCAAATTTTGTGTAGAACGAAATCCGTGGGACAAGGTTTTGTCTCATTACAATATGCACGCCGCGCGCGAAGGCGGCGGGCTCTCGCTGGACGAGTATCTCGCTCGCGGGCGATTTCCCATTAACGATTTCCGGTACCTGGATCGTTCGCGGAGCAAAATCATCGTCGATCAAATTGTTCGCTTTGAAAACCTGCTTGCGGAGCTGGGTGAAATTTTCGCGCAGCTTAACATTCCATTTGATGGCACCCTCGGTGTCGCAGCGAAATCGGAATATCGCGCCGACCGGCGGCCATATCAGGAAGTGTTCAACGAGCAACAACGGCGAATCGTAGAGAACGCATTCGCCAAAGAAATTGAACTCCACGGTTATCGATTTGAGGCGTAACTCGAAACAGATTTACGCTCTCGCAATCCAAGCTTGCCTTTCGTGCCGTCGTTTGTTTGCATTGTAATATGCCTCCTACGGAACATTCGCTGACGTCACTGAGCGCGACCGACGAGACGGTCCGTTCTCCGGGGATCTTTGCTACTACGCACTGGAGCGTGGTGCTCGAGGCACAGGGTGAATCGCCGGCGGCACAGAAGGCTCTCGAAAAACTTTGCCGCACGTATTGGCGGCCCATCTATGGTTACGTGAGGCGGCATGGCGCCGGCGCTGAGGACGCCGAAGATCTTACCCAGGGCTTTTTCGCGTTGTTACTCGAGCGCAAAGATCTGAACAGTGTGCGCAAGGAAAAAGGACGACTTCGTTCCTACCTGCTTGCCTCAGTGAAACATTTTCTTGCTGACGAGTCGCGTCATGCCATGGCGCTCAAACGCGGTAAAGGACAACGCTTAATTCCATTCGACGACATTCAGGAGGGAGAGCGCATCGAGACGGAACGCTGCGATCGGCTCACGGCCGACCAAATCTATGAACGGCGTTGGGCGTTGACGGTATTGGAGCAAGTGATGGCGCGACTGCAAGACGAGTATCGCAGCGCTGGGAATGTGCGCTTCTTTGATCAGATGAAGAAAATGCTCATGGACGAACCAGACCGTCCGTCGCAAGCCCAGGTCGCGACCGAATTCGGCATGACCGAGAACGCAGTTAAACAAGCGTTCTACCGATTTCGTCAGCGTTACCAAACGTTATTGCGCGAGGAAATCGCCCATACGGTCGCTATGCCCGGCGACGTCGAAGACGAATTGCGCCATCTGATCTCTGTAGTTCAGACGTAGCGTTTGAAGGAATTAACGCGGTAAGAGAGGGAGCGCTCGCGCCTGCCGAACATAAGAGCGGTACTCACGCGTCACAAAGGCGTCTCGCAAATGGATCAAAAGAAGCCAGCCATTTTTGCACTGATGGCATTGCTGGTTGCCTTGGCGGTGGCGATTGGTTGGACGCTTTGCAAAGGTAAACCACTTCCCGAGAAGGTTGGCACAACAAAGGGAGTCGCGGTGCTTCCGTTCGAAAACCTCAGTCCCGATCCAGATAACGCCTATTTCGCAGAAGGTATACACGAGGAGATCCTGGCCCGGTTGGCTACAATCCATGATTTGAGAGTCATTTCGCGCAACTCCACGCTGCAATATCAGGACAAATCACGGGATCTTCACGACATTGCGAAGCAGCTCGGCGTATCGAACATACTCGAAGGCAGCGTGCAAAGAGAGGCCGATCAGGTACGGGTCAACGTGCAGTTGATTAGCACGCAAACCAACTCCTACATCTGGGTAGACACGTACAACCGCAAGCTGACTGACATCACCGCTGTTGAAAGTGAGATCGCGAGAGGAATCGCCGAGTCGTTGCAAGTAAAGCTGACCGCGCGCGAAGCGCAGGCCTTAACAGTCAAACCGACAAACAATTCGGAAGCCTACGATGCATATCTGCGCGGCCTGGTGTTTGACGCACGCACCGCTTACTCGAACGACGCGCAAAGGAACGCCATTACTTCTTATGAACGGGCGGTGCAACTTGATCCAGGTTTTGCGCTGGCCTGGGCGCGACTTTCCCGTGCAGACGCGGCACTTTACTTCATTCGCGCGGACCAAACCCAGGCTCGACGCGACGTTGCAAGACGAGCTTTAGAAAATGCGCAAGAATTGAGTCCAAACCTGCCCGAGACGCAGCTCGCCCTTGGGTATTATCAATACTGGGTATTGCGTGATTACGGCCTCGCCCAAGAAACTTTCGCGCGTCTCAGCGAGATATTGCCAGGTAGCAGCGACATACTTTATGCCCTTGGTTTAGTTACCCGGCGGGAGGGGAAGTGGGATGAAAGCATTGCACACTTTGAGCGCTGTCTCGCCCTCGATCCACGCAACGCAGAGGTCCTTAGCAATGCTGGATGGACTTACGCTATGCTGCGAAAGTTCCCAGCCGCGCTAAAGCTCTACGACCGCGCACTGGAAATTACCCCAGACGATCTCGACATCGTCGCGGCAAAAGCCGGGACCTATCAGGCAGAGGGCAATCTAAAAGAAGCTGCGACGCTGTTAATGGGAATAAACGTGCAGAGTCCAATTCAACCTTTCATTACGAAGATGACTCAACTGAGGCTTGAACGTAATCACAGTGAGGCCGTTCGATTGCTGCAAGCCCGGCAAGCGCAATTTCAGTTTGCTTCTCAAATCGACCAAGGCACGAACCAAGTGATACTGGCTTTTGCTCAACGCCTTGCCGGTGACACTGCGGGGGCAAAAGCAACCGCTGAACAGGCACGCGACACGCTGAAGCCGCTTTGCCGCGATCAACCGGATAACTCCTTTCTTGCGCAACAACTGGCGCTTGCTAATGCCGCGCTAGAGGAAAAGGAGATGGCGTTGAGTGAAGCGGAACGTGCCACCACCCTTTTGTCGAGTGCCACAGATCCACTATCCGGTCCTACCCGCGAAGAGGTACTGGCGCTGATTCAGATGATGTTCGGCGACAGCACCCACTCGATCTCAACTCTGAACCGGCTGTTACAAACGCCGTACATTAGTTGGCTTTACGGCCCAATGCCAGCTACGCCAGCCGTTCTTAGACTTGATCCGATCTGGGATCCTTTGCGCGCTGATCCCGCTTTTCAAAAACTCTGTGAGGAAAAGCAGAAATAATTTCACCACGGATAACACGGATATAGGATCATTCAGAAAGATCCGGCAGGGCGCGACCGCGCTGTTGCAGATCCGATGACAATTGTAGGGCGTCTGTGTCAGACGCCAACTGAAATCCAAGTCGCCGCGCCGACCGCTCCCGAATCCGTGACATCCGCGTAATCCGCGGTTCGTCTGTCTTCTGATTTTTCCGCGTAACCTTGCGCCAAATCTTACGCAGTACGGGGGTGAACACAGAAAAGAAAGGATCGAAACCTATGGACCATCAAGATAGCGGAACGATAATCATAACTTTTCTGCTTCTCCTTCCCTGGCTTGGGCGCGGAGCAGTATCGGCTATCGCGATATGGCGAGAACGCATCGAAACGCAAGGCAGGAAAGCAAAACACAACTTCTGAAGCCAATTTGCGTGGCCGACGGGCTCCTGCGGACTCCGTAAGCGAACTCCGCCATACTTCTGGATCTGAATCAGGCGGGGCGCCGTGCAGTTGCTGGGGGCCTCGCCTTTTGGCACTCACCGGCAGAAGAATACAGCCATGGTCACGATCTCTTTCAATCAATAGGTCGCCCATAACAACACAGCCTGGCCGAGGTATTCGTCCCTGTTCAACAACAATGACTCAGCGAGTGTCGTCTGACTCATCCGTAACATCCGTGCGATCCACGGTTGCTCGCCAAGTTCCCGCGTAACCTCGCGCCGGCTTTTACGCATTACCTCAGTGAACGGCCGGAAATGA
>DATGYM010000077.1:0-21779 GCA_035297925.1 Pyrinomonadaceae bacterium | reverse complement strand
AACCACGCTCGCGACAGAACACCGCAGTCATGGCGATGAACTCAGCGTCGAGATCGGCGCACAGTTCAAGCACCTTCGCCAGTTGGTCAATTGCGCTCGCGTAGAAGGTTGTGTTCAGACAACCCGTTGCGGCGTACTGTGCCAGTTGGTGCTTTGGTGAAAGCGCATATGCCGGGGCGCGCTCTTCGTTGATGGCATCAGTTGCCGGAACCAGCTTGCCGATTAGCGACTTGAATAGAGTCTTGTTTGCCATTATTCGTTACCTCACACTTCTATTGCCTGGTGACAATCGAAATACCTTTTGCGAAGTTCAGAAAAGAAATGGCTGCGGGAGAAGGAGTCGAACCTTCATTTTCGGGTTCAAAGCCCGACGTGTTGCCGGTTACACCATCCCGCAATCAGAGCAGTCCAAAGTGGCAAGTCCAATGCCCAAAGTCTGTTTGTCCATCATGACTTTGGACTTTTGACATTGGACTTTGGACATCGTTGGTCGGGGCACTGGGATTCGAACCCAGAACCTCGCGCTGATCTGGCGCTAAAACCGCTTATAAGGCGGCTGCTCTACCGGTTGAGCTATGCCCCGCAATTGAGTTTAAGTCCGAAGTTCCAAGTTCCAGGTCGATTGTCAGCTAACGTATTGCCTCTCTGACTTGAAACCTTAGACTTGAAACCTGGAACTGTGTGTCTGGTCGCGGCGGAGGGAGTTGAACCGTCATCGCTCGATTATCGATCGAGTGCTCTGGCCGTTGAGCTACACCGCGAACAAAAACGGTCTTTGGACTTTGTGCTTTGGTCTTTGAATTTGAGACTAGACGAAGTTGGATGATTCAACTCTCGGCAGGCGAAACAAAATACTAAGTACAAAGCACGAAGCACAAATATTTTGGTTGACCCGACGGGGCTCAAACCCGCACCTCACGGCTTAAAAGGCCGCCGCTCTGTCACTCGAGCTCCGGGTCAACAAGCAACGATGAACGCGGAACGATGAATGATGAATGATAATAGTTATCCAGGCGTTCATCGCTCCTCGTTCATAATTCATCGTTTCGAAAATGGCTGTGGCGGAAGGATTCGAACCTTCGCATGGCCGCATTAACAGTGCGGTGCCTTACCAACTTGGCTACGCCACAGTACGGTTGGGATGTTGAGGGGCGCCAAAACCAAAACCATTCCAATGAAAAATGCCATATGGAAAAAATGATAAAGGGAAAATAGTCTCTCTGCCCGTCCGATCATCTGTTCGTGGAGGCGATGAAGGGAGTCGAACCCTTATCGTCCGGTTTACAAGACCGACGCTCTTGTATCCAATTGAGCTACATCGCCAAATAATTTGGTGGAGCTAAGAGGAGTCGAACCTCTACGTCCTGCTTGCAAGGCAGGCATCATCCCGTTAGATCATAGCCCCGAAGAAATTGGTCGCGGAGGCGGGATTCGAACCCGCAGCCTCTCGTTTATGAGACGAACGCTCTTTCCAGTTTGAGCTACTCCGCAACGCGTCTGGCGGGCCTGGCAGGACTCGAACCTGCGACATTCTGTTTAGAAGACAGACGCTCTAATTCCGCTGAGCTACAGGCCCCAAGCGAAGTCCAAAGTCTGGAGTCAAAGGTTCAAAACATTTTTTTCCTGCTCGCTGACTTTGGCTTTAGGATGTTGGATTTTTGACTCGGATATGGGTCGGGGCGTGAGGCCGGAGCGCCTCTGCGAACTCCACGCTCCCAGACAGTCACCGTTCTGCCGGGATGAGTCACGCCCCGATAACTTGTTAATTAGATTTGGTGCCCAAGGAAGGACTTAAACCTTCAACCTCTGGTTTGTAGGACCAGCGCTCTGTCAATTGAGCTACTCGGGCACAAAGCGTCCAATGTCCCGTGTCCAAAGTCCAACGTCTGTATCCTCCATCTTGACATTGGACATTGGACGCTGGACCTTGGACTGTTTATTGGTGGTCGGAGTTGGAATCGAACCAACCTTTCGGGTTTTTCAGACCCGCGCTAATCCGTCTCAGCTATCCGACCAGATTTGGTCTTAGGTCTTTGATCTTTGGTCTTTGTTTCCTAATCTTCGGCGCTCGTTACAAATCCCAAAAACCCAAGATCAAAGACCTAAGACCGTCTTTCGCGATGCACCCTGTCCATCACATCACGATCATCGTGCATATCCATGAACAGGTACTTGCGCCAATCGGCTCTTGCTTCCGCATAGTGACAAAGCACAACGCGTTCGAGCTTCACGCGCAGCGCCGTCTGCGAAGTCAGCAAAGGCATGCGTGCTTCCGCCGGCGTGCGATTACTCTTGCGATTATTACAAGGCACGCAAGCCGTAACTATGTTCACCGGCGAGTTATCACCACCACGCGAACGCGGCAGAATGTGATCGAGCGTTAATTCAGCCACGCCCTTCTTTTCGCCGCAGTACTGGCAGCGAAACTTGTCGCGCATGTAAATTCTCAAGCGCTTCATGCCCGAAGCTTCACGACGACGGCGAACGTTGATGTAAGTGCGCCGGCGGATTACCGACGGCACTGGGAACTCATCACGTGCCGAACGAAGTACGCGATCGCCGTCGAACTCTTCGACGAAGACTGTGTTCTTGAACGTCATGATGATTGCGCGCGCGACACTCACGGTGCCGAGCGGCTCGTAGGTTTGATTGAGCAGCAAAACTCTGCCATTGAGTGCCATCACTCGGCACCTCCTTTCTTGTTTAGTCCAATGTCCAATGTCCAAGGTCCAAAGTCTGGTTTGGTTGAGAATCCGGACGTTGGACTTTGGACGTTAGACTTTGGACCGATCTGTTGGAGCGCGCGGTGAGACTCGAACTCACGATACCGGATCTGCAATCCGGCGCCTTAGCCGCTTGGCGACGCGCGCAAGTTGGAACGGAAGGAGAGATTCGAACTCTCGAAGCGAGTTTGGAAGACTCGCATGTTGCCAGCTACATCACTTCCGCGAAGATTTTGGAACTCCCGGCAGGACTTGAACCCGCAGCCTCGACGTACGACCACCCCAGCGCGGCTGCCGCGCTGGGGAACCCGGTTTCGAAGCGTCGCGCTCTTCCAGTTGAGCTACAGGAGCAAGGGAATTTCGGATTGCGGATTTCGGATTGCGAATTTGAAAACGAAGGAGTCCTTCATCGTTCATCCTTCATCATTCCGCCTTCATCCTTTGACGCAGACCACTTGCTTGATCTCAGCGACGATCTTCACCAGATCGCTCTGGTTTCGCATCACCGCCTTGATGTCTTTGTAAGCGCCGGGAATTTCATCCAGCACGCCTACATCTTTGCGGCATTCAACGCCCGAGGTCTGGCGCGCCAAGTCGTCTTTGGTGAAGGCTCGTTTGGCAGCACCCCGCGACATCTTGCGTCCAGCCCCGTGGGAGCAGGAGTTGAAACTCTCTGCTGAGCCGCATCCCTGAACAATGAACGATTTCGCGCCCATCGAACCGGGGATGATGCCGTAGACGCCCTCCGCAGCATTGATTGCGCCCTTTCGCGTGACGAAAACTTTTTCGCCATAGTGCTCTTCGAGCGCGACATAGTTGTGATGACAGTTGACCGCCATGTCCGGCTTGAACGGCTGGCGATGATTAAACATGTTGTTGAAGACCTTCAGCAGACGCGTCATCATGATTTCGCGATTCTTCATCGCGTACGCTTGCGCCCACTTCAGGTCTTTCCAGTACGCCGCAAACTCCGGCGTACCTTGGATGAAGTAAGCGAGATCCGGTGCCGGAAGTTCCGAGAGTCTCCACAGTGACTTTGCTGTCGAGATGTGACGTTCGGCTAACTCCTTGCCGATGTTGCGCGAGCCCGAGTGCAGCATCAACCAGACGAAGTTATCTGTATCCAGACAAACTTCGATGAAGTGGTTGCCGCCACCCAGCGTGCCCAACTGTTTCATTGCTTTCGCTTTGCGATCGTGCACACCCTGATGCAACTCGCTGAAGTCTTTCCAGCCGTCCCAGTACGAAGACTCGTCAACTGATTCTTTATAGGCACTAAAGCCGACGGGGATTTCTTCTTCTATGGCCAGACGCAAGTCCTTTAACTTGCCGTCGAGAATGCCGCTCTTGAATGGCGTCTTAACGGCCATCATGCCGCAGCCGATATCCACACCTACGGTCGCCGGAATCACTGCTTCCTTTGTCGCAATAACCGAACCGACCATGCTGCCTTTACCGAGATGCGCGTCAGGCATCAGCGCGACGTGCTTGAACAAACATGGCAAGCGCGAGACCTCACGCAGCATCGATTGCTCTTCAATGCTGAAATCGTGGTTGGCCCACGACAGGATTTCCTGTTTGGCGCCGCCGATTGTCAGCTTCTTGTAAGGCATTGTTGCTTCCTCCTTTCTAAGAATAAGCCCTCACTGACGGTCGGGCTACTGCACCGTAGGATTGGTGCGTCAGGTGAGACTCGAACTCACAATCCCCTGCTTAAGAGGCAGGTGCCTTTGATCCGATTTGGCTACTGACGCAGGTCACTTGCGATTTCCGATTTCCGATTGGTTTGTTTTTTGGCGGGGCCGACGAGACTTGAACTCGCGATCTCTGCATCGACAGTGCAGCGCTTTGATCCAGCTAAGCTACGGCCCCGGTATCGGGCGATTGTTCTTGAAATCAATCGGCAATCGGCAATTATCAATCGGAAACGATTTGGGTGGGTCGAAGGGATTTGAACCCTCACAAGCCGCAGTCACAGTGCGGTGCTCTACCATTTGAGCTACAACCCACAAAGAAGGGCGACAAGAAATGACGTGACGAGACATTTCACGGATGTAGTCACGATCAGCATTCGCCCAGAGTTGGCAGGGCGTGTGGGATTCGAACCCACGCATCTCTTGATTGAAAATCAAGCGGCTTGAGCCTGGCTTGCCTAACGCCCCGAATGTTTGGTACGCGTGGAGAGATTCGAACTCATCATAAAGCTGATCTTAAATCAGCCGCCTCTTCCAATTGGGCTACACGCGTGGAGTAGGACAAACATTCTTGTCTGTCCGTGTGATTTAACGAACAGGACAGGCGGGAATGCCTGTCCTGCATTTCCTGGTACCGGCGGAGGGATTCGAACCCCCACTGTCTAGTTCCTAAGACTAGCGCCTCCTCCCGATTGGGCTACGCCGGCAAATCATTTGTGATTTTCAATTGCCGATTGCCGAATTGGTTGCGTAATGCCGATCTGAAATTGGCAATCGGAAATCGGCAATGTTCTGGTGGACCTGGCACGATTTGAACGTGCGACCTCGACCTTCGCAGAGTCGCGCTCTCAATCCACTGAGCTACAGGTCCGAAGAATTGGCGGAGGCGACAGGACTTGAACCTGCACGCGCATTGCGCGGCGATTTAGCAAACCGCTGCCATACCGTTAGGCGACGCCTCCCTGAAATTTCGAATTGCGAAGTTTGGATTGTGGATTTTTGGCGGAAGGGACAGGAGTCGAACCTGCAAGCGACAAACGCGCGGTAGTTTTCGGGACTACTGCCTTACCAGTTAGGCTACCCTTCCAGAGAAAAACGGTTTTTGGTCTTGGGGCTTTGGTCTTTGTCTGTCTGCGCCAACGATCAACTAGAACTTCAAAGACCTAAGACCCAGGATCAAAGACCAACAATCACAAATCGCCATATCCAGGCAAGTGTGTTAAAAAACAGATGAAGGCAGAGAGAAACGTACCGCGAACACACTTCGAGGCACACTTCTCCTGAGGATGGCCACGCTCGGGACTCTCGCAAAGCAACGGCGCGGTCATCCGCTGAAGGCTCCCTGCCTTCATCTCTCGCAAAAAAGGTACTTCAATTGTCAAAAAACAAAAGGAGCGGGCTTTAAGCCTCCCAGGGAAGCTGCCCGCTCCTTACAATTCTCGCGATTTTGCTTTGAGATTTGGGAGCGGGAGTCCGCTCCCGCTGATTATTGCCTGATGTAACGGCTATCTATGGACGTCGCTTGTCCGAGTCTGCCGCTAAAAATATTGACGGGTGACAAGCTCAGACCGGTCCGTAGACACACGCCACGCATGGCGGCCGACGGCTGCCATTTGGCTACGTGTTCTTTGTGTGTCCTGCTCGTTATCATTGAAATTTCTTCCTCACCGTGCGCGATCATATCGTCGCGCGAATCGTCTTGTATAAGACAAGACCACCAAACCTGTCAAGCAATTTTCTGAGAAACCAATTTGCGAACACGCGCTCGCCAGGTTTCGATAACTTTGAGGCTGGCTAAGTTGCCTGCAAGCTCAGGCCGTTATGAAGTTGCCGCTCAATTAGCGTCTCCCGGGTTTGCGTCAGACTATCCAGCTCATATCTTGAGGGCCCATCCGACCGAGTAGATTTGGTAGCGTGGATTGTTGCGCTGGTGCTCGTGGAGTGATGTTAAGTTCGTAACGTACGCCAATACCCGCTGCTGGATAACCTTCATTCGGACCCGCGTTTTGCCGAGTTCGTTCGTCGGGTCGGATTACCCCAATAGAAACACTTTGACGCCTGCTCACCCTGGTTTATATTGGCAAATGCTTACTGGTAGGGGTGGTTCAAAGATGGCCGTGAGAGGCTTGAAAACTGCCGACCGAAAGGTCTTGCAGGTTCGAGTCCTGTCTCCTGCGCCATTCTTTCAACAATAAAATTGCATACCTGTGCTGGCGGTCATAGCCCGGATTCGGGCCACTCCTGTTCGGGTGCGCGGTTGTCTTTGTCGTCCTGCCTCATATTTTATTGGTTCGATAGCTCTCTCAATTATTCCGGCACAAAATGTCGGGGCTAGCGGGATTCGTGTTATTAGTGGAATTGAAAACCTAACAATCTATTCCGGGGGTATCGGCACGATAAGGGAAGTCCAGCCACCAGCCAATGAAACGCTGCCCTCAATGCAACCGCACAGAAACTGATGACGCGCTAATCTTCTGCCGCCTGGATGGGGCACGGCTATCTTCAGTAGATAACGAATCGGCGACTGCAATTCTGAGCTCTGAAGAAGTCAGGCCGAGAACAAAAACCGGTTCGCGCCCACGCCGCTCGACGAAATGCATCGACTCGATCGCCGTTCTCCCTTTCGAGAATGCCGGCAACGATGTGAACACTGAATATCTGAGTGACGGCATGACCGAGATCATCATCAACAATTTGTCGCAAGTGCCTAAATTGAAGGTGATGGCACGCAGCACGGTCTTTCGTTACAAAGGTCAGCAAATCGATCCGGAGCAAGTAGGCCGGGAACTAGGTGTACGGGCGGTAGCTACCGGGCGCGTACAACAGCTCGCAGATCGTCTGACGATTGGAGTTGAGTTAGTTGATGCGGCCGACGGCTCGCTGCTCTGGGGGGAGCGTTACTCGCGAAAAATGGATGACATCGTCGCGTTACAGGACGAGATTGGCCATCAGATTACCCACAATCTTCGACTAAGACTTAGTCGTTCGCAGAAAAAGCGCCTCACTAAACTGCAAACGAGCAACAGTAAAGCGTACGAGCTTTATTTGAAGGGCCGGTTCTTTTGGAATAAGCGTACCCAGGAAGACGCCAGTCGAGGTATCGATTATTTTCAGCAGGCGCTTTCGCTGGATCCGAACTTTGCTCTCGCTTATGCGGGCGTGGCCGATTGCCAGACATTGCTCGGCGACGTGGGCATCCAGGCGATGCCGCCGAAAGAGGCCTTTCTACAAGGTCAGCAATCCGCAGCGCGCGCGCTTCAGCTTGACGACGCTCTGGGTGAGGCTCACGCGACGATGGGCCACATCAGCATGCATCTGTTCGCTTGGTCGCAGGCAGAAAAAGAATTCCGGCGCGCACTGGAATTGAATCCGAGCAATGCTCAGGCCAGTCTTTGGTACGCTTATTACCTCGCTTTTACCGGCCGCTTCAACGATTCTATTGCAACGATTAACATCGCCTTGCAGCTCGACCCGCTCTCGTCACCTGTGACGCGGAGCGCCGCTGAATTACTCTACTTTGCCGGCCGGTTTGATGAATCAATAGATCGATTCGATGAGGCCATTGAAATGGACTCGCATTACTTAGGACACCTTGAGCTGGGTCGAGTCTATGAGCATCGCAAGCTGTACCAGCGAGCCTTTGAAGAGTTTCGGAAAGCCAAGGAGCTTTCGCACGACAGCACGGAAAGTCTAGCCTCACTCGCCCATTGTCATGCTGTTTCGGGGCAAACCGCCGATGCCGAGTTACTATTACGCGATCTGACCAGGCTGTCCGAACAGCAGTACATTTCGCCTTATGATTTGGCCCTGATTCATAAGGGACTCGGTCAAAGAGAAGAATGCTACAAATGGCTCAACCGGGCTTGTGAGATTCACGACGGTTGGATGATTTACATCACTGTCGATCCGAGATGGCAAAGTGTCAGTAAAGATGCCAGCTTCGCCGAGATTGTGCGGCGTGTTGGATTGACTACACACTCCTGATAGTCGACACAGTTGGAGCCGCTTGAGGCTTTAGTAATCCGGTCAAAAACATGACCCCAGACTCTCGCTTCCAATTCAACAAATTCGCATTACCGCATCGTCTCAAAAATCGGTCGCCGAAAGGAAGCTGAGGCAGTGATCAATCGATTTAAAGCAAACGAAAAAGCCAGATATATAGCGAACTAATGGCTTGCAATCGTCTATGTAGCAATGGGAGACAAGGAAGCGGTATTTGCCGAACTTGAAAAGGCCCATCAGGCACACGACTGGTTCCTGCCACGAATCGAGACCGACCCCTTCCTGGATCCTTTGCGCGATGACCCGCGCGTTAAGGATCTGATTCGGCGCATTGGTTTGCCGGAACCTTAGTTTGCGAAGCTTGAATCGACAAACATTTGGAGAGATCCATGAGAACCACCATTCTGCTCCTGCTGATGTTGACTGTTATCAACACTTGCCTGGCGCAAGCACCGCCAGCAGATCGCCAACAGTTCATCCGCGCCGAAGCGCCGGTCATTGCTCTGACTCATATTCGTGTAATTGATGGGACAGGCGCGGCGCCACTCGAAGATCAAACGATCGTGATCGCCGACGGCAGGATTCAATCAATCGCACCCACCACCACTGCGAAGGTGCCAGGCAATGCGCAGATTCTCGATCTCAAGGGCTACTCAGTCCTGCCCGGCCTGGTAGGCATGCACGACCACATGTTTTTCCCCATGGGCGGTTCGCCGCCGATGTATTCGAATATGGGCACCAGCTTCCCGCGCCTGTATCTCGCCAATGGTGTCACCACTATCCGCACGACCGGCAGTGTCGTGCCGTTCACCGATCTCGAAATCAAGAAACTGATCGACGCCGGTCGCATGATTGGTCCAAAGATGCATATCACGGCGCCGTATCTTGAAGGGCGCGGCTCGTTCACGCCGGTGATGCACGAACTCACGGGGCCTGACGATGCGCGCCGCATGGTGAACTTTTGGGCCGATGAAGGAGCGACCTCCTTCAAGGTTTATATGAACATCACCCGCGACGAGCTGCGCGCGGTAGTCGAGGAAGCGCACAAGCGCGGGCTTAAAGTTACCGGTCACCTGTGCTCGATCGGCTATCGTGAAGCAGCAGAGATAGGGATCGACAACCTCGAGCACGGCCTGCTTGCGGATTCGGAATTCGTTGCCGACAAGCAGCCGGACAAATGCCCGGGCGCGGCGGTCTCGGCCAGCCTGCGGCAATTGGATCTGAACAGCGATGCGGCCAGACAAACTATCAAGGCCCTGGTCGCGAAAAATGTTGCCTTAACTTCCACGTTGCCGGTGTTCGAAGCCGGTGCCCCTTTGAGCTCTTCGCAAAGCGGGATTGGAGCCGCAGCTGCCGTTCTGAATCCCCGCGTCCTCAACGCAATGAATACAGACGCGCGCGCGCGTTATCTGGCGGCGCGCGCACGCATCGCGTCTGATTCCCCCACGGCTGCCCTGGTGCGCAAGTCGATGGACTTTGAACGCGCCTTCGTCGCCGCCGGAGGCTTGCTCATCGCCGGCCTTGATCCAACAGGCAATGGCGGCGTCGTGGCTGGTTTCGGGGATTTGCGCGAGGTTGAGCTGCTGGTCGAAGCCGGTTTCACGCCAGTAGAGGCCATCAAGATCGCCTCTTTCAATGGCGCCAGGTTTCTTGGCGAGGAAGCACGCATCGGCTCCATCGCCCCGGGCAAACAAGCTGACCTGATGGTCGTAAGAGGAAATCCCGCCGCGAACATAAGCGAGATCGAAAAAGTTGAGATCGTCTTCAAAGACGGCATCGGCTACGACTCAGAGAAATTGATCCAGTCAGTGCAGGGATTGGTGGGCATCAGGTGAGGTGATGTAATTCTGAGCAGGAGCGAGCGGTCTCCGGCCCTGCGCCTTGATATGGCATTGGTTGCGGCAGCAGGCGTAAAATGACCGCCGAAACGGAAATAGAGATGGACGATCTAAAGCAAACTGAATTTCCAATCGAGCAAACGGAACCCGAGGTGGCGCAGACACGGGAACTACTTGCGATTCTTCCCCCGGCTCAGGAGGACGACGAAGAATTCCGCGCGGCGCAGGAGCGCATCAAGGAGATGATTACCGCTAACGCGCCACTCAGTGAAATCCTCTCGGGTCTGGTGCTTTTGATCGAGTCGCAGTCACCAGAGATGGTCTGCTCGGTGCTGCTGCTGAGTGACGATGGTAACCACATCCGTCATGGAGCCGCGCCGAGTCTGCCCGAGCAGTACGTTAAGGCTATCGACGGCGCCCCGATTGGGCCGAAACATGGCTCGTGCGGAACGGCAATGTTCCGCGGCAAACCGGTGATCGTCAGTGATATTTTTGTAGATCCGCTGTGGGAGGACTACCGCACATATGCCGCAGCAATCGGTATGCACGCTTGCTGGTCAACTCCGATAATGTCGAGCAAAGGAAAAGTCCTTGGTTCGTTTGCCATGTATTACCGCGAGCCGCGGATGCCGACAGGCTCAGAGACTCGCCTCACAAACGTGGCCACTCATCTTGCAGGGCTGGCAATTGAGCATCAGGCGTCACGCGAGACGCCGGTGCGCACGTAGGCCGGACGAGCGCAAACCACCCACAATAAAAACCCCCACGTCACCATTGCGCGCTGAGCGTCCTGATTCAGTTTTCTCTGTGCGACGTCCACCAGGTTACCTTCTTCTCGAGATCGGTATCAGCATTGATACCCTTTGACGATAGACGCGATAAGTGTCGCCGTAGGAGTGAATCAGGTCCCGTTCTTCAAACCGAATTGCCACCAAAATGTAGCCAGTTGAATATTCGGGAAAAGTGGCTCAAGGCGTACAACCCAAAGCCAGGAACTCTCCAGTCAGCGCCACACTGGCGCCAAGCCCTTGCTGCCTTCAAACCTAAATGATAGGCTCCGCCCGTTCCCTTTTCCCCCAACAAAACAACGCGCTTTTCCTACAGGAGAAACCCCATGAAAACCACTCTCCGAATCGCGTCAATTCTAACTATCGCCATTTTCCTCTCGCTGATTTTTCTGTTCCCCTTGTCTACTTCAGGTCGCGCACAGCTCGGCCCAATCGATCTTTCGGGGAGCCTTAATGGCGCGCCGTACCGAATCCGTGTGCCCGCAAATTGGAATGGAACGCTGCTGATTTTCGCTCATGGTTACCGCGATAAAGCCGACCATCCCGGTGAAGTAGAGAACCGAAACGCCGATATCGCGCCAAGCGCCGCACTCGAAGCGCCGCTGTTGGCCCAGGGTTTTGCTCTGGCCGGCTCTGCCTATCGCGACAACGGTTGGGCTACTGAAGAAGGGATTCTTGACACGAAAGATCTCGCAGTTTTATTCCGCGAAACCATAGCAAAACCGGATCGGACAATTCTTTGGGCCGTGTCACTCGGAACCATTATTAGTTTTAAGAGCATGGAGCAGTTTGGCGGCATTTACGATGGGGCGCTCTGCATGTGTGGCGCAGGCGCCGGAGCGACTCGCGTCTGGGACAGCGGCGTTCCGGCTTATCTCGCTTACGACATTATTTTTACTGTTCCCAGTGAGTGGGGCACAGTTGGTGAGGTCAGAAACGATCTCGATTTTGAAACCGAAGTCTTTCCGAAGCTGTTGACTGAAGTAAGTAACTCTGTGAACTTTCCTAAATTTGAATTCATCCGCCTGGTGGCCGGAGCTCCCGGTCGGGGCATAACAGCACCGCCACCGCCGGCTTTTTATCCCGGCTGGGTTTTCACGGATTTCTTTTTCCTGACCGAAGCGCGCGCCGAATTACAGCGACGGGCAGGCGGACCTTTTGTTGAGAACGTTAATCAACTTTACAGCCTTACGAATGCTGAAAAGGCTTACCTGGCGGGATTAGGTGTTCCCACCAGCGTGGTTGACGGCTGGCTCGCTCAGATGAATGCGCGCAGAGATATTACTGCTGCACCGGCGGCGCGAAATTATGTAAGACTCAACACCGACTATAATGGAAAGATCAAACACCCGGTGTTGACAATGCACACCATACTTGATCCGCTTGTAATTGTGGCGAACGAGTCGGCCTATGCGGAACGCATTGCCGCTACGGGTAGGGCGGACGAACTATTCCAGACCTATACAAACGGGAACGGTCACTGTGCTTTCACCGGCCCCCAGTTGCTCACCGCGGTAGCGGGAATAGATAGCTGGGTGCGAACCGGAGTGCGACCGACAAATACTTCATTCCCGGCGGCGCTAGGGTTCGACCCAACTTTCGTACCTCCTCCATTGCTGCAGCCTTGAAAAGCCAGGGGCAAGGGAAACGGCGGAGTCCGTGCTTTGCCCTTACCCCGGTTACTTTCCAGCAACGCTGCGCCATAATCTGATTTGTGCGCTGCTGTCAAACTATTCTCCAGCGGCCGCTTGTCTCAATCCCTCGATGTCAAGCTTCTTCATTTGCATCATCGCCTTCATAACCCTTTGTGATTTCTGGGTGTTGCTATCTTGAAGCAGCTCTAACAAAAGATCAGGCACAATCTGCCACGCCAACCCAAACTTGTCTTTGAGCCATCCGCATTCAACTTTCTCACCACCTTCGGAAAGTTTCTCCCAGAAGTAATCAACCTCCTCCTGGGTTTGACAATGAACGACAAGAGAGACAGCTTCGTTGAATTTGAACTGTGGCCCACCGTTCAGCGCTGTGAACTCCTGGCCGTCGAGCTGAAACGCTATGGTCATAACGGTCCCCTTTGGACCTGGTCCGACGTCACCGTAACGTGTCGTGCTCAAGACCCTCGAGTTTTTGAAAGTGGAGACATAGAAATTCACTGCCTCCTCAGCATTATTGTTGAACCACAGGAATGTAGTGATTTTTTGCGCCCGTGGCTGAGTGCGCTCGTCTCTTGAAGCGGCCGCGCCGGTCTGCATCGCATTTGTCACAGTTTTCTCTCCTTTCATTTTTACGTTGTGCATGATTTGTTCTTGTCGCGCTTCAGCGCCGTCTATTCCGAGCGTTCGTCGTTCTGCAACACTGACAAAATATTGCCCGCCGGATCCTTGAACCAGGCTATCGAGGGGCCGCCATTGCGGTGAATGCCCTTTTCATCAGTTTTGATTTCACCTTCGTACTTCTCAAAAAGCACACCGGCTTTCTTAAGTTCGTCGACGGCAATTTCAATATCCTCGACCAGAAAATTGAGAACAGTAAAGGTTGCCGGCCTGTGGTTCGGTTTGGGATAAATGAAAACATCAAGATTACCGCCCGGATGAAGTTCCAATCCTTCGGGCGATTCGGAAACTTCCAACCCCAATTGCCGCGAGTAGAACTCACGAGCCTTTTGCAGGTCGTCCACCGAAAAGCTTGAAAACGCTTTATCCGTTTTAAACATAAATCACCTCCGCCATTTTCATAATCGATTGCTAAAGAAAATTCATCCCGACGCGATTACATTTTGCTTCTCGATTCGTCACCGCGCTAAAGACCGGCTCAAACCCTCAGCCGCAGCGAATGGGACGGGGCGTTGAGGTCCCACAGCTCTACGTTTCTAAATATCCACATGGTTTTTGTCAGTCATTATCCTTGCTTTAGGTTTCCCACTGGGTACACAATCGCGGCATTTCAAACCCTAAGACTCCAGACCGAATAAGACAAAACCAATGAAAACACTCCCCCTTATTCTCCTGACGTTCGTCCTTTGCTTTACTTGCCCTGACACTTACGCCGTACGTTCCCCGCGGTTGCTGGCCCAGCGGACGACTTCGCCGCCGCTCAAGAGTCCTCGCGAAGTGCTTTTTGATTTCCGAGTCGAGCGGAAAAGCGCTCCAATGAGAATTCCGCGAGAAACTCAGAAGAACGTGTTGTCTAAGGTGTTCCGAAAATATCTGACGGACGAGAACAAGTGCAATCCCAACTTCGAGGCGAGGAACGCCACCGACCCGCTGCTTGCAGCGCGCAATGCCGGGCAAATAGTTCCGTCGATCGTTGATATGGCAACCGGCAGTTTTTCGGCACCGGGTCAAACTGAGACGCTCTATGTGATTTCAGTCAGCGAGTGTAATGCATCGCACGCCGATAACTTTGGCACCAAGCGCGTGGCAATCTTCGCCGGTCCCAAACTTATCGCTGATAACGATGCGGACTTTAACAGCAACATCGTACGCAAGACGGACCTCAATGGCGACGGCATGGACGAGCTACTAATGACAGGCGGCGATGTGAACCAGGGCATCGTCGTCGAGATCGCAGCCTTGCTCGAATTTAAAGGAGGAAGCGTCAGGGTTATTGAAGATCTCGGGACGGTCAGCGAGGACTCTTGTGGCTCGGGAATAGGCGGTAGCTCGTCAAAAGCTTCGGTGATTTCTCTTTCCCAGGTTGTTGCCGGCCGCATGCCGCGTTTGCGTATAGACAACTATGAGGCGAGTTGCCGGAAACCAAAACGCTGGCGATTTGTCTCGACCGGGAAGATGTCCGGGGCCGTAGCCCGACCATTAGGGAGGGCTCTACGTGCAGCGGTCCCAACCGGGGCCGTAGCCCGACCATTAGGGAGGGCTCTACGTGCAGCGGTCCCAACCGGGGCCGTAGGCCGACCATTAGGGAGGGCTCTACCTGCATCAGTCCCAACCGGGGCCGTAGCCCGACCATTAGGGAGGGCTCTACGTGCAGCGGTCAACCAATTCAGAAGCGGGCCGTTAGCGACGGCCCAATGTTCACCTGTCTGAAATGTAAATGCGTGCCTAGGGGCACGGCATGCCGTGCCCCTACAACCTTGCCCCGCAAGCCCTCCCTTATGGTCGGGCTATTGCCCCGCATGCTCTCACTCATGGTCGTGCTCTTGCCAGGGTCGAAACTAACCTAGCCCTTTGCGCTGCCGGATTTGAAATTCAAGGTCCAGGCTATAAGATTCCCACTCGTCGTGGCGTGAAGCAGGGCACGGTATGCCGTGCCCCTACAGATACCCATCCGGAAAAAAGACTGCACCACCATCTTTTGGATGATTCATTTGCTTTCCTTACTCGTCAACGTGTGGACCGTCATCGCCACCCTGTTTTTTCAGGATGGCATGCAGGTGCTTCGCCGCATCTGGTTCTACATCAGTTATCCCCTGCCATTCTTCAACGACCGCGTGTCGGTCGGAAGAGTTCTAATCGGTATCGCCGTACTTTTTCTCACCCTGTCCCTGTCCGGGCGTTTCAGTTCGCTTTTGGATCGACGACTTGCGAGACGCGTTCATATTGATCCGGGTCTGCGCTACACAATTGCCCGGCTGCTGCGCTACTTGTTTGTAATGATCGGCGTTCTGATCGCGCTAAAGCAGTTCAGTATCGATCTGACCTCGATCGCCGTGCTCTTTACCGCCCTCTCGGTAGGCATTGGTTTTGGCCTTCAGTATATTGCTGCCGACATTGTTTCGGGTTTCATTCTTCTTTTTGAACGGCCGGTGCGGGTCGGCGATCGCATTACCATCGGCGAAGACGAAGGCGATGTGCAGAGCATTAACCTGCGCACTACGCTGGTGATGACTAACGATCGCATCGCGATCATCGTGCCCAATTCAAAGCTGGTTAGCCAGCGTGTCGTCAACTGGTCTTACGGCGACCCGCGGGCGCGCCTGGCGATTCCCATCAGCGTCAGCCCCAGGTCGGACATCGACTTGGTAACCGAGACTTTGAAGCTGGCGGCAAAAGAAGTCGAGCACGTACTTGAAGATCCACCGGCTAAGGTACAGTTTCTGAAGTTCGGCGACTATTCGCTCGACTTTCGGTTGCTGGTCTGGACGCGGAAGCCCAATCATCGGCCCCAGATAAAAAGCGACATTAACTACCGGATCGAAAAATTGTTTCGCGAGCGCGGTATCGAAATTCCCTATCCCACTCAGGAATTTCTGCTGAAGGGCGTGGATTTGTCGCCGCTTAAGACAGCCGTCGCCGGCGCAGAAGACAAGCAGCCTGGCCAGTCCGAAGGTCCTTCCCAGCGAACTGACAACTAGACAATGCGGTGGTGTAATTTCTATTTCCTCTAAATCGAACCTAAGTTCGGTACGGGAAAAAGCAAACCTATTGCGCGGCGACGCGGTTAAAGGTAGGCTACGTGTGTACCGAATGAACGTTCATTCACCCAGCATAACCGGGAGCATTAGACTGCATTGATGAGGAATTCGCGTTCTCTCAGCCCTGCCCGGCAGCCGATAGCAGATAAGCGTGAAGCAATTTTGCGCGCGGCCATCCGCGTCTTCGCGCACAATGGTTACTTCAGCTCAAAGGTTGCCGATATTGCCAGCGAAGCCGGAGTCGCCGACGGCACCGTTTATCTCTACTTCAAGAGCAAGGAAGAGATTCTTCATTCGATTTTCGATCGCAGCATGGAGGAAGCGATCGCCGCGGGACGGAAAAAGCTTGAGCAGGTCAAGGACGCGCGCGAAAAGTTAAGGCGCATCGCTCAACTACATCTGGAGCGACTGGGCGCCGATCGCGACCTTGCCGTTGTCTTTCAAGTTGAATTGCGCGGCTCGACAAAATTCATGGAGGAGTTCTCGGCAGCCGGTTTTGCCGAGTATCTGAATCTGATTAGGTCAACTGTTGAGGAAGGTCAACGCGCCGGCGTATTTCGACCGGAACTTAACCCCAAAATTGTTGCGAAAATTCTCTTCGGGGCACTGGATGAGATGGCTACTAACTGGATTCTGTCGAAACGCCGGTACAAGCTGGCGCCCATGGCAGATCAGGTACTCGATATTTTCCTCAATGGCGTCAGCGCTCGGTGAAGCAGATGGCTGAAGTGTCGCAGATATCCGCGGACTCGCCAGTGCAAGGCGGTAAACGGATTCCCTTGCACGAGGGGGAGCCGGTGACGCTCATTGAAGTGTTCGAGCATGTAGGGCGAGTTCATCCCCGGCCCGACACGCTCAACTATAAAAGCGATGGTCGTTGGCTTTCTATTTCTTCCGCTGAAATGTTACGCCGCGTGCGCCATATTGCCGCCGGCCTTTATGCCCTCGGAGTCAGGCGCGGCGATCGTGTGGCGATCCTTTCCGAGAGCAGACCCGAATGGACATTGACAGACGCGGGCTGCATGTTCGCGACCGCGATCGACGTTCCTATTTACCCGACATTAACGCCGCCCCAGGTGCGCTACATCTTAAAAGATTCGGGCGCGCGGGTGCTCGTGATCCAGGACCAGGAAAAATTTTTGCGGATACGTGAGGCGTTAACCGACTGCCCCGCGTTGGAACATATCGTGTTCTTTGAAAAACCTTCAGCCGCAGAGGCAGAGGGAATTTCATTAGCGGAACTCGAGCAGCGGGGGCAGAGAATCGAAACACAACAGCCCCAGCTAATCGAGAGCGTCGCGCATGAGATTGTCCCCGAGGATCTGGCAACTATCATTTACACTTCCGGAACTACCGGCGAGCCAAAGGGTGTAATGCTCACGCATGCAAACCTGGTCTCTAACCTGATCGACTCCTCAAGCCATCTCTCGTTTGCTCACGATGACAGCGCACTCTCAGTTTTGCCTTTGTCGCATGTGCTGGAGCGAATGGCCATGTACATGTATCTCTACCACGGCATGGCGACCTATTACGGAGAATCGCTCGACGCGATTGGGCAAAACCTGCGCGAAGTAAGACCTACAATTTTTGTCGGCGTGCCGCGGATTTTCGAGAAAATATTTGCGCGCGTTAAAGAAAGAACCACGGAAAAGGGGCGCTTGAATGTCGTCTTGCTTAATTGGGCAGTAGCGGTCGGAAAGCGGTACGCGAGACTCTTGACCCGTCATCAGCGGATACCCGCAACTCTGGAGCTAAAGCGCAAACTTGCCGACAAATTAATCTTTGTCAAAATGCGTAACGCTCTGGGCGGACGAATTCGGCTGCTGGTATCAGGCGGCGCGGCGTTACCCGAGGAGCTGTCGCTTATATACATCGGGGCTGGACTTCCGATCGTCCAGGGCTATGGACTTACCGAAACTTCTCCGGTGATTACTGCCGGCATGATGGAAGACAATCGCGTTGGCACTGTGGGAAAACCGATTAGAAATGTTGAAGTGCGTATTGCTGCGGATGGCGAGATAGAAACTCGCGGACCCAACGTGATGCTGGGTTATTACAACAAGCCGGGCGAGACGCTGGCCGTGTTTACCGAAGATGGCTGGTTCAGGACCGGCGACATCGGCACTATTGATGAAGATGGGTTCCTGCGCATCACAGATCGAAAGAAAGAACTTTTCAAAACTTCGGGCGGCAAATACATTGCGCCACAGCCGATCGAGCAGATGATCAAGGGCTCGAGCTTCGTTAACCAGGTTGTCCTTATTGGTAACGGACGCAAGTTTCCCGCGGCCCTGATCGTGCCCAACTGGGAGCGTGTCGATTCCTACGTGCAACTCAAAGACATTAAGGCAAAGAGTCACGCCGAGCTCTGCAAACACCCACGCATTATCGATCTCTTCGAACGCCAGATTGCCGGCCTGACCGCCGACCTCGCTCAATATGAACGCGTAAAGAAAGTCGCGCTGCTGGAAAAGGAACTCACGATCGAGGATGGCGAACTGACTCCTACATTGAAAGTGAAGCGGCGTGTGATTGACGAAAAATATCGCCAGATAATCGACGCGCTTTACGAAGAATCAGACAGCAAAACGAATTAGGGTGTCGTGTTGCGGACGCCAAGATTGAAGTGCGCCAGAATTCTTTCGGCAGCGGCGCGGGCTGCCTGATTCAGATAGTAGTCGCCGTCATTCGGCGTAGTTGGAATCCTCACGCGCTTGTTCCGGTAAGCTTCGGGGTAAGTGTTTCCTGAGGTTGCTTGTTTCCCAGTGCCGGGAGCGAGGACGGTGTAACTGATATAGACGTCGTTCGGATTCCCATAAATATTGCTGTTGCCCGTGAACGTGTTTGGGCGGAGTTGCAGCCAAACGATGTATGCTTCTTTCTCTTCCTTAGCCTGACGCGTCGCATCGGCTCGCGACATATCATGCGTCGAAATCTCAGCCTCAACGAAGGGCGCTTCATCTAGCCGACTGGCGCAGTTTTGCAGCACGCCGCTGAAAACATTCAACGATACGCGCGAAAAATCCTCATACTTATCCAACCCGAGAATAAACTTGAAAGTCGGCTTTGGCTTGGGTGTGGGCGCCGGCGCAGGTGTGGCTTCAGGAGTCGGCGCCGCCACGAGCACCGGCTTGCGAACGCGCCGCCCCGACTGTGCAATGATTGTCAGCGCGCAAACTACTACAACGGCTACACAGAGAGTGAGATAAACAACGCTGCGAATTGGTGTGTGTTGCGGCATCGCGTTACGGCGGAGAGTCGCTTTGCGAGCATTGTAGCATCAGCCCTGAGTAATCAAGAGCTTGTTTGGTAAACTGACCGGCGTTTCAGATTCGAACCAAAGGTGGGAATCACGAGAGTGTCTACACTCATCATTACGGACATACGCGATCAGGCGCGCGGCGTCCGTTCATTTGATCTATTGCCTGAGTCCGCGGCGGACAAACATACCATCAATTTTATTCCCGGACAGGTTGCAGTTTTGTCCGTCGCAGGCGAGCCGCCTGCGTATTTCGCATTTGCCAGCGCGCCCGAGGATGCGGAGTTGGAAGTCCTGGTCAAACAAAAGATGGGCGCCAGTAATTTGATCTTTGATATGAAGGCAGGTGAGCGACTGGAACTATTGGAGGTGGCGGGACATGGCTTCGCACTTGACGAGCAACGCGGCAAAGACCTGGTGTTCGTCGCGATGGGGACCGGCGTGGCACCCTTGCGTTCGGCTCTCCGCCATGTGCTGAAACGAAAAAGTGATTTTGGCGAGTTGGTAGTCCTTTATGGCGCCCGGACACCGGACGACTTTTGTTATCGTGATGAAACCGAAGGCTGGAAAGACGCGGGTGTTGAGCTGCGTCAGGTTGTCTCGCGACCTGACGGACACGATTGGTCAGGGCCCACCGGCTACGTGCAGTCGCTGCTGGATCACGTCTTGCCCGATCTGAATTCGCCCATAGCATTGATCTGTGGCTCGCTGGAAATGATGGAGCAGACGAGGGACAGGCTTAGCCAGATGGGATTTAAGCGGGACGAAATACTGACGAATTATTGATCACTGTTCCGCCCCCTGACTTTGCCCCACGGCGTTTAGACGAGGGAATTGCCCTCGTCAACCCCGCATCACCGGCGGGCAGTGCCCCCGCCTCTAAACCACCGGCATAAAATATTGACAGGAGTTTTTTGTAGCAGTAGCATCAGCCTCGCCACTCAAACTAGTTGGTGAGTTTCTCGCGCTTACCGCCTCTTTTTCAAAGAGCCATCAGAGCTTTTCTCAAGAGTGACCCCATCGTCGCTTGCAAATCTGCAAAGCGTGCGTGTGACCCTGGATTAGGCGACCGATCCTCGCCTTCCTCAACCGAAGGAGTAATCTCATGCCTCAAAAGCGCAAGCCCCGTACTACTGCCGGGAAAAACACCAAAACGATTGCGCCGGTCAGGAAAATGCAACTGCATGCGGCATCACGCCGTTTCGTGTTGGTGAAACATCTTTCCACTCCGCCGACGTTCGTAAAGCCTAAAAAAATTCACCCTCGTCATTTGCTGCCCCTGGTCAGGGAAGGATTGGAACGTGGCTTTCACAGCCAAACCAACGAAGCCTTTCTGCGACCACTTGCGATGGCCTTGCCACCCGGGGCGTTGGGCCCGTTGGCGGCTGATAATGAATTGACTCTCGTCACCAACAGCGAATTGAAAAAAGCAGGTGAACAGAGAACTGCCTCTAATGTAGGAGAGCCGAGCGTCGCTGTGAACGGCAACGTCGTTTTCTATACCGGCAACTGGTATGCGGCGGTCTCTTCCGACGGCGGGAAAACATTCCAATTCATCGATCCCGGGAGCTCGTTTAAAAAGCCAAAGCCAAATTCCGAATTCTGTTGCGATCAGGTGGTGCATTACATCAGCAAGATCGACACGTTCGTGTGGTTGCTGCAGTATGGCCCTGACAGTGGCGATAACATCCAGCGACTTGCGTTTGCGAAGACAGCGGATGTAGTGAACGGGAAGTGGCGGCTTTTTGACATTACGACGAATAGCCTGGGAGTGGCCGGCGCTTTCCTCGATTTTCCCGATCTCGCGCTTGGCGCGAACAATCTTTATGTGACGACAAACATCTTTGGGCCGGGTAACAACGATTTCGGGTCGGCCGTGATTCGCATACCCTTTACGGCCATTGATAGCGGCGCCACCACTGCCCAGTCGTTTGTTTCGATGGATTTCCAGAGTTTTCGCGTCGCGCAAAATTGCGGCACGACGGCATTTTTTGCCGCGCATCGCGACACCAGCACGCTGGCAGTGTTCTCCTGGAAAGAAGGCCAGGCGACACCGGTGCAGAAGTCGGTCGGCGTGGCGCGCTGGCTCGGCGGCAACGGTTAT
>DATGYM010000076.1:0-29727 GCA_035297925.1 Pyrinomonadaceae bacterium | reverse complement strand
GCGTGTTTCGTAACTAACTTGGTGCGGCGAAGGGTGTTTTGATTCGCACCGCCGCGTCAACTCTGACGTTGGGTTTCTGTTGAGTGCTTAGGAAACGTATGAAGCGGATCATGTATATCGAGCAAAAGGATCAGGATGGCTTAGATGGCCCTGGCAGAATCGGCTGGGTTGAACTGTCTCGTACGCGTCGGGCTTACAGATATGGCGAAAGACTCCTTCAGAAGGTCGTCGGCTTCAAACATAACTGTATTGATGCTGAAACAGGTGAACTGTTTTGGGTATCCGGACCGAAGAAGAATGGTGAAGATAAGTTGTATGGTGGCGTCGTGGAGATTGATGAGGACGCCCGCGAAGAATATTGGAGAAATGTTCGGGGTCTGCCAGAGCGCGTAACGGACCATTCTTATCGCTCCTAACGATGCCCAACAAAGCGTTGCAGCTGACGGTGCGATAGCATGTTTTGTTTGAAGCACAGAGAGCCGTGATGACAACTGACTACCCCTGCTCAGTCACAGTGAAAATAGAAGCGGTTTCCGTCCAGGTCCTCAACGGTGAACTGCCTCAACCCCCAGGGCTTTTTCTCCAGTGGCTCCACGATCTTGGAACCTAGCGATCGGAACTCCTCGTACGTGGCGTCGATGTCTTCAGCGAATACCCAATGAACCGCAGGCTCAAAAGGTTCTTGTCGTCTTCGGAAGAAGATGGCCACATTCCCACGTGAGACAGAGCCGATCTCTTTCCCTGGGTAAAGCCATCCGATTTCAAAGCCGAGAACATCACGGTAGTACTGCTGCGCCTGTTCTACGTCTGCTACCGGCAGTTCCGGTACCGGCTGGCCAATCGTCGTCAACGACTCCTTTTGATTCACTACCTACTCCGATCGGGCGTGTGCCTCTCCCGCCGCCTAAGGTTGCGCTCAGCGGCTCGCCCACGCAATGATAAAAGCCGTTCCACCGCGAGTCCGTTGCAAGCGCTTGCTACGCCCGGCGCGTTGTATTCCGACAGTTTTCGAATCTCACGAAAGTCATTATCCCTTTTCGTTTTGAGTGAAGTGGTCATGTGGTCATCCCCTATAGGCGTGACCATTGACCATTTCAACAATGGGCAAGCCAGTCGGTCGTAATCTCACTCGCCGCCGGGTTCGTTGGTTAAGTTGTTGGATACGCCACAGGCGATTCGGCCTGAAAATCTTGAAATGATTTAGCTGATCGCAGCGTTTGTATATACACCGCTAGCATCCAAAGAGCGGCTATGGGACCAATGTCGAAGGCAGGCGGGTTAGGAGCGGCCCGCAGATTGAATATCGCTGCAAGCACAAACAAAACTATCCCTATTCCGCCAAACAGTTTCCCGAAGCTAGGATGACGCGACATCTTAAAGCCGAGCAGGATCCATGCTGAGAAGAAGAACGTGTCGAAGGTTAAGTCCATACCATAATCTATGAATCGCAAGCCCTTGTACAAGGCGACGACTGACTGGCGTTCACTCTCGCTGGTAGCTGAAAGAAAGGCTTGACCCATTTTGCTCATGACGGTCCCTTGCACGATCATCATCTGCACCATCACAGCGCAGGCCACGATACCGAGAAGCGTTCCAACGTTGACAGGGATGCTCGGCGTTTCTACACCTAATAAGCGCCTCAGTCCAACGAAAGCTACTAGCCATAATATGGCGGCACCGGAAAGCAAAAAGTGGAGTGCCATATTGACCGCAACATATTTCGGAGTACCCCAGGCAGCTAGGAATTCCTGTGTGGTTTTCGTTACTGGCCCGATGTAAGGATCGGAGATCGCAAGGACTAGATACGTGAGTACACCGACGACGCCGGCGACTCCGCCCACCTTAACCATTCGGCGATTATATTGCATGAACTCCGTCCGTTTCCTTCAGAGCAAATGCGTGACGATTGAGTTGATCACGCAGATCAAGCAAAAATCTCATCAACTGAAAATGCAACTGCCCAGTTCTCTGCACTCTGCCGCGATTAAAATATGCTACGGCTCGACTGGCGGAAATGTCTCGTTCAATCTCGGAAATCGCTGGATGCATGAAAGTAATCGGTAACGTCGCATTTTTCGGCGGCCTTAAACTCCTTTGTTGCAGCAACCGCTAGATGCCTAACATCCTGAGTATCTATCAAGAGTGGTCCATAATACTCAGAAAAGCCGCATTATGCATCACCTGGCCGAAGAAGCTGCTTGATTCAGTAGTCCCTTTATTCGAGAGAGAGTAAGCATTAACCTTTACGCCTCTCCGCTCGGGAACCAGCTGCGCGGAGTTTGCGCGAGTCGGGGCTGCACATTGCGACAGAGAGGATAAATGTAGATGCGCTTGACCGCGCGCCAGTGAGCCTCGTGATGCTGGTCCATCCGGCCTCGTCCGCGTGTTTCTCCCAGATAGATCCAGTTCACGACTCGATAACTGGTGCCGCGAAACTGAGTGTCGACTAAGGTTGCCAAAAGCAGCGGTCGAGCTGTAACGCGTCTTTCTTTCGCCGACCGCTGCTGCCGTCAATCCACAAACGATCTCGTCGCTCCCACCAAAACTGGTCGCAACGACTTTTGCCGCACTCGCACACTATCCGCACACCAAAAGCTAAAGGGCAGCCACCTGGTAACTCAGGCGCTGCCCTTAACTTATTGATTCTAAGTGGTGAGCCGAGCAGGACTCGAACCTGCGACCCACTGGTTAAAAGCCAGTTGCTCTACCAACTGAGCTATCGGCCCACAAGGAAAAAACAGTTTAAGGTTTCAAGTTTCAAGTTTCAAGTTTCAGGTTTCAAGTTTCATCAGCCGAACTTGAAACCTGAAACTTGCAACTTGAAACTAATCGTCCAGCCAGCCTCCAACCGCCGAGTCTTTGACGACGATTGTTTGCGAGCGTTCCGGCCCGGTCGAGACCAACCCAATCTCCACGCCAATCTTCTGCGAAAGAAAGTCAACATAGCGCCGAGCATTCGCCGGCAACGAATCCATATCGGTAGTTCCCACGGTCGATGTCTGCCAGCCCGGTAAGGTTTCGTAGATCGGTTCTATCCGGCGCAAGTCCTGCGAGACAGCCGGTAAAGACTCGCATTCGCGACCATCCAACTTGTAACCCACGCAAACCTTTATCTCTTCGAGCGTGTCGAGCACGTCAAGCTTCGTTAACGCAACGGAAGTAAAGCCGTTGATCTCTGCGGCGTAACGCGTCGCGAATGCGTCGAACCAGCCGCAGCGGCGCGGACGGCCGGTGGAGGCGCCGTACTCGCGGCCACGTTCACGAATCAATTGGCCCATTTCCGCTTCACCTTCAATCATCTCGGTGGGGAAAGGGCCCTCGCCCACGCGTGTCGTGTAGGTACGAACAATCCCCAATACGCCGGTCAAACGGTTAGGCGCGAGCCCTGTGCCGATGATGGCGCCGCCGGCAATCGTGCTGGACGAGGTGACGAACGGATAGGTGCCGTGATCGACGTCCAGCAGCGTCGCCTGTGCGCCCTCGAGCAGAATTGACTTTCCCTCGGTGGCAGCGACATTCAGAAAGTGTGTCGTGTCGCCGACAAATGCGCCGAGGCGTTCAGCCAGCTGCGAGGTCTCGTCAAAAATTTCATCCGCATCCAGTGGCTCGCCGCCATAGGCTTCAATAATTCGATTCGCATCCTCAAGGTTTCGTTCAATACGCTGGCGCAATACCTCCGGCACCAACGCATCGGCGGTGCGTATTCCACGACGACCAGCTTTATCTTCATAAGCCGGACCAATACCGCGCAGCGTGGTGCCTACCTTTTCGTTGCCCAACCGTTCCTCGCTGGTGTGATCCAAAGCGCGATGGTAGGGAAGTATCAGATGTGCGCGCGAACTGATCTTTACGCGTTCCGGAGAAACTTCCACGCCCTGGGAGACGAGGCGGTCAGCCTCTTCAAAAAAAGCTTTAGGATCGATCACCATCCCATTGCCGAGCACGCAGACCTTTCCGCGGTGAACAATTCCCGAAGGCAACAGGTGCAACACGAATGACTGGTCGCCAACCTGCACGGAGTGTCCGGCGTTATGTCCGCCCTGGTAGCGCGCAACGATATCGAAATGCTCGGCCAGCAGATCGACGATCTTGCCTTTGCCTTCATCGCCCCATTGAGCGCCTATGACCACGATTATTTTTGACATAATCACGACGGTGAAAAGTGAATAGTGAAAAGTGAAGAGAAACGAGAAAGGATTCGGTGCCTACTTTTCACTCTTCACCTTTTACTGTTCACTGTTTTCGAAGGACAAAGAACAAGCGCGGACTACCAACAGGAAAAATCCGCGCCTGGAGTCTAAAACAAAAAAATTACACCGTGGCGGCGCCGGCAACGTGCTTGTCGATCATGCGCGAGATTGCTTCTTTCGACGTTGCCCCGACTACGCGTTCTTCCTCTTTACCGGCCTTGAATAGGATCAATGTGGGAATGCCCTTGATACCGTAACGCTGCGAGATCGAAGGGTTGTCGTCGACGTTTACCTTAACGACACGCGCGTTGCTGGCGTATTTCTCGGCTATGGCGGTGACGGTTGGTTCCAGCATGCGACAAGGAGCACACCAGGCGGCCCAGAAGTCGACAAGCACCGGCTTGTCAGATTGCAATACATCCTTTTCAAAACTGCTGTCAGTTACTTCATTTAAATGTTCGCTCATAATTGACTCCTATCCTCGTTGCCTCCGTAGTTCAGAGTTCAAGCTTTAGCTTGCCTGGCGTAAGAATCAAACTGAAGTTTGTACTCTAAACCCCTTGCATTACGGCATAGATTCTCGGTTACTTTAGCACAACGATTTCGTCGTAAAGCTGAACATACTTCTGCGCCGCCGCCTCCCAGGAATTATCCATGGCCATGCCGTTCAGTTGTAGAGTGCGCCATTGCTCGGGCAACGTGTAAAAGTAAAGGGCTTCGCGTATTTTTTCAAGCAACGCGCGCGCATTGTAGTCGCGAAACTTAAAGCCGGTGCCCGTGCCTTGCGAAGGATCAAAATCAGTAACGGTATCGTCGAGCCCGCCAGTGGCGCGAACTATAGGCACGGTTGCATAGCGCATACTGTACATCTGATTGAGACCGCAGGGTTCATAATTTGACGGCATGAGAAACATGTCGGCGCCGGCCTCAATCTGATGCGCCAACGGTTCACCCGCATAACCTTTGAAAATGCCGACACGCCTCGGCGCAAAATCGTGCCAACCCTGCAGGAACTCTTCATACTCTCTTGCGCCCGCGCCAAGCGCAATAAAGAACGCACCGCTCTGCAGAATCTCACCTGCTATTTGACGTATGAGATCGTAACCCTTTTGTGCCACCAGACGAGAGATGATGGCAATGATGGGACGGCCGGCCTCCTCCGGCAGGCCAAACCGGCGCAGCAGATCGAGCTTGCACTCAAGTTTTCCTGTCAAATTTTCAGCGGAAAAATTAGCCGCAATGTGTGGGTCAGTTTTCGGATTCCAAAGGTCGTAGTCCACCCCGTTGGTAATGCCGGCCAGTCGGTTGCTGCGGGCCCGCAGTAGCCAATCGAGCCCATAGCCTTGCCCCGCTGTCTGTATCTCCTGAGCATAACGCCGGCTAACCGTTGAAAGGGCATCAGCGGCGATAAGGCCCGCTTTCAATGCGGAGGCGACGCCGTTAAGCATGAAATCGTTTTGCTCAGGGCCGTCGCCAAAGCCTAACCACCAAAGATCTTTCGGGTCAAAAGCGCCCTGGTAGGCAAGATTGTGAACGGAAAAGAGCGTCTTGATTCGACGAAAGAATTCGTCGTAACGCCGCCGCGCTCGCAGTTCGATCATCGCGAAACCGCAAGGCCAATCATTGCCATGAACGACGTCAGGCTGCCAGTCAAGATGTTTGAGCAATGCGAGCGCAGCCCGCGAGAAGAAGGCGAAGCGCTCGTGGTCGTTGGAATTTCCGTAGATAGAACCTTTCGCGAAATACTCAGGCGCATCGATTAGATAAGCAGTGGCTCCGGCAGCCTTACTTTGATAGACGCGAGTGGGCCTCACCTGGCCGCGCCACTCTACAGGCACATTTTGGATTACCGAACTGTCGAGCAGCTTCTTCTCGATTTGCAGCTGGTAGAAGGGAAGAATCAGGCGAGCGTCCACCTTGCGTTTGCGCAGCGCTTTGGGCAGCGCCCCGGCTACGTCAGCAAGACCACCTGTCTTGACGAAAGGCACAACTTCAGATGAGAGGATGGCGACGCGCATCATGATTAAGTCGGAATTGGCAACGACCAGACTAACGTGGATAGAAAGGTTCAACAACCTGCAAAGCAGGTGGAAGATTGTAGCCCAGGGCAGGCGAAGCGCCGCCCTGGGTTTGGATGAACAGCCAGCCAAAAGCCCGCTTGAGCGGGCGACAGAATTAGGCTGTACTTCTGTCGGCCGCTCAGCGGGCTTACAAACTATTTAGACTCCGCCGGCTATGCCGGTTGATTGCATTTAGCTTTGCATCGAAGCCAGAAATTCTGCGTTTGACTTGGCCTTCTCGAGTCGCTCAAGTACCACTTCCATTTGTTCAACCGGCGAAAGCGGATTCAAAACGCGTCGCATTACCCAAATCCGGTTCAGGTCTTCCTTGCTAAGCAGTAACTCTTCTTTGCGCGTTCCAGAGCGTTGCAGATCGATCGCCGGGAACAATCGCTTGTCGCTTAAGCGGCGATCAAGGTGGATTTCAGAGTTGCCGGTACCTTTAAACTCTTCAAAAATCACGTCGTCCATGCGCGAGCCAGTGTCGATTAGGGCGGTGGCAATAATAGTCAACGAGCCGCCTTCCTCAATGTTGCGCGCGGCGCCGAAAAATCGCTTGGGACGCTGCAGGGCGTTGGAATCAATACCGCCGGAAAGTATCTTGCCACTGGGCGGTACTACAGCGTTGTGAGCACGCGCCAACCTGGTAATGGAGTCGAGTAGAATGACAACGTCCCGCTTGTGTTCCACGAGTCGTTTGGCCTTCTCAATCACCATGTCAGCCACTTGCACGTGACGTGTCGGGGGTTCATCAAACGTCGACGAGATTACCTCGCCGTTGACTGAACGCTGCATGTCCGTGACCTCTTCGGGTCGCTCGTCGATCAGCAACACTATCAGCGTCACTTCGGGATGATTTTGAGTGATGGAGTTGGCGATGGTTTGCAGCAGCATCGTTTTGCCGGTGCGGGGCGGGGCAACGATCAGCCCGCGTTGACCCTTTCCGAGCGGCGTAACGAGGTCGATGACTCGCGCGGAAAGATTTTCCTGTGTCACCTCCATCTTCAACATCTCGTCGGGGTACAGAGGCGTAAGATTGTCGAAGAAAACCTTCTCGCGCGCTTGATCGGGCGACTCGAAATTTATCGCCTCAACCTTAATCAGCGCGAAATAGCGTTCACCCTCTTTCGGAGGACGAATCTGACCGCTTACGGTGTCGCCCGTGCGCAGATCAAATTTACGAATCTGGGACGGCGACACATAGATGTCATCCGGACCCGGCAGATAGTTATATTCAGGCGCACGCAAAAAACCGAACCCATCGGGCAATGTCTCAAGCACGCCCTCTGAGAAAATCAAGCCACTTTTTTCCGTTTGTGCAGCCAGGACTTTAAAGATCAGCTCCTGTTTGCGCATGCCGGTCGCACCCGGGACATCCATGCCCTTTGCGATGCTGGTCAGCTTCGAGATCGACATCTCCTTGAGGTCGGCCAGGTTCAGGAACCCCTCCCCGCCAAACTCTCTGCCGTCCCTGCCTTCCTTCTCCGGAGCCTCGGCTGTGGCTATGGTGCCGCCGTTGTCGTCGTTGTCGCCGGTGTTGCCGCTGGACGCACCTGACGCGCGTGAACGTGTTCTCTGTGCCATATCAATTCAATCCTATCAATTCGTTTAATTATTTTTTCATGACCGCCTTAAGGCCATATCGGTTCCGGGGTTGAAGGTTGGGAAACTCAAAAGGTCGCCGAACTCGGAAAAACTGTTTTGCCACTTTTCGCGCGGCCGCGACGCGATCTCCTTCAAACGTGTTAGGCAATTACCTCGGTAATGAGCAGGTTAGAATTTCGCTTGGATGCGACCGGCAGCGTCATTCGTGGTCTACGGATAACTCAGATTAACAAAAGGGGGCTTGAGAATTGTGATTTGCTACTCGACTTTTGGTTGCAAAGCCCTTTTTATTGGTTAGCAACCATCAAGCCAAGGTCCGGGTGATTGAAATCAGCCAGTGCGCTCTCGATTGCCCGCCAAATTTCGCTGCCGCCGCGGCCTGTCTTAGCGGAAAAAGCTACCACGCGATCCTCATGGAACACGCGCTTAACGCGTCCCAAACTCTCTTTCAGCTCATTATTTGATAGCTTATCGGATTTTGTGGCAACTATTAGTCGCGGCTTGGCACTGTGCACAAGCCACTCGTGAAGCTGCAAGTCCAATGTTGTGGGTTCGTGGCGCGAATCTACGATGTGAATAGATAGCACAAGCTGCTCTCGCTTTGCAAGGTAGCTGCTGACCATCTCGCCCCAACTGGATTTTATGGCTTTCGGTACCCGAGCATAACCGAAGCCGGGAAGATCGACAAACCGAAATCGCCTGTTCACCAGGAAAAAATTCAGAGACTGTGTCCGGCCGGGTGTGCCGGAAGTCCGCGCGAGACCCTTTACCGACAGCAGGGAATTGATCAAACTTGACTTGCCTACATTTGAGCGTCCCATAAATGCGATCTCTGGTAACAGTCCGGGAGGCCAATCGGCCGATTGGAAACTGCTTTTCAGAAATTCGGCGCTCGTAATTTTCATCACCAGCAAGTACAGGAATCGCGTTAGTTAATCTTCCCGTCAAGTTGAGCGGAATGGGTTAGGGAAGAACCGCAAAGCGCGTTTGACCCTAACCCTTCCGACTTGTGCTTAGGCAAATGCAATTGCCCCGCAAGGCTTAACTTCGCGCGGTCTCAATACCGCCGGACGCAATTGGCGCCGCTACGAAACCGAAGCCGTCGCCGTTTGCGCTTTTGCGGTCCGCTCCGCTTGCATCTCCGCAAATTTCTTCATGCGTTCTCTCATGCCTGTGATTTTTTCGTCGTAGCCCGGGATACGCTTGACCAGCGTCTCGAGATTCATCAGGAATTCGGGACTACCAAACAAGGAGCGAATCTCGGGAATGAGAGGGGCGATCTTTGAGTAGACAAACAGGTGCTCACCATTGGTCTCGTTGAACAGTTTCTCGTCGATGGCGCCGTTGTTGACCAGCGCGGCGGCCATGTCCCAATAGGAAATAACCATTCGATAATGACCGCTGTGTTCGCTTAAGAGGACTTCAATAATGTCCTGCACGCTCGTAGGGTTGAAGGTGAACAGCCAGTTGCGCGCCTCACGCATGGTCGCTTCCCGTCTCAGGTCGTAAAGCTTCAGAATCAAATTTGCTTCTTCGTATGTACTCATTGCGATCTCCTCTGTGGTTGGATTGAAAGCGTTTTCGGAACTGGAACAACGAATGTTAGATCTCAACCTTCAGGCTGCGGCAAGGCCATAACCTGAAGCTGAGATCCTGGGTTTTTAGAAACGCTGGAACTGTTAGCTTGTTTGAATCCCTTGCGTAGGTTGCTCGGTAGACCAGAGCGGCGGCGCCTTTGCTTCATCGGCGCCGGCATCAGTCGGGCAAGCGTCCTCGAGCGCAAGCGCCAGCACTTCATCAATCGTTTCTACCAGATTGATGACGAGCGCGTTGCGAACCTCTTCGGGAACCTCGGGCAGATCCTTTTCGTTATCGCGAGGCATTATTATGGTGTCGATACCGAAACGATGTGCGGCGAGCAACTTTTCTTTGACGCCGCCAATCGGCAGCACTCGGCCGCGCAAAGTAATCTCGCCGGTCATCGCTACATTCTTGCGAATGGGCGCGCGAGTAAGTGCGGACGCCATGGCGGTTGCCATCGTTATGCCGGCCGAAGGGCCGTCCTTGGGGATTGCGCCCTCGGGAATATGAATATGGAGATCGCGCTTGCGTATGATGTCTATGCTCATACCGAGGCGTTCGGCTCGCGCCTTAATGCACGTCAACGCTGCCTGTGCTGACTCCTGCATTACTTCGCCGAGCTTGCCGGTCAAGGTCACACCACCGCGACCCTTGGTGAGCGTTGCTTCAATTTGCAACACTTCACCACCGACTTCCGTCCACGCCAAACCGGTCGCCAGCCCGATTTCGCTTTCCGCGGCCACTCCCTGCTGACGAAATTTGATAGGTCCAAGCATGCCGCGAACGCGCTCCGCATCAACCACATCTTTGAAATCATCTGCGACATTTTCGGAAACGAAGCGGCGCGCGATTTTGCGGCAACAGGATCCGATCTCACGTTCGAGGTTGCGAACACCAGATTCGCGTGTGTAGTGACGAATGATTTCCAACAATCCCTCGTCAGTGAAATCAAGCTGTTCAGGCTTCAGGCCGTTGCCTTCTGCCTGCTTGGGTACCAGGTGACGTTTAGCAATCTCCAGTTTCTCCCGCTCGGTGTAACCGGATAGCCGCAGAATTTCGAGTCGATCCTGCAGCGCCGGGGGAATGGTGTGCAGCACGTTTGAAGTCGCGATAAAGAATACCTTTGAAAGATCGTATTCGACGTCGAGATAGTGATCCTGGAAAGTATGGTTTTGTTCCGGATCGAGAACCTCAAGCAACGCCGAGCTCGGGTCGCCACGAAAATCAGCGCCCAGCTTGTCCACTTCGTCGAGCAACAGTACGGGATTTATCGTTCCCGCCTTCTTCATCATCTGAATGATCTGCCCTGGAAGCGCTCCGATGTAGGTGCGGCGATGGCCGCGAATCTCGGCTTCATCGCGAACTCCGCCCAGCGACAATCTCACAAACTTACGACCGGTCGCGCGGGCAATCGATTTACCCAAACTTGTCTTGCCAACGCCCGGAGGGCCAACGAAACAGAGAATTGAGCCTTTGGGATTTTTGACGAGCTGGCGAACGGCCAAATACTCGAGAATGCGTTCCTTAATTTTTTCCAGGCCGAAATGGTCTTCGTTAAGGACTTCCTCCGCCTTTGTCAGATCCTTGATTTCCTTGCTCTTTTGTTTCCACGGCACACTCACGAGCCAATCGATGTAGGTGCGAGAGACGGTACCTTCGGCTGACATCGGCGGCATGGCTTCGAGACGATGCAATTCCTGCATTGCTTTCAGCTTGGCTTCTTCCGTCATGCCAACTTCTTCGATCTTCTTCTTGAGTTCCTCGAGTTCCGCCTTCTCGTCTTTACGGCCCAGCTCCTTATGAATCGCCTTAATCTGCTCGTTGAGGTAATACTCCTTTTGAGCTTTTTCCATCTGCCGCTTTACGCGGGTCTGAATCGAACGATCGAGCTGGCGCTTTTCAATCTCGAGTTCCAACAACTCAATTAAACGTTGCAAGCGGGCTTGCGAAGAAAACAACTCGAGCAGTCCCTGCTTGTCTTCGACTGAAATGCGCAACTGAGAAGCAAGTGCATCGGCGAGGTGCGAAGGATTCTGGTTTCGCAGGGCAGTTTGCAAAGCATCGGTCTGACTTTCAGGCGCCAGACGCAGATGCTGTTCAACTAACTGCGCGATTTTTTGTACCAGAGCATCGAGCCGAGTGCCTTCTTCGTTAACCACCGGCGCCCGCTTTACGAGTGCCATGAACGCGCCGTCGGTATTTTCAACGCGCACAGTTGTGGCGCGCTCGCGGCCTTCCACAACGACCTTAATCTGTCCGTTGTCCTGTTTCTGCGACTGCAGTATGCGTCCGAGCGTGCCGACACCGTAGATTTGATCCGGCGAAGGCTCGTCAATGGTTGCGTCGTGCTGAGTAGCGAGAAAGATCGTGCGGTCGGCAGCCAGAGCCTGCTCCAGCGCGCGTACAGATCCTTGCCGACCTATTTTGAAAGCGACCTTGGTGAAAGGGAAAATGACGACGTCGCGGATAGGCACCATCGGATACCAGGCCACGTCGGCAGGAGCACGATCTGAATATTCTTCCATAATTCTGGGTGAACTTTTTAAGCCGGCCTTTGCAAGAAGGGCGAGCCGCTGAAACTGCCGCCTCGCCCCATATGATCACACACCTAATTGTAAAGCATTTCCTCTGCGCGTGCTAGCAAGACGTCAAATATTCCCTTCGCCAGCTAGTCGTCCGGCCGTCCCTTAAACTCCTTTAGTCGTTCGGCAGCGAGTTTTTCCAAGCGACGGGCTTGCGTAAGGAGCGTTTTTCGTAAGCCTCGGGAAACCTTCCGTTCACTGATAACCCGCGCGAGGCTCGCAATCGTGTTTGCCCGTCGAGCAATGCGGATGTCAGGGTGCTTGCGAAGCGGATAAATCTCATCAGGGACAATTCTTCCGCGATAGTCCTTCGGAAGATCAAAAAGCTGCGTGACCGGCGGCGGCTTCTCATTGAGGACAGCCCCAAGGTTTGACTCAGCTAGTACTTTCTGGAATACGGTGTATTCGGCTTGGCTTAGATATTGAAGCGCCTTAGTTTTATTGAAGCGCGAAAAGTCGAGAGGCCAAACCCTAATTTCGGCAACTTCAAAAGGGTCCAAGACATTCATAGCTACAGCATCCGTCCGCTGGTTGGTAAGATGCCGTCCGATACGAGAACTTACCCCTTCGTATGTCTTACCTACGTATATTGGTTCGCCATCGTAGTCGTAGAAAGCGTAAATCCCAAATTTGCATTGTCCGATATTCTTGCCATTAGGATCCTTTGTTTGCAGGAACGCTCGGATCTCCTTGCGGATCGCAGCCACATCTCCAGCTAGCTGGACCGGTTTGATCTTAGGCCCGGGCGGCTCTTCGGTAGGGGAGGATCTTTGCGGTGCCTTGAGTGGCTGCTTTTGACGCATACTCTTTTTTCCAAACAGGGTTGAGATAGTTGGTAGCGATCCATTCGATCGCCGGGACACACACGGCATCGCCGAAACCGAAAAGAGCTTGATTGAGAGGAACGTCAACGCTGAAATCATCCACGCCCATCAGTCGTCCACACTCTCGCGGAGTAAGTAAACGTACCTGATAGGTCCCTTTACCAGCCTTGAATAGAATCTGTCGGCCGCTTCCACCACGTGGCGTTCGAAGGCATCCAGCCAGGCCATCTGTGCGAAGTTCCGCCATTGATTTGGCGTTTCGAATGCGCCGGAAGACCGTTCCATAAGACCAGTTGCGCCCAGCAATCATCTTGTCCGCAATTTTTCGGTGGCGACTGCTCATTTGATTAAGTAGGTAAGCGGCTCGATCAGCAGACCACCACCCTTCAAATGTTTCTGGCAAGTCTTCAAGAATATCTTTCAACTGTTGTGTTCCCGTGGGCGGACTTGGAAGCCGATGAAGAGCCCATTTGATGTCTGGACGGCTAAGTATGAATTGCATTAATGCATTAGGACGAAGCGGAGTCTCCTCATAAAGTTCCTCACCTGCGAACGTCTTTGATTGAGGCACTTTCATTCCAACCACAAAGAGGCGCCGACGACTTTGAGGTACAAACCAAGCGGCATCCACAACGAACGGGTCTACCGCATAGCCCAAATCATTCAGAGCTAACATGGCGTCTTCAAAATCGCGTCCCTCATTCGATGTTAGAAAGCCAGTAACATTTTCAATCAGCAGCAATGGCGGAACGCGTTGCCCCATTCTCCCTAGCAACCGAACAAATCCCCAGAAGGCAGAAGAGTTCTTTCCTCCCAATCCTTTGCGGCCACCGGCGAGAGAAAGATCGTTGCAGGGGAAGGACGCTGTGGCCAGAGAAACTGTTGGAATCTCATTAGGTGAAAAACCATGGATGTCCCCTGGTCTAAAATGGTAGGAGCCAGGGAACGAGGCTTGATATATCTCTTCCTTTTGGGCGTCAATATCATTAGCGAATGCGACACTCCAACCCGCTCGCTCCAAGCCCGTGCGCATTAGACCTATGCCTGCGAAGAATTCAGCGAAAGTCTTTTTGTTTCTGGTCGCCATATCTCAATCGCTCATCTTGGTACAAAACCTTCGTCAAGCGCCTTAAGACTCTAAGCTCACAATTGAGTTCGTGTTCCCAAACTCGAATTACTTTCCACCCCGCAGTGCGCAATTGGCTTGCGTTTGACCGGTCGCGGGCCATATTCGCCGCAATCTTCTTCTGCCAATATGCCTGATTGCTTGTAGGCATTCGCAAATGCTTGGGGCAGCCATGCCAGAAGCAACCGTCAACAAAGACTACGACGCGTTCACTTCGAAAGGTGAAGTCCGGTCTGCCTAAGAGAGGCAAATGTCGCCTCCAGCCCGTAACGCCATGTCGTCGAAAGATCGATACTAGCTTGGTTTCGGTGAGTTTATTGCCAGTCGAACGCACGGCCGCCATTATTTCCGAACGCTTCTCTTTGGGAAAAACGTCAGCCATCGAAACCGCACACTAGGCTGCCGCGCCGTCAATACCGGTCAGGCCTTCGCCGGGAATTGCACGGCGACGCTCGACCATTTCGCTGGTGATCACAAACTCTTTTACGCGCTTCTGCGACGGCAATGTGTACATTGCATCCAGCAGCAACTCTTCAAGGATCATCATCAACCCGCGGGCGCCGACTTTCCGCTCGACTGCCTGCTTGGCAACCGACTTCAAAGAGTCTTCTGTGAATTTCAACTTCACATTGTCAAAGTCAAATTTCTTTTGATACTGCTTGACGAGCGCATTCTTGGGCTCGGTCAGGATCTTGATCAGCGCGCCTTCGTCGAGCTCGTGCAACACGCCGCAAACAGGCAAGCGTCCGACAAATTCGGGAATCAAGCCAAACCGGATTAGATCTTCAGGTTGGACGGCGGCCAGCGCTTCCGCGTGACGATGGCTGCCGCTCTTGACTTCGGCCTGGAAGCCCAGCGACTTATTACGCAAGCGCCGCTCGATTACTTTTTCCAGCCCGACGAAAGCGCCGCCGCAGATGAAGAGAATATTGGCTGTGTCGATCGGGAAAAATTCCTGATGCGGATGCTTGCGGCCACCCTGCGGCGGCACGTTGGCAATCGTTCCCTCGAGAATTTTCAGCAGCGCCTGCTGCACGCCTTCGCCCGAAACATCCCGAGTGATCGAAGGGTTCTCATCTTTGCGACAAATCTTGTCGACTTCGTCGATGTAGATTATCCCTTGCTGCGCCCTTTCGACATCGCCGTTCGCTGCCTGCAGCAGTTTCAGGATTATGTTCTCAACGTCTTCGCCCACGTACCCGGCTTCGGTAAGAGTTGTGGCATCGACGATCGTAAAAGGCACGCTGAGCATGCGCGCGAGCGTTTGCGCCAGTAATGTTTTGCCTGTCCCGGTCGGTCCAATCAGCAGAATGTTCGCCTTCTGAATTTCCACGTCAGAGCGACGGCGGCCCAACTCAATACGTTTGTAATGTTGATAGACGGCTACGGCGAGTCGTTTTTTCGTCTCGTCCTGTCCAATCACGTATTCGTCCAGGAAGCTTTTGATCTCGCCAGGCTTTGGCAGGGGTGGCCGCGTGGCTACGGATTCTGCCTGCTGATCGTCGGTGATGATCTCGTTGCAGATGTCGATACACTCATTGCAGATGTAGACGGTGGGGCCGGCTATAAGTTTCTTGACCTCATTCTGCGACTTACCGCAGAACGAACAGCGCAGGGTGTCGTCGGTTCGTCTAACCATAAATGTAGGGGATCTCCTTCGAGTTGGGGCGAACCAATTTACTTTGTGATGGCCGCGGAGTTTCGGGAGAGTTCCGGGCTCCTTACGATCTGGCGATAGTGCTCGACGCACTCGTTACAAATGAAGGCGCTCTTGCCAATCATTCGTTTGGGAACTCCCGGGCCGCGCTGCGGCGTTCCGGTGATGATATTTGCAACCTCGCCCTTTGTTCGACCGCAAAAAGAACAGCTAAAGCCACAAGCTTTCATTTTCGCAATCATCGGCGTCTCTCCAGCCTCGCGCTATTCCCGGTGCGCGATTACCTCGTCTATTAAACCATATTCCTTAGCCTGGGCGGCAGACATTATTTTATCGCGTTCGACGTCGCGCTCAACCGTCTCAAAATCCTGGCCGGTATGCTTGGCTATTATCTGCGAAGTGAGTTCGCGCATGCGCAGAATCTCTTCGGCCTGGATACGAATATCAGTGGCTTGTCCCTGAGAACCGCCGGTCGGCTGGTGAATGAGTATGCGCGAGTTTGGCAGGGCAAAGCGCTTGCCTTTTGCGCCGGCCGTGAGCAGCAGGGCTCCCATCGACGCGCATTGGCCAACGCAAATGGTCGTTACATCCGGACGGATGAATTGCATGGTGTCATAGATGGCCATGCCCGCAGTTATGGAACCGCCCGGCGAGTTGATATAGATGTTGATGTCTTTCTCAGGATCCTCGGCTTCGAGGAAGAGCAGTTGCGCGACGATCAGATTAGCAATTTGGTCGTCTATCGGCGTGCCGAGAAAAATAATATTGTCTTTCAACAACCGGGAGTAAATATCGAACGCGCGTTCTCCACGAGACGTTTGCTCGACAACCATTGGTACGAGGGCCATGTGTCTTAACCTTCCTTAACTGGCGACAAAAAAAGGATGAGGAATGAGGGATGAAGGATGACAAAAGTTGAAGTCAAATACGCTTCCCTTTGTTCATCCTTCAGCCTTCAGCCTTCATCCCTTCTTCGCGCAACTCTTCGTCTGTTACTCGCGCGTTTGCAACTACAAGCTCAAGCGCTTTGCGATTACGCAACCTGTTCGCGATGCTACGTTCGCCCCCTTCCTTTGTCAAGACGCTGCGCACTTGCTCTACGGACTGTTGCGAGCCCCTGGCAATGGCTTCAATTTCCGCTTCGATCTCTTCTTTTGAAACGTCAATTTTTTCTTCGCGAGCTATCTGGTCGAGCAGCAATGAGCCGCGCACATCAGCCTCTGCCTGGCCCTTCAACTCTTCCCGCGCGCCCTCCCAATTAAGGTCTTGGTGGCGGGGGTCAACTCCGCGGCCGATCATATCCCGCACCACGCTCTCAAGCCGGTAACTGGTCTGATGATCGACGAGGCTTTGGGGCACTTCAAACGGGTGACTCTCTACCAGCTTCTGCATCAAGTCTGCGCGCAGGCGGTGATCGGCCTCGAGCGCGGCCTGCCGCTCCATGTTTTCTCTAAGTTTTGCGCGTAAGGTTGCAACCGAATCAAATTCTTCGCCCAGGCTTTTTGCCCATTCGTCATCTACTTCGGGAAGCTCTTTGATGCGAACGGCTGTTACTTTTGCCGTGTACTCGACTTTTTTCCCGGCCAAACCTTTAGAGTGGTAGTCCTCAGGATATTCAACAACGAAAGTCCTCTCGTCGTCTGATTTCACGCCGGTTAAATTATCGGTGAACTCCTGTTGCACCCCTTTGCCACCGAGCGTTACCTCGACCTCGTCCTGTTTAATATTCTCTTCCTCGGGCTGGTTGAGAAACTTTCCCTCCACGTCCAATGTGACTGTATCGCCCAGCGCGGCGCCGCGATCTTCGACCGGTTGCATCGCCGCCGAAGACTCTCTCAAGGCGTCGAGCATTTTTGTCACACTCTCATCGGTTACCGGATCAGTGCGCCGGCTGACCTTGAGTCCTTTGTAGTCTTGTAGCGAGATTGAGGGCAGGACCTCGATGTTCACCTTAATGGCGAGCGGCTCTGCGCCAAACTTGTCCAGCGCTTCTGAGTTTTCGAGCTGGACGTCGGGCTCGCCCAGAGCATTAAGCTCGTGCTTTTGAATCGCTTCGTCGACAGCCTCCGGGATCAGCTCCTGCAGCGCCTGCGCGCGGATCTCATTCTTGAATCGATTACGGACGACTGCGCGCGGCGCATGACCTGGACGAAAACCCGGCACGGTCGCCTGCTTTGCATAGCGATCACTGATGCGATCGTAGGTTTGTCGCACCGTGGCGGTATCGATCTCGATCTTGATTTCCTTACGGGTTGAAGAGACGTCTACATACTCTGTCTTCATTGGCGTTCGAATATCCACTTTCTTGTAGTAGCAATCAGCGATTAGCAATTAGTAATAAGCAATCAGCCGACGTCCGTCAAACAGCGCGCCGGCTGATCATTACTTACGCGAGGGCCTTCTTCTTCTGCTGACTGCTATTTTGCCGACCGCTGACTGCTGATTACACTTCATGGTGCGAAAGGGGGGACTCGAACCCCCACACCTTTCGGTACCAGATCCTAAGTCTGGCGCGTCTGCCAATTCCGCCACTTTCGCGCTGGCCCTTAAGCGAAAAAAAGAATATCACGCGAGATTAGTTTAGTCACAGACGCGTGTAACCGTCCGTGACACGAAAGAGCGGGGGCAAGCCCACCTTCCGAACCCCTGAGGTCACGAGAGTTGGCGCATGAGGTCAGGACAGTTCAGCACTAGTGGTGTTCTTGGAAGCGTTTCCAGACAACACATACAGCTCGAGTGTGAGGTTCCCGCGTCGTGAAGGTGCGCCTGCCTGCAGTCTGGTTAAGCAACGCGGTAAGTCGTTCTGGTTTGGCCGAGAAAGTCTTTGCTGGTCTCTTTCTTAATCAGGCTGGAGTGCTCCAGTTCAAAATAGGCGCGTTGAATTTCTCCCTTGTCCACGGAAAGCTTTTGGGCCAGCACCGCCGGTGAGGGCAAGAGCTCTCCGGTTGCAATCGCTTTGCTGCTTATTTGTTCTTCAATCTGCTGACGTACCTGAGCATAAACAGGTCCTTTCGAGAAATCTTGCAGCGTAATGTCCATAGTCTCTGTCCTTCGTAACGCAAACTAACGGTTTGCGTTATAGCGTTCTCGTGACTTTCGAAAGCGATCGCGGTTTGTCTGCATCGAGTCCTTTGGCATCGGCCAATAGTGCCGCGAATAATTGCGCCGGAATGATATACGGAATAGGCGCGACGAACTCGTCGATCTCTTTCGGCATGATGATGGCCCGCGTGCAGTCTGCGGCCGCACTGAGATCGCCCGTAATCGCTAAAGTGTCGGCACGCAATTCCCGCAAGCGCGAGATCAAACTTTTTACGCCCGGCAACATAACGCCAGGAGGGGCGAAAAGAATTACCGGAAAATGGCGCTCCACCATCGCCAGCGGTCCATGAAGAAAATCGGCGGAAGAAAAACGCTCGGCAACCACGTAGCAAGTTTCCATTAACTTCAAAGCCAGCTCATAAGCGTTAGCGTAAGCCAGCCCGCGTCCCACGACCACGCAGTTCTCCATGAACACATAACGTTGCACCAGCTCGCGAATAGCCTGCTCTTGCTCCAGCGCGCGCGCCGCGAGAGTGGGAATCACATCGCAAGACCATGTAGGCGAATGGTCCGCAAGCTCAGCCGCGAGCATGTAAAAAAGCAGCATTTGGCCGGTAAAAGTTTTGGTGGCGGCGACAGATCGCTCGCGGCCGCCGTGCATTAACAATGTTTCGTCTACGAGGCCCACCATTGTTGACGAAGGCTCGTTGGTAATACCCACTGTAAAAGCGCCGCCGGCGTGAGCGTTTTTCAATACTTCGTTGATGTCTTCACCTTCGCCTGACTGCGAAACGCCCACAACCAGCGCATGCTTTAAATTGAGTTTCGCGGCGTACAGGGTGTGAACTGACGGCGCCGAAAGCGAGACTGGAATGCCGGTAGTAATCTCGAGCAAATAGCGGCCAAACAGCGCGGCGTTATCTGAACTTCCACGCGCCACGAGTACGATTAGATCGATGTCGCGCGACTTTAGAAGACTCCCCAACCGCGAAAGCTTCGCACGCTCGGCGTGGAGCGTCCGCTCAAGGGCTGCTGGTTGCTCAGCGATTTCCTGTAGCATCAATGACAAGAGTCTCGTCCCTTCCGCCAGCCTGTCCAAACCACCTGCCTCAGCGGGTGCAATTGATATAGACGATGCGCATGATTTACTGGGCCCACCCGCTAACGCAGGTGGTTCTGACTTCACCCATTGTCTTCTCAGTCAATTTCGGTTAAATACTCGTACCGTTCTTGCCAGGTCTGCCACAACTTCTTTTCTTCAATGGTCAACACTTTAACACGAAGCCCGCTAGCACGTCCGTTGCTTCCGTTGCTAATGAAGGGAAGGGGGGCGCCGCAACCGTTCGATGGTTTCAGCGCTGCGCTTTGCCGCGCAAAGATTTGATCATTTGGGAAGGCGCAGGCAGGTCGCAGAAAAATTCAGCCGCGATTACTGGAACGCTTACTTGAATCCGGGCGACCCCGAAAGGCGGGTCGTCTCCCGCACCTGGTGGGGAAACATCTAGCTTCCAATGCCTATTCGTCATGATGTGTGCCTGAGCACGGAGGGTCACGGCTTTGTTTTTGGAATAATGGAAAATGAGAAATGGAAAATGCTCCTTACCAGGTAGCGGCGAATGACCGCCTCATTTCGCTCGACGTCTTCCGCGGCATCACCATAGCCGGGATGGTGCTGGTAAATAATCCTGGCAGCTGGAGCAGTATTTACTGGCCACTCGAGCACGCCGAATGGCATGGCTGGACACCTACCGCTCTCATCTTTCCGTTTTTTCTGTTTATCGTAGGCGTGGCCATCCCGCTTGCGTTTGGCCGGCGCCTGGAAAGTGGAGACAGCCGGCGCGCGCTCTATCTGAAAATCGTGAAGCGCACATTGATCATCTTTGCCCTGGGAATTTTTCTAGCCGGTTTTCCATATTTTCAACTTGCCACTATCCGCATTCCGGGCGTGTTGCAACGCATTGCGGTTTGCTACCTCTTCGCCTCAGTCATTTTCCTGACAACCAGAGTCAGAGCGCAGATCGTTATCACGATCGCGCTGCTCATCATTTACTGGTTGCTTATGACGCATTTGCACGCGCCCGGATTTGCCGCCGGCGACCTAAGCAAAGAGGGAAGTCTCGCTTCGTTTGTGGATCGCGTGGTTTTTGGGCCGCACATTTGGAAGCAGGGAAAGGTGTATGATCCCGAGGGAATTCTTAGTACTATCCCGGCAATCGCAACAACGATGTTCGGCGTGCTAACTGGGCAGTGGCTGCGTACTAACAAGGCACAATATGAAAAAGTCACCGGCCTATTCGTGGCCGGCGCCTGCTGTGTAGTGATCGGCTGGTGCTGGAATCCTTTTTTCCCAATCAATAAATCACTCTGGACCAGTTCCTACGTTTTCTTCACCGGCGGTCTCGCGCTCGAGTTTCTGGCTTTGTGTTACTGGCTGGTGGACATCAGGAAATATCGAGCGTGGGCCCAACCTTTTGTTGTCTTCGGAGTTAACGCGATTGCGCTTTTCGTCGGCACCGGCGTGATGGCACGGCTAATGGGTCTGATTAAGCTGCCGTGGGGCAGCGGCCAGATCTCGCTGCAGGGCTGGATTTTTCAGAAGCTGTTTCTGTCCTGGGCAGCGCCGGTTAATGCGTCTTTAGCTTTCGCGATTGTCTTTATCTTACTTTGGCTGGGACTGATGTGGCTTCTGTATGCGCGCAAGATATTTATCAAAGTCTAACGTATTATCCCCGCATTAGGAGTGTGGTAACGCGACGAGTTAGTGGAGTTATTATCTAATGTGCAAAGGCTCGTTCTACTCAGTTCTCCCAGGCCGCCGAAATAATCAGATAACGTAAAAGACCTTCCAACATAACTATGAAAAATCACTTCTCAGCTCTTGCGCAACCTAACTTAAGCCTTATCGCGCTGGCGTCAACCAGGCTGCGCACTCTATTCGCGCTTGCTTTCGTGCTGTTGTTCGCAGGGGTTGAGCGCCTCGCGATCGCCCAGGTCAATCCGGACCTGTTTCACTCGCTCCACTGGCGTAGCATTGGTCCAATGCGCGGTGGCAGAACGCGCGCGGTCGCCGGCGTGCCTTCACAACCAAACCTGTTTTATATCGCTCAAGTCAACGGCGGCGTCTTCAAAACGACTGACTACGGCCGCACCTGGATACCAATCTTTGACGATCAACCTACCGGTTCGGTCGGTTGCATCGCCGTGGCGGCTTCGGATCCTAATGTCATTTATGTGGGCAGCGGCGAAGGCCTGCAACGACCTGACCTGTCCATCGGCGACGGCATTTACAAATCGACGGACGCCGGGAAAACCTGGACGCATTTGGGCCTGCGCGATGGCCAGCAAATTCCCCAGATTGCCGTTGACCCGCGCAATCCCGATCACTTATTGGTCGCTGTCGCAGGTCACCCGTATGGGCCAAACGAAGAGCGCGGTGTTTTTCGTTCCACTGATGGCGGCCAGACCTTCGAAAAAGTTTTATACAAAGATGAAAACACCGGCGCCGCCGATGTGCAGATCGATCCCTCTCACCCCGACGTAGCCTACGCATCCCTTTGGGAAGCGCGTCAGGGCCCCTGGGAGAACGCTGCCTGGAATGGAACAGGTGGCGGCATTTTCAAAACCACTGACGGCGGTAAGACGTGGGCGCGGTTGACTAAAGGACTGCCCGAAGGAATTATCCAGGCGAACCTGACAATTTCAGCAAGTTCATCTAACCATTTATTTGCTTCAGTTGCTTCCCCAAATGCGGTGAACCTGTATCGCTCAGATAACAACGGCGACAGTTGGACCGTCGCAACGACGGATGCGCGCCCGGCGGCCCGGATTGGAGGCGGCGACCTTCCGGTACCACGGATCGACCCGCTCAACCCGGACGTTATTTATGTCGCCAGCACTGTCTGCTGGAAGTCAGTAGATGGAGGCAAGACCTGGGCAGCTTTTCGTGGCGCGCCTGGCGGTGATGACACGCAGAATATCTGGATCAATCCAAACAACTCGCAGATCATTCTGCTCGGCTATGATCAGGGCGCGATCATTACCGTTAACGGCGGCAAATCATGGAGCAGTTGGTACAACCAATCAACGGCCCAGCTTTATCACGTCGGCGCTGATAACGCTTTTCCCTACCGGCTCTGCAGCGGCCAGCAGGAGAGCGGTTCTGTTTGCATCTCCAGTCGCGGCAATGACGGCCAGATTACGTTCCGCGAGTGGCATCCGGTCGGCGCCGAAGAATACGGATTTGTTAGTCCCGATCCGCTAGACCCTGACATTGTTTACGGCGGCAAGCTTACGCGTTACGATCGCCGCACCGGGCAGGCCCAAAATATCCTGCCAAAGCCGTTTCGTGCGCCGGACTTTCGCTTGGTGCGAACGCAGCCCGTAGTCTTTTCGCCCGTCGATCTACACACTCTATTCTTCGCCGCTAACACTCTGTGGAAGACAAGAGATGGCGGACAAAACTGGCAGCAAGTCAGTCCGGATCTTACGCGCAGGACCTACGACATTCCTGAAACCGTCGGCAAATACCGGTCACAGCCGACAGCGCAGGCTACGCAACGCGGCGTCATTTACGCGGTCGCGCCATCGCCTTTGGACATCAAGCGAATCTGGGCCGGAACGGATGACGGCTTGATTCAGCTGACTACTGACGGCGGCGGGCACTGGACCGACGTCACGCCTCCACAGCTGAAACCGTGGGAGAAGATTTCGATCATCGATGTCAGTCATTTCAATGCGGGTACGGCATACGCGGCGGTTAACACCATTAGACTTGATGACCTGCGGCCACACATTTATCGGACGCGCGACTCGGGCGCCACCTGGACCGAAATCACGAATGGCATTCCGAATAATGAAAATGTGAATGTTGTACGCGAGGACACGGAGCGGAAGGGCTTGCTTTTTGCGGGAACCGAACGCGCAGTTTATGTTTCGTTCGACGACGGTGACCACTGGCAATCGCTGCGGCTCGATATGGCCGCCAGCTCCGTTCGCGATCTGATCATCAAAGGTGACGATCTGTGCGCAGCGACGCACGGGCGCGGTTTCTGGATTCTTGATGACATCACACCCTTGCGCCAGCTCGAGCCAAAGGTCATCCGTGCTGACGCCTATCTCTTTCGGCCGCAAACCGCGATACGCGTGCGCTGGAACATGAATAGTGATACGCCCTTGCCTCCCGATGAGCCCGGGAGTGAAAACCCCCCGGACGGCGCAGTCATTGATTACTACGTCGGCGCTGCTACCGCTGGTCCTGTTACGTTGGATATTCGCGATGCGGCGGGGAAAGTGGTGCGGCGTTACTCCAGTGCAGATCCGATACCCGCGATTGATCCGATGCTTGTGATTCCTCCTTACTGGGTGCGACCAGTGAAAGGGCTGTCGATTGTTCCTGGCATGCATCGCTTTTTGTGGGACATGCACTACGCGCCGATCCCCGGCCTGAAGCCGGAATACCCAATTGCGGCGGTTTATCGGAACACAGCGCCCGACTTCACCTCTCCGTGGGTCATGCCCGGCGAGTACACGGCTGTGCTCAGCGTGAACGATAAGACTTATACTCAGCCCTTAATCGTGAAGATGGATCCCCGCGTAAAGACGCCGGCACGTGATCTGGCCGAGCAATTCACGTTATCGAAACAACTGTATGATCAGTGGCTTGTCTTCAACGCAATCGGCGGTCAGATCAAGACGTTAAGATCACAACTCGCAGATATGCGATCGAAAGCAAAAGGCGACGACGTGAAGACCCGGATCGACGCATTCAGTAACAAACTCGACCTGCTTGTAGGCGCAGAGAGCCGGCGTCCCGATCCGGCCAGCAAGTTGACGATTCAGAGCGCCACAACAAAGCTGCGCACTCTCTTTTCAATTCTCCAGGATGTGGATGCCGCGCCGACGCCCGCCGTAGTTGCCGCCGTTGCCGCGCTGCAGACAGATGACCAACTTCTGATAACGCAGTGGCAAGCGATGAGGTCGCGGGATATTCCCGCCTTGATTCAGGAATTGCGCGCAGCGGGTTTGTCGCCGGTGAATTTAGAAGGACAGAAATAGAAAGCGCGAGGAAAAATCATCCGCAGATTACACAGCCAGGCAGATGAAAAGAAACTGTCCAGTTCGCTTTAGTTCACTGCTTTTGATTCTATACCTCTGTAATCTGAGGAATCTGACGAATGCTTAAGCTTGAAAGGACTTTCTAAAATGCCAACCTACATCACACTACTTAATTGGACACAACAAGGCGTCGCGAAAGTTAAGGACAGTCCAAAACGTCTCGATGCCGGCCGCAAGGCTTTCAAGAAGTTCGGCGTGGAAATAAAAGACACTTACCTGACCATGGGACGTTACGATCTGGTCTGTGTAATCGAAGGACCCGATGATGAGACTGTGGCGCGGGCTCTATTGACGCTCGGCTCTCATGGAAACGTACAAACCGAGACACTCAAGGCCTGGACAGAAGACGAGTTTCGCAAGATCGCAAAGTCGATTTGAGCAGAGCAGCGCGTTTCAAGCTTAGATCCGCTCCAGCAGTTCGGGCTTTCAAGCTTCAGCTTGCCTGCTTCGGTAACGCAAGCTAAAGCTCGAACTGCAAACTGCTTGAGTGTCCCGGAAGCTGCACTATTTCGCGTAGCCTGGTCCGCGAAGGATTCGTCCGCTTAACGCCGCTGTGCGTTGACCACCGTCGACGCTGATTTGACCGTTGATGATAACGAAATTTATTCCCTGCGGGTGTTGGTTAGGCGTTTCGAACGTTGCCCGATCAATAACGGTGTTGGGATCAAAGATCGTAATGTCAGCAAACATTCCTTCGCGTAATAATCCGCGGTCCAGTAAGCCCACACGTTTTGCCGGCATGCCGGTCATCTTGTGAATCGCTTGCTCCAGTGTCAGCAAGTGTTCATCTCGCACGTAACGCCCCAGGATGCGCGGATAACTGCCCCAGCCTCGGGGATGCGACTTGGCTCCAGCAAGGGGACCGTCGTTTGCTCGGGCGCCACTGTCGGTGCAGAAGCTTACGAAGGGCGCGCGCATTGCGGCACGCATGTCTGCTTCGCTCATTATGAAATAGATGGCGCCGGTTTGCCCGTGGTCGGCGAGAATAAGATCGAAGAGTGCGTCGAGCGGGTCTTTGTTTTGTGCGGCTGCAATTTCTGACAGTCGCTTGCCTTGCCAACTCTCCAAATCGCGATTTACCACGGCGCCGATTAGTATGCCGCTCGGGCCGCCACTGCCAAGGTAAATGTTTTCCCAGGTCTTGGAGTCGGCACTAATTTCCCACTTCAGCCGCTCACGAGTTTGCGGGTCGCGCAGGCGGGAGAGCATGCGATCGGTTCCACCTTCGAGCGCCCATGGCGGCAAGCAGGCGCTAAGCGACGTGCTGCCGGCAATGTATGGATAAATGTCGGCGGTGATGTCGAGCCCTTCTGCGCGAGCGCGCCGGATCTTCGCGAGCACTGCCGGCATGCGACCCCAGTTCTTTTTGTACGCAGTCTTCAGGTGCCATATCTCAACAGGAATTTGAGCCTGGCGTGCTATCTGGAAAACCTCGGCGAGCGATTCATCCAAGGCGTTAGCTTCACTACGTTGATGGGTTGCGTAGATGCCGCCATACTGTCGCGCGACTTTTGCCAACTCAACAATCTCATTAGTCTTTGCAAAACGCGCGGGCACATATTGCAGTGAAGTGGAAAGACCGAGGGCGCCATCTTTCATCGCTGCGGCTACCAACTGCTTCATTTGTTCCAACTCGGCAGGCGTTGGTGGGCGATTGTCAAAACCGACGACGTATTCACGCACCTGGGTCGCGCCTACGAAGGTTGCGAGATTCACGCCGCTGCCTTGTTTTTCCAGGCGCGCGAAATACTCGCCAAGCGTTTGCCAGTCAATAGTGAGCCTGTAACGTTGGTTAAAGTCCTCCTGTTCCTTAATAAGCCTGGCATTGATCGGCGCGATTGATTCGCCCTCACCAGTCACTTCGGTGGTGACGCCCATCATCACCTTGCTCATCGCTCTTGGATCGATGAGCAAATAAGTCTCTGATTGTCCCAGCATGTCGATGAAGCCCGGCGCCACTACCATTCTGCGGGCATCAATTTCGCGCCTGGCACTGCCACCTTTCAGTTTGCCGATCCGCGCAATGCGATCGCCATTGATGGCCAGATCGGCGCGGTACCCAGGTGTTCCGGAGCCATCAACGACGAGTCCATCCCTGATGATCAAATCGTATTGAGGTGCCGAAGCCGTCGAAGAAATTTGGACGAATGAAGCTAGAACCATAGCTATTAAGGTTAGCGAAAGTGAAACTCTTATGAGCATTACTTCACCATGACGTTGGAGTTGATGAGCGCTGAATCGTAATGATTAGTATTCAGAATGTCTAGATTTTTAAACGCGCGGGGCGGGGGCAAACCCGCCTCCACAAACCAGACTTCTCGGAGTTGAGCGTGAAAACAAGATTGAGAGCAAAAAGCCTGTCCTAGCCTTTGGGTTGGGAAGGTGGGCTTGCCCCCGCTTGGTTTTTGATTGCGGCGAGTGACTTTCATAAAGCCCCTGCGTAGAATTCAACGCCGTGACGAACGAACCCGTAACACTAAAACAAATTGCTGCGGTAACAGACGGCAAGCTAAACGGCGACGAGAATGCAGTGGTAAGAGATGTCAGCCATGATTCACGTCGCGCCGGTCCCGGCGCTTTGTTTGTTGCCGTCCGCGGTGGATTGTTTGACGCGCACAAGTTCATTCCCCAGGTGATCAAACAAGGAGCGATTGGCGTTATTTCTGAGCTTGAGCCACCTGAGGAATTGCAATTGGGAACGGGGCTTGCCCCCGCGGCGTCTTTTGCCTGGATTCAGGTCAAGAACGTACGTCGCGCGATGGCCCTGGCCGCGGCGGAAGTTCATCATCATCCCTCGCGAGATCTGCAACTTGTCGGCATAACCGGAACCAACGGAAAAACTACGACCGCCTACCTGGTCGCATCGATTCCGGAAGCTGCCGGCGAGCCGGTAGCCATGACAGGCACGGTGGAATATCGACTGGGGGCGGAACGTCAAAAGGCCGAACGCACCACACCCGAGGCCACTGACATGCAGCGCATGTTGCGGCGCGCGGTGGAGATCGGATGTCGAACGGCCGTTATGGAAGCATCCTCGCAGGCGATGGATTTTCACCGCTGCGATGGGCTGGAATTTGCTGTCGCCGTCTTTTCCAACCTTACGCGCGATCATCTCGACTATCATAAGACGATGGAAAATTACTGGTACGCAAAACAGCGTCTTTTTGATGGACGTCTGGGAACGCGGCCGCGAATATCTGTCATTAATGTGGACGACCCCTACGGAATTGAGCTGGCGACGCGACTCAAGCAGGAGGGTCTGCGGGTGGTGAGTTATGCGCTGAAATCAGATGCTGACGTTACAGCGCGCGACCCCGAGTTTTCGCTGGACGGTATGCGCTTCAATTTAAGAACGCCACAGAGCGAAGGCGAGTTTCGCTCGCCTCTGGTTGGTCCACCGCACATCTATAACACACTGGCTGCGGTCGCCACCGGATTGGCATTGGGTTATGAGATGACGATCATCAAGCGCGCGCTCGGGAAATGTAGCGGCGCGCCGGGTCGCTTTGAACGAGTGCCGCACGAGGGTGATTTTGCCGTCGTGGTGGATTACGCGCATAGCGACGATGCATTGCTCAACGTGCTGCGCACGGCTCGCGAAGTCACCAAAGGAAGGATCATAACGGTCTTTGGTTGTGGCGGCGATCGGGATGCCTCTAAACGAGCGCCGATGGGCGAAGCCGCCGGCAGTCTAAGCGACGTAGTGATCCTGACTTCTGATAATCCGCGAACTGAAGATCCGGAAAAGATCCTGGCGGACGCCGAGCGAGGAATTCAGAAGACGGGCAAGCCCTATCGCAAAATTGCCGACAGGCGGGGGGCGATTCACGAGGCAATAGCAGCAGCAGGAAGTAATGATTTAGTCCTGATTGCCGGGAAGGGCCATGAGGATTATCAGATCATCGGTCGCGAAGTTTTTCACTTTGACGATAAGGAAGTGGCGCGCGAGGCGCTGCTGGATCGGCATTCGTAGGGGCACGGCATGCCGTGCCCTGTTTCGCAGACACAAAGAGCCAGTTAAACTAACTGTACCGAACGGCAGGTATCTTCGTTAGTAACCGCAACGTACGAGGGCACGGCATGCCGTGCCCCCAACACTTCGCTTCCACGATTGTATTCGTCCGACCACCAATGAATGGGGTTTTCCCAAATGTAATTTCTAATTTTGTGGAGGGACTCTTCCGTGCGGATCACGTGCTCAAAGTAGTTGCGTTGCCAAACAGTCCTTCCGTCGGTCAAGCCCAGCTCGTTTGCACGTTTGGTTACCGCTGATTTGAAGGATCTGATTATCGTGGGAAGAGAACCAGCAACTGGCCTTCCAAATTTTTCGTAAATTGTTTCGGCATTTGTAGGGGCACGGCATGTCGTGCCCTGCTTTTCACGAGGGAGTGGAAATCGAATTACGACGATTTCATGAAGGTGATTAGGCATGATTACCCATTCGTCCAGACAGACGTTGGAAAAGTGGTTCGGAATTTCACGCCAACATTTTTCCACGACCCTCCCGATATCAGACAGCTGCGACTCGTAGTTTATGATCTTTCCCAGCGTGGGCTTTTTGTCATGAGTGCACATTGTAACGAAGAAGAAGCCTCTATAAGCGTAGTCAAAACCCTTAAGTCTCACGGACTGGCGATGTTTGTCTTCTTCATTAGACATGGACATGAGGAGGGCACGGCATGCCGTGCCCCTACAGGTGTTGATTGGATATGCGTCGTGCGAAATACCAGTAGACTGGCAACCCGAGCGCGATGATAAGCAGCCCGATGAATGACTGCACGGGCGCGTTCTTGATCGTAAAGAGAATTAGATAAATCGTTACCAGAACGAACAAGGCGGGCACCACCGGATAGCCCCAGGTGCGATAAGGCCTCTCCGCGTCTGGCTCGCGGCGCCGGAAAACAAAAACCGCGGCTGCCACCATTCCATAGAAGAGCCAAAAAGCA
>DATGYM010000075.1:0-7448 GCA_035297925.1 Pyrinomonadaceae bacterium | reverse complement strand
TCATTATCGATAAAATAGCCGATGCGGTAAGGGTTACCTTTGTACGGGAGAACCAAGCGACGTGCCACGGCATACATGCGCTCGATCGTGGCGGGATCGAACGGATCAAACCAGTGAAAGCGGGCGGTTCTCCCCAATTCGAGATCGGGAGTGGTCGGTAGGCCTAATATTTTCGGAGACAATGACCACGCACCGGCAGTGTTGAAGCGCCAGCCCAATAATCGTTGCCGCGCCGCGAGAGCCCAACTTTCCAAGTCTGGGTAGAAGCTTCCCCAATGGTAAGCAATATGCCCATTGTAAGCTCGTTGAGGAGCACCGCCATCCAGGACATTGACACCCAGCGAGAAGAAGCGGTCACCACATGGTGTAACCAACCAATGCACGCCAGCTTCGACTGTCGTCCCCCAGTGGGAATCAGGCGCCTCTCGCAGGTCTTTGCACAGCGCCGAGGAGCCGCTGGAAACGATTGTCCGACGGGCTGTGCAGGCGAACATCAGGGCGCCGAAAACGAGCACGCAAATGCTGGGAAGCAGGGACCGACGAACTATCATTTCTCCTGGGTTCCCTCGGCGGGCTTGCAATAGAGCGTCATCAGTATTTTGAACTCAACACCTCGTTTCGTAGCGGTATGAAGTTTCTCGCTCTCGATCGTGTAGCCCACGTTTACAAACAGATCTCGATACGTGCGAATGATCCAGGGGCGGAGAAGCCAGTCCTCACGCTCATCCATGCTATTCGCCAGCATCAATCGCCCGCCGCGGCGTGTCGCCTCGAAAAGCTGCACGGCAAGCCAAGCTACATCAAAAAATGGATAGAGCCAGCCCAGGTAGCATATTGTCTCGGTAAAAACGATGAGATCCCAGGGTCCATCGACGTGCGGGTTATAGTCCATGATATTCGCTACGCGGTAATCGACTTGCGCTTGGCCGGTGCCTAGTGAACGCGCCCGGTCAATAGCCGTCTGTGATATGTCCAGAGCAACAATGTGGTCCGCGTGAGCAGTTAGCATACGCGTAAGATAACCGGCGCCGCATCCGATCTCGAGGACTCGACCGTAACGCGTGCCCTCGACCATTTTGAGCAGCTCTGTACATCGATCCCGCTCATAAACCGAGCTTTCCAAATCCCACGGATCACCGCGCTCCCAGAGGCCCTCCATAAAATGCCGTATTTTCTGATCGATGAGTTCGCGCTCCGTCATTGGATGTAACCTCACGGCTTTCGAAAGACCTGGTGACCCCAAAGCCAGTCATCACGCCAGACCTCGACGAAGCCAAGTGCGCGCATGCGTTCGAACGTGGGCTCAAAATCGTGCACGATGTGCTGAGGCCGATCCTCGTCAGGTTCCGCCGAGATCCGCCCGTAGAGGAATCCGCCTGGCTTGAGCGCATTCCAGAGCTTCTCGGCAGCTTCCACAGGGTCGCTTAGATGTTCGAACACATCCATAGCTGTAATAAAATCGAAGCACTCGCTTGGGAGGCGACAACGCTTTAGGTCGAGGTATTCGGCCGGCAATTTCCTGAGACCTAGTCGCCAGGCACTGAAGCGCAGCAAAGAGGAGCTAATGTCCGCCAGACTCGTTTGTAGCCCGTGAGCCGCAAAGAGGAGAGCACCGGCTCCCACACCGGCGCCGAAGTCGAGGTAACTCTTGCAGCTGTGCCGCTGGGCAAAGCGCAACGCTAAGACGTAGGCGAGCGGTGACAGATCATCGCCCAATGTATGCCACCACATGAGCTCGTGCAGCATGGCCGGACTCTCATCGTAAAACTGTTCGATAGACTGCCGATTCTCTGAGTGGACCTTGTTCTCCCATTCACGCTTCAGGTTAGCGACGGCCTGCTCGCAACGGCGCCGGACCTCAGCCAGGTCGGAGCATTGCGTGTAGCTGGCGACCTCAGCTACAAGACTCTCACGTAAATCGTCGTGTCCAGGCAGGATCAGCGCACGCTCCCAGGTTTGCCGGTACTCGGCGAGGGCGCGGTCGTATTCCCGAGTGTAGTCTTCACGTGAATGTTCGTGGCGCTCCACTGACTGCCAAAAATCCTTCAAGCGCGCGGGCAGTAACTTCTCCATCACTCCTCCTGCTTACGCGGGCACATCCGGCTAATGTTCACTGAAATCCAAACTAGTGCTCCTCGGAGACCGACCGTTCGCGGCCTTGCAAAGATGTGCAAACGAACGGAGAGCGATTCCCTTACCCGTTAGCGCGGCTCGCACTCGGGGATCGCACAACACCTTCAGTTCCTCCAGACGCTCCTGAGAATACAACGTCTGTAGGTCGCGCTCCGAAGCTGGATGACACGCCAGTTCGGTGCAACCGGGCGGCAACGTCTCCAGGATACCAAGCAGGCCATCGACGCTGATCACGCCGGGCAAGGGCGTACCATCATCTGCTTGCCCATAGAAGCTACCGCAATATCTGACTTCTGGAGAGCAACTTCGGAGCGGAACTCCGAGGCGCCGGGCGATCTCCAGGAGAATGGCGCGGGCGGGCTCACGCAGGTGAACGTGCTGGTGCGAATCGAGGTGAGTCGGAGGATCTCCCACCAGGCGATCGAATACGCCGAGTTGGCGGTGGATTTCATCTCGTACCGCCGCCTCACTATCTAAGGACACTACGCTGTAGAGGGGCACCCATTCTCCGTCGCGCAAAATCTGTTCACCAAGGTCGATGTGTAAGCCGAGGCTTAAGGTAGGATTTCCTCGGGCATAAGCGGCCGCCTCGGCGGCAGCCGGCCAGCGCACCATGAGACTGGCGCTGGTGACGATTCCGTCGCGACAGGCGCTGATGATACCTTGGTTGATTCCATGGCTCTGTCCAAAATCATCCGCGTTAACAATCAAGTATTTGGCGGCATTGGTGTCCTCGGAATGCACGCGATTATCAGACCCTGGCAGCATAGCGTCCTCGCCTACAAACCTGCTTTGATCATCACCTGCCGGAGTAGCTTTTCAGCATCGAAATACTCCGCGGCAATTTCTTTGGCAGCCTGCGAATGCCTGGGGTAGTTACTGTTGATCGCCTCAATGGCAGGAGGGATATCCTCGAGCTTTTCAAACGCATATAAACCGAGGCCAGTGGGAATGGACTTGCTAAAACCCGTCTCCTGAGTCACTACCGGCTTGCCCGCGGCGAGATAGCAGGCGCTTCGCTCACTGAACCAACCGCTGCGTAAGCGCACGTTCATATCCTTGGCAACCGTAAGCTCGCCGCGTGAGCGCCAAATGTATTCGCGGTAGCTCTCTAACGTCTTAGAAACTTTATAGGCGTCTTCGACACGCCACCCATGGCCTTCGAGCAACTGCACGGTCATCGGGTCATCTATGGCCAGGGCCAGGGAAAACCCCTGAGCCGTGCGGCTCGGCAGCTCGAGAATTTTCAAAAACTCGCGATGCTTACTCCAGGAGTAACGTTCGCTGTGGTATTCCAAGTCTTTAACCGACTGATCCCAATGGGCGATAGTCGTAAAGGAGCGCGCCGCCGGGTTACAGGGGGAATCCCAATAGTCGAGGATCACCGGGGAACGGGTGGGCTTATAGAAGAAGGGTGCCACTGGAACACCGCAATCGGGTTCCCCGTAGTTGGCTCCCCACGTGAACAGCGCCGTGTGTGCCGCCACGAGATCGATGTATCTTTGTTCACCATTAGCGATGCGGATCTGATGCACCACGGGATCGGTTTCAAGATAGATCCGGATCGGACATCTCATGTGCTCGTCACGCAGGATCGTTCCGCCGAAAAGATTGATGATGGCGTCGGCGCGAGCGTATAGATCTTTCACCTGAAGCTCTGAAAGCCCGTAGCACCGGTTATCGCTGTGAGCGGCGACATAGGCCCATTTATCTTGGAAGCCAAAGCGGTTCAGCAGCGTGCCGATGTAGCTCACTGGAAATGTGCAATCGTCGCTTGTGGCATTGAAAGGCCAAACGCCAGTCGCTTCGACGTAGTAGACATCGTATCCGAGGCGACGAAGCGCGATGAGATGCTGGACAGTATTCCAAGCCACACCGGTTCCGGCCACCGGTAAACAGCCCATAATGCCTAGTACCACGACAACCTGCGACTTCGCGGCGTGCACGTGTTTTCTATTTTTCTCCACGCTTTCGAAACGCTCGCTAGACGGCGGTAGGCCCGCGGTTTCGGAAAACCAGTCAATCGCGGCCATTCATCGCCTCCTCGACCAGTCGGGTGAGCACCCGAGTGGCGTCGAAATATTCCGCAGCGATCTCACGGGCAGCTTTGGCATGCCGCTGATAGTTTGCTTCGATCTCCCTGATCGCCACTATCGCCTCCTCCACAGTGCTGAAGGCAAGGAGGCCCTCGCCTGTAGGGAGTATCGCGCTGAACCCGGTATCCTGAACCACGACTGGCCGCCCCGCTGCTAAATAGCACGCCGACCGACAACTGAACCAGCCGGGCTGTCCGACGACGTAGCCATTTTTCGCGACGCTCCACTCGGCTTTAGAAGATTCGATGTAATCGCGATAGCTGACGAGATCAGGGCAGACGTCAGCCGGATCCACAACGCGCCATCCCTTGTGGGCTAGCAAGTGACGTGGAGTGCGGCGAGTTTTGCCAGCGTTGACAGCGATCTCCAGAGCGGTTGGGGCGATAAGGCGGGGCAGCTCCTGAAATCGAAGGAACTCGAGATCTTTTTGCCCATAGCTTCGATTGCCGTAGACGACAGGCTTGTAACTCGTCCAGTTCATCACGGTAGTGAAAACCTCCCGAAACGGTCTCTCAGGATGCCACTCTGAGAGCACGATCGGCTGCCGTGTCGGGTGCCAGTGGTGATCAGTCGCAGGGATCTCGGGCGAGAGGCATTCGCCGAAGCTGAACTGAACATCATGGGCATCGATCCATTTGCGAAAATCGAGCTGGCCGCGCGCCAGCTTCACCTGTGTGAAGACCGGGTCCGAATCGATATAGGCCAGGCGCTGCACCTGTCGATATTCTTCAGGTCGCTCGAGAGTTCCGGAAACGTTGATCAGCAAGTCGGCGGAGCGAACGACCTCTTGTCGTTTCGCCTCGGAAAGGCCAAACCACTGTGATTGCCATGGAAAGCGATACGCCCACTGCTCAGCCAACCTATAACGCGACATGACGGAAGCGAGGTATCGAACATTGAAGTCACAATCTTTACCCAACCCGCCTTCTCGGGGGTTATAGGGCCACTGCCCGGTATCCTCGAAATAGTAGACATCGTGACCGAGCTGCGTGAGGCCGAGAACATACTGAAAGTAATCCCAAGTAACACCGCCTAGAGGATACTGAGCGATGAGCCCTGTGACGATAATGCGTAGCCTTGATCTCACCTGAGCTGCTCTTAGCGACGTCGATCTGTGCCATTATCCGGCATCGCCGAGCGTGCCGTATAGCGCCGGAGGACGTCTTCCTTGTCAAGCGTCAGATCACTCCGGGACTTCTTCCGTGCCGTAATCCGGATGCTGCTATCACGCCAACTGCTGTGGGGCTGTTCGTCGCGGACGCAACTAACAATTTCAAACTGCTGCTGCAGGAGAAGAGCTTTAAGGCTCTCGGCTGAGAAGACCGTTGGCTCATCCGGCGTCGGTGTGCCACCGACATCAACGCTCAAAAACAAGATCCCATCTTTGTTCAAAATTCGTTGGATCTCTTTCAAGGCCGCCGCGGGATGGTGCATATGGTCGAGAGCGTTCCGACATATAACCAGATGTGCATAATCTGCCAGGAGGGGAAGCTCCTCTGCGCTTATCGATAAGTAAACCGTAGGGCTGCCAACTTCGTCCGCCATGACTAAACCCAACTGTTGGTAAACAGAAAGAAGGGGGTCGATTGCGATCTTGGCTCGAGCAGGAAACGTAATGAGGTCACCGCTACAGCCGCAACCGATGCTAACGACAGTTTTGTCTTGTAGCCAGGTCGGCTCTTGGCCTAAGCTGTTGGTAACCTCTTCAAGCAAAAGCCGGGAGTATGCACGACGCTCGGCATCGTAGGAGCCGCCAAACTTATCACGGTCATATTTTTCGTGATATAGGAACCATCCCACTTCGTCCACATATCGTGGATCTGTTAGGTCCGGGACGAACGGCATAGTCTCTCTTTTTATTTTACCAGCCGGATTTTGCGCTGTTCTTCATGAAGCGCGAATTGAGTTCGATACATTGAGGCAAATAGGCCGCCGCGGCGCAGCAGGTCGGCAAACGTGCCTTGCTCTAAAATGCTGCCATCGCGCAAAACCAGGATGAGATCAGCCTGCCGGACGGTGGAAAGACGGTGAGCAATGATAAACGTAGTTCTTCCTGCCATTAGGCGTTCCAGCCCATCCATGATGAGCGCCTCGGTTTCGGTGTCAACGGAAGAGGTGGGTTCGTCGAGGATCAGTATCGGTGCATCGAGCAAAACCCCGCGCGCAATCGTGAGGCGTAATTTCTGTCCTTCCGACAACGTGGCGGCCTGTTCTCCGATGACCGTGTCGTACTTTTCTGGAAGCTCCTCTATGAAATCGTGAATATGGGCCACCTTCGCGGCGGCCGTGACTTCGTTCAAAGAAGCCTCTGGCCGGCCATAGGCGATATTTTCACGGATGCTGAGGGGGAAGAGCACCGGCGGTTGGAGAACCATGGCTATTTGTTGGCGCAAAGACTTCAGTTGAAACTGTCGGATATCGATGCCGCCGATTGTGATGCGACCAGATTGCGGATCGTAGAACCGCGGCAGAAGACTGACTAGGGTCGATTTTCCCGCTCCGGTTGGACCGACAATGGCGATTTTTTTTCCTGGCGCGATCCGCAATTCGATATTTTTTAGAACAGGTTTGGCGGGATCGTATCCAAATGAAACCTGTTCGAAGGAGATCTCATCTTTCGCGTTTTGGTTTCCAAGAGCTTTATGCCCATCCGGCGTGATCTGTTCCGCGTCCAGAATGTCGAAGGTTCTGCGAACGCCGACTTTTGCGCTCTGGACCAGCCCGTACGTCTCGAAGATACTATGAAGTGGAGCGTAAAGGGACGCGAGATAGGAGGCAAATACAACCATGTCGCCAACCGAGAGCTGTCCTGATAAAACGTGCCGGGTACCTACCCAGAGAACCGCGGCAGTTCCAGCGGCAATCGTAACGTTAACCATAGCAGAATAAAAATTTTGCAGATTATAAAGGCGCAGATCCGCTGCCAGACTTTCGGTGCTAGCGTTGACGAAGCGCCGCTCCTCATCCTCTTCTTTGGTAAAAGCTTGAATGACGCGTATTCCTGACAGCGTTCGCTGCACCAGAGAATAGACTAAACTCTCTTTATGGCGCGCGTGTGCAGCCGCAGACGACATCTTGTTGTTTAGAAGCCCGATGGCACCGAACAGTGCGGGGCACACAACGAGAGCTAGTAACGTGAGATAGAGATCCAGCGAAAGCATCACCACAAACATGCCCGCCAGGAGTACCAAAGCCGACAGGACGGAAAAGAATCCGTTC
>DATGYM010000074.1:0-4193 GCA_035297925.1 Pyrinomonadaceae bacterium | reverse complement strand
CAGCCGATGGTTCGCAACGAAAGGAGTCTCCGATGAAAACTGAGATTTCATTGTTGGCTGCATTACTCGTGCTGGCGGTTTACGCAGGCGGTCTAATCATGCTTTTAGTGTACATCGTTCATTCCTTTTGGCTCGTTACACCTCAGGCTGATCCGTTTTTAGTGTTTAGCGCTTCATAGTTGAAGCCTCGGTGTTGGTCGTTCATATTGTCTTCGCGACTAAGGAGTGATAAACGACCCATGCTCTGCTTTGCGACACCGGAGGACACGCACCATGAGAACTCTGCTACGGGTCGTATTGGCGACTGTTACTTTTCTGTTTTTTTTACTCGACCACATCATGTATGCGTTGGACTCAACCGTGCTAAAGTTCTAACCGAAGTCGGGGTTCTCTGCTCTTTGAGCGCCGATTGGCCGCTCTGCACGTCTACCCCGGATAACGATCCACGCCATGCGGTACGCACACCTGGTACAGTGACCGTTCACCGCTTGGAGCGGCACATTCCGTCCTGGCTCACGAACGACGATGCCGACGTAACCGTTACAGCGGGGACAGGCTCTAGCGAGATAGCGGATCATTGATATCTACCATCAATACTTTATTGGAGTCGATTACTGCGCATATTGCCAGCGCGTAACCCGCATCAAGCGCGTTGGCTGTATTTCTCTGCATGTCAGACCCACTCTCCTGCAGTATGCCGCAGGCAGTGAAGCCAGCTGCGATGTGAGGCTTTCTCCGACACAACGCCTATATAAGAAGGAAAACCCGCACACGTCGCCGCTTTGCCACCTGGGATTACAGTCATGTTCCGTTGAAAGGTTCTTCCGAATGCTCCCAGCTTATCTTTATCGCTGAACGTCTTTATACCGCTGGTCTGTCGGTTGCTCTGCGGTCGATTGCGTTTCTCTGAAAAAACGCAAGAGAGGAGCCAAAAAATGAAACCGATTGAAGTACGACGCAAACTCACCTACTGGCAAGGGGTGTTCCTGCAAAGCAAAGTAAACGGAGCTTTCTACGATGGCGAGGCTTTACCCGGACAGGTCTGGAGCTGGCCGAAGGACACTTACCTCCGGCGCCGATTGCAGCTCCGTCAAAACCTGAGCGACAACGGGCCGCGTCTAACGCAGAGGGATTCATAAATCGGAACGTATTGGAGAACTCGGCAAGGGCGCGAACCCGTTGTTTACCTATCGGCATTGATGAACAAGAACTTAGCTTACTACTCTCGCACGGCAAAAAAACAGCACGGAAACAGGAAGGCTTAAAGTCGTTCCTTATGGCGAACGCACTTACGGTAAGCCCGAAAGAGCGCGGCCCGACACCCTTCTCGGGATCTCGATCATTATAAACATGTTGGCCATCATTCTTGGTGGCTCTCTTAGTGTTCACGCGAGCGCTCGCCAGGAGTTTAACTGGGCGATTTTTTTTCTCCTAAAGTGTGTTGAACGCGGTCATGGCTCTCGTGACTTCGAGGCGTGACCTCGAGGAGTAGTTCACAGGCTAACTGCAACTTTAGGGCAGATCATACTTCGTCGCCGGTCCGTTCTATTTAATCCTAGTCGCTGGTACAGGGAGTTTTCCCTTCGATCATTTTAATCATCTACCATTTCAAATAGTTTAGTCCTCACGGTTTCCGTCAGCCGCAGCAGCCTCTTGACAATTCCGACTGCTTCTATTTAAGTGCGGTCTCTCGTTTTTCAGATGATGCATGGGGCTTGATGATTTTTTTGGAAGGGAGGAAACGAAATGGATCATTTGAAACAATTCTGGGCCGAAATTGGCACTATATGCCACTTTTGTTTTCATTCTAAGTGCCTCGCCTGTTCGGCTGTTTGTTCGAGCATTCTCGCCTGCTGTCAGTGTAGAGGCCGAGCGATCAGCCGAATCGAATCCCTCCAGACCACCTCCACGGGAAAATCGACGTTGGAGGGTTGTGGGCGTTAAAAGGTCCTACGAGGCAGAACTCAGGGTCATTGGTGAAACCCTGGAAGCGGAAGAGGTTAGCGTCTTTGAACTAACGTCTCTGGCGGAGTGGTATCTGATTCAGGGCGTCCGTAACCAGAGCGCCTTACGGGGTAAAAAGATACAGGCTTTGCTGCGATTATCCCGGCGCGGCTCCAACGCTTATTCATTAAGGTTGAGCTTGGCCGAGATTAACAAATCGTCCCAGACGAGAATGGCAAAACGGACTCAGCCAGACCATCTCAATAATTTTCGCAGGCCCTCGAATATGCTGGGTACAGTAGGTGCTTATTTAGACTCGAAGCAAGCAGAGCTATTTGAACTCAAAGTAAGACCAATTTCGTTAACTTTATGGTATCGAGATAAGGCAGGAATCGAGCAACAAGAAGACCGCGCCGTGTCCTCTTTCCACGATCTTTTTATTAATCTTCAACGAAAAATGCCGGCCACGGTCAGCGCTGATTAGTCCACTGCATTGAGCATGTGAGTTCGGAGCACATCCCGAAGCACTGGCAATTGAAATGGTCTATATAGAACCTCTGCAGCCCCTGCATTGACCGCACGCGCTATGCGTTCCTCAGAATTAAACTCCGTGCTCCATCCAGTATTGAGAACTATCGGGATACGGCGAGTGGATAGGTTTCTCTTTAATTTCGCCGTAACCTCATCTCCATTTAATCCAGGCAAACGCACAGCCATCATGATCAGATCGGGCTGTAAACTTGATGCCTTTTCGAGAGCCTCCGAGCCTGTATGCGCTTCAACAACATCGTGGCCCAAGTTGGTGAAAACTTCCCTGAGCGATTCTCGATTGTTTGCATTGTCATCGACGATCAAGACTTTCTTGGGTGCTGTGGTCATGGGCATGGCTAAAGCACAGGAAATGCCACCCTATTAAGAGTGCGGTCCTTGCCGTTTCGTGCTAAACAGCAGACTTCTGGGTCTTTTTAATTAGGACGTTATGGCTGAGGACCTGTCATTTTGACATAGCCATCTTGCGCGAATACTTTTATGCGGATCACGAGAGACTGAAGATCTAAAGACATTTATTTATCGGTACGATCCTCCTCGTTCACACATAACGTTAATGCAGACACGCCGAGCTTATATCGATTCATTGGCTTTTAGTCCCAGGATGACCGAATCCACAAGCTCGCGAGGATTACGGTTGCCCCTATTCCGCCAAGCAACCATTCGATCCCGTATCGTGGAACATAATATGCCTCAGCAAGGCCGATCCCATAGATACTCAGAATTATTGTGGTTCGCCTAATTCGGTTGCGCCATTTCATAGTCTGACTCCAGAGCATTGCGCGTACCGTTATCATCAGCGGAAACTTCGGAGGAGTCGAGTCAGCATGAGGGAGTTTAATGCCTGCCAGGTGTCAGGCGGTTTTGCCTATTATATGTGCGAGGTAAGCTTCAGGATGTGCGGCATCAACTTGCCTATCTGAGCCCGGTAATTTTTTATCGCCTGATTACCGAGCCGTAAGCGGCACAGCTCTCACGCTTCCCAATAAATGGGCGACATCACTCAGTAGCGGCATGGCATCGGCGTTGCTCGAAAGCGCTGCCCATGGAAAACGATCTTGAGCAGTCCCTGCAGTTTCTGACGCTTCAACAAACCGCCGAAGTGTTGCAGCTATCGAGGCGGACGTTGTTGCGTATGCTCAAGCACAAGAAACTTCCTGCCGTGAAGGTTGGCGCTCAATGGCGTATTCACGAAAACGCTCTCGCCAAGTGGCTGGATAACCTCCACGAGCGGTGACGCCATTCGCCTTCGAGTAGGCTCCGAAATCTGCTGCCCCCTTTCAAACCCAAATTCAAAGATACGTCCTTCACCAAGCGATATTTTTAGATCATGCGCATCGCATTATTTGACAGGTGTCGCTGCGTGGCGGCAGCAATCGTGATCTCGAAATGATACTCAAGGTCGTTGCTATCGAGAGCATCGAGCCAATGGTTTTGGTGTCTCTGCTCTTTAATGACAGTAATCAGATTTCTTGTCGGAAAAGTCTTTTTTCTGAGCCGCCCGACGCTATAGCAAGACGACGTATTACTAATGGGGAGTCCATTACGTTTGATTCCGGTCAAAACACGAATGATTTGCTGCGTCCACGCACAGAGCACTACGAGCCTTACCCTCCCGCGTGGCTCATGGCCACGCAAATGATCCCGGGGGAAACTTAAAGCTCGACAAAGCCAGATAGATGGAGAAAATCGACGGCATC
>DATGYM010000073.1:0-9335 GCA_035297925.1 Pyrinomonadaceae bacterium | reverse complement strand
CGCTGCCGTGGGGACGGTAAAGAATTGCACCTGGGTTGCGCTTCTGATCGGCTCACGCTCAAAACCGAAAAAGAAAAACGTCCTGCTCTTCACCAGCGGACCGCCAAGCGTGGCGCCAAACTGGTTCTGGACCAGCGCCGGTCGTGGCAGTCCTTGTCGGTTCGTGAAATAATCGTTCGCGTTCAGGACCTTGTTGCGCAAATACTCATAAGCCGCACCGTGAAACGTGTTAGTCCCGGACTTGGTGGTCAGGTTGACCACGCCACCAGCATAGCTTCCGTACTCGGCGCTGACATTATTCGTGGCGACACGAAATTCCTGCACGATGTCCTGCGAGGGTATGAGCGCGTTGAGATTTCCGGCGACCGCATTGGACGACACGCCATCGACAAAGAACGAGCTCTGGTTGCCGAAACCGCCGCCGATCGAGTAATTGCCAAACCCGATCGCGTTTGTCCTGGCCCCATTTGCCTGGTTTGAAGCAGCGTTGCCGTAGGTACCACCCTGGGCCACGACCCCGGGCACCAGCGTGAGCATGTTGTTGACGTTTCTTCCGCTCAGCGGGATGCTTTCAACTTCCTGTTGCGGGATTGTCACACCCAGAGAAGCGCTGTCGGTCTGCAAAGGCGGCGCCTCACTGGTGACAGTGACGGTTTCGCTCACGTTACCGACCTGCATCGCTGCGTCAACACGGAACGCAACATCGACCTGAACCTCAACTTTGTCGCGGATGAACTGCTTAAACCCAGCCATTTGAACCTCTACCTGGTAAAGGCCGGCGTTGAGGTTTGGGAACGCGTAGGTGCCGCTGCTGCCGGTTTGCGTCGTGCGCGTCTCATTAGTGCCCAGGTTTGTCAGTTTCACAGTGGCGCCACTCAGGCTCGCCCCGCTCGGATCGACAACGTTTCCGAGCACGCTGCCGAACCTGGCTTGGGCGCTCATCTGCAGACACAAGAGCGCGATGGCAGAGAGGACGAAGAAAATCGAGGACCACCATGGACTCGAGCGCCGCTGAATTGGTCGGCTGCCGGCCTGAGCGGGCGAGAACGTTGCGGCGGAAAAGATTCGCCGAGACTTCGCGGCTGAGACATCTGCTAGGAGGTTAAGCATGTTGGTCACCCTTCTTCGTGGAAAGGCCGTCAATTGAAAACCGAAACCTAGATGCCCACTCGATCCCCCGAACTTCCCTCATGATCAAGACCGGCGACAGAGCGGAGCGACTACGACTGAGTTGGACTTGTAGCCGTTGCCGTCTGACGCTGTCAAGATAATTTGCATACAACTAGCACAAAGTTGCCTATACCACATTTACATATCGTGCGGTGCGAATCCCGCGAACGTGCGGCTTTGATTTTCGAAGGGGTAGCCTGACAAGCGGTTTGACTCTGGAAGGATATTTACGGGATATTGCGAAACGTTTGACCTGTTACTTAGCGGAAATTGGATGTCACAATTCGTAATGGCCGTTTTTTTTCGATGGCATCCCGCACGACTTGCGTACCACCAGTTCGCACCCTAACAGGACATCGCGCGGAGGCAGATCTGGATTGGCAATCCTGTCCAGCATTACGGCCATTGCGATTCTTCCGATGTCGCGACACGGCTGATGCAGAGTGGTAAGCGGAACTGGCAACAGGCGGGCATATTTCACGTCGTCGATCCCTACGATGCGAATGTCGTCGGGAATACGCTGGTCCAGCGACATCAGCGTATGCATGAGATTTCCGGCGGTCAGGTCGTTCGCGCAGACAAAAGCATCCGGGCGTTGCTTCCTGAGAATTGTTTTGATGAACTTCGCGTCAGAAGCGTCTCCGATTGTGACCAGATCAGAAACTGCCCTTTCGGATTGCAGCAAGAGGGCCTCGCGGTAACCTGCGATGCGGGCATCCACCGTCGGAGCGGAGTTCGGGCGTGCCAGAAAAGCAATGCGCTTGGCTCCAACTTTGATGAGGTGTTCCGTAGCGAGATAACCTGTGCGTCGATTGTCGATTCCAACAAGGTCGTAATTGCTGCGATGGGGATAAGGTTCGAGACATCGATCAAGAAGGACGACAGCAATGCGAGCTCGATCCAGAGCGGCGACAATCCGATGGTTCGCCTGGATTCTATTTGTGCTGAACTCAACCGGAGCAAAAAAGACACCTGACACCTTCCGGGAAATGTAGTGCTCGCAGAGCTGTTCTGCCGCTCGCTCCTTCTCTTGATCCTGGGAAAGGGCGTTGCCCCAAAGCAGGGAATGATGCATGGCTTCCTGTGCTTCCATCATTCCCTGGCAAATCGCCTCGAAAATTTCCGTTTGGCCCAGCTCCGGAATCAACAGCCCGAACACATGACTGCCCGTGTTCTGGGTCGGCGAAACAAATGTGCCGGAGCCAACCCGCCGTGTCACCAGCCCCAAGGATTGTAGTTCGTGCATTGCACGGAACACCGTCATGCGAGAGGCGCCAAATCGCCTGACCAGTTCAGCTTCGCTTGGCAAGCGCTTGCCGGGCTTGTAGTGACCTGAAACAATGTCGTCTTGAAGCTTCTCTAAAATCTGGCGGTATTTATGGTTCGGCACGCGAGTCCCCATTCCGCATTGCCCAGCCGCTACAGGAGCTAGCAATGTAGTTCACCTGTGTACGATAAAACATTACCATAGACAACTCCACGCGAATGTTTGGCAATTATCTTGACACCGTTGGCGGGCGGTTTTACAAGTGTTTTGGCGTTAGGTCGAAAGGCTGGTCGCTATTCTGTGAAGGACCGTGGCAGGTAACCACTGCATAATTCAACCTTAGAGGATGGGTATTGAAGAACCGGGTCCAACTGATCACGTACATTGATCGCCTGGCGAATAACGTACAGGGGCTGCGACGGCTGTTGAACGGCGCATTGTCTGGACTCTTCGGGGGCGTACATCTGCTCCCCTTCTTCCACCCAATTGACGGAGCAGACACAGGTTTCGATCCCATTGACCACACCGAGGTCGATTCCAGACTTGGCAGCTGGGATGATGTACGCGCATTGGGACAGGACGTGGAACTCGTTGCAGACCTGATCGTCAATCACATATCGAGCAACTCCCCTCAATTCAAGGATTTTTCCAGAAACGGCGCCTCGTCACGTTTTGCGGGATTGTTTCTAACCTATGAGGGCGTCTTTCCTTCCGGGGCGCGCGAGGCGGACCTGCTCCGCATTTATCGTCCGCGCCCGGGCTTGCCGTTCACGAATGCAACCCTGCAATGTGGCGAAAAGCATCTTCTCTGGACGACTTTCACTTCCCAGCAGATCGACATCGATGTTAAGCATCCCGAAGGGCTGGCTTATCTGAAATCGATTCTTGGCCGCTTTCGAGAGGCGGGCGTGCGTATGATCCGGCTCGATGCCGTGGGGTACGCGATCAAAAAGCCCGGTACGAGCTGCTTCATGATCCCGGAAACCTTTGAATTCATTGTGGAGCTTACTTCGCAGGCTCATGCGCTGGCAATGGAAGTTCTAGTTGAGATCCACACCTATTACGTGCAGCAAATCCAAATCGCGCAACAAGTGGACTGGGTCTATGACTTTGCGCTTCCCCCGCTGGTCCTGCATTCGCTTTTTGCCCGCAATGCCGAGGCACTCGGACGTTGGCTTTCAGTTCGGCCGCAAAACTGCGTAACAGTGCTCGACACACATGATGGAATTGGAGTCATAGATGTGGGTGCCGGCACAGACGGTGCGCCTGGTCTGCTCAGTCCTCCCGAGATCGACCGCCTAGTCGAAACCATGCACGAACGGAGCCAGGGTCAGAGCGGAATGGCAACCGGAGCGGCGGCTAACAATCTCGACTTGTATCAGGTTAATTGCACTTTCTATGACGCGTTGGGCCGCGACGACAATGAGTACCTTATTGCTCGCGCCATTCAATTCTTCGTGCCCGGTATCCCTCAGGTTTACTACGTCGGCTTGCTTGGCGGGACCAATGACATGGACCTTCTCGCTCGAACGAGGGTCGGGCGCGACATCAACCGTCATTACTACACTGCGTCCGAAATCGAGACGTCGCTCAGGAAGCCTGTTGTGCGTCGTCTGATCGATCTCATGCGCCTGCGCAATTCGCATCCTGCTTTCGCCGGACGAGCACGAGTCGAAACGCCGACTGCTCAGCAGTTGTCGATTTCGTGGAGCAACGCCGACCACTGGGCAAAGCTCGACGTGGACTTGAAGGAACTAAGGGCTTTGATCACTCACTCGGACGTGGCTGGCGACTCAACCGTGGGAACATGGGACTCACAGACCAGCGCAACCGCCTCGGAGGCAATCCGATGACCGAAGTCCCCACTCCTGAACGAAGCCTGGCAGTAATTAAATGGCTGACGTTCCTGATGTTCCTGATGTTCGCCATGACCACGGATTCGGTGGGCGTCATTATTCCGGAAGTCATTAAGGAATTTCATCTCAGCATGACCGTCGGGGGCGCGTTTCACTATGCCGCGATGGGTGGCATTGCGTTTGCTGGCTTTTTCCTCGGCTTTCTCGCGGATAGGTTAGGAAGGAAAAAAAGCATAATCCTGGGCTTGGTTCTGTTCGCAGTCAACTCTTACCTCTTCGCAGCCGGCCGCTCCTTCACATTTTTCGTGGTTCTGCTCGTCATCTCGGGTGCGGCAATCGGCATCTTCAAGACTGGCGCGCTCGCGCTGATCGGCGACATTACTCGTTCTACGACTGAGCACACCGCGACGATGAATACAGTTGAAGGGTTCTTCGCTGTCGGTGCGATCATTGGCCCCGCGATCGTGGCCCGGCTTCTCGCAGGGGGAACCTCTTGGAAGTGGCTCTATGTGATCGCCGGAACCATGTGTGTCGTTCTGATCGTGATCGCTTCCCTGGTCCGGTACCCGCACACGAGTACGGCAACGGAACCTGTCGATTTGAAACGCACTCTGCGAATGATGACAAATCCTTACGCCCTGGGTTTTTCTGGGGCGATATTTCTCTACGTCGCGGTGGAGAGTGCGATTTACGTGTGGATGCCGACATTGCTCAGCGGTTATCACGGCTCCCTGATCTGGATCGCAACATACGCAATTTCGATTTTTTTTGTGTTGCGTGCGGCGGGGCGATTTATCGGCTCGTGGATGCTCGCTCGGCTTAACTGGGCTGCGGTGGTTACGGTATTCAGCTTTGCGATCTTCGCCTGCTTTGTGCTCTCCATGGTCGGCGGAATCGGAACTGCAGTGTGGGTATTGCCGCTATCGGGCGTATTTATGTCGGTTCTTTATCCCACACTCAATTCAAAAGGAATCAGTTGCTTCCGAAAGCCTGAGCACGGCGCGGTAGCGGGAGTAATTCTGTTCTTTACTTGCGTCTCCGCTGTCATCGGGCCGCTGGCAATGGCAGCGATCAGTGACCATTTTGGCGACGCGAAATACGGATTCATTCTGGCGACGGCATTTGCGGGTTTGCTGTTCGCGTCGCTACTTCTGAACTGGATTCTCAATCCCACCCGCGAGATTCTCAACCGCTTAGACATCACGGAATATTCCGGGACCGATACAAAGGCTGTCGTTGGAATGAAGATAGCAAACTGAGTTGCCAAATGGAAAGATATACGAGTCCCAAAAGAAAGCCTGCCAATGCCGACGTAAGCGACCACAAAAGGATGCGGATATTATAGTGTGTGGTGCACAACCCAACCGGCATTACACAACTGGCTCTGGTGTGAGCCACGACCTTTCGACGTCTCTTAGCTCAGTTCGTAGCTTCTTGTAAGGTTCTGCTCGGCTTGGCTTTCTCTTTAAGACCATCCCCTGTTATAAAGACTTCGCACATTTTGCGAGGTCGCCTACATTGCCTAAGAAAAGTAAGGCTGTCGCATCTGTAGCCCATCACTCCGACATTCTGGATGGACGATCCGGTTTCCGGCTCAACAGCACATGGGGTCATGTCTCAGTTCTTGAAGGTGGCGGGCATATCTGCGAATTGATTCTGAATTCTGTTGCCGCGGTCAACCCCTTGTGGAACCCAACCTGGAAGACCATCGATCCTCAGAAATATAACCCTGGTAAGCACCGTGGAGTCTACGGCCCGCCACCTGAAGGCAGACTGCTTGCCGGCATCGCGGGTCACAGTATCAGCTTTGACTACTTTGGCCCGCCCTCATCGGAGGAGATAGCAGCAGGCCACAGCACGCACGGTGAGGCACCGGTCGTGAAGTGGCGCAGGAAAGCGCTGGGACAATCGTCCGAGACAAGACTCGTTTACATTGGCAGCCTGCCCGAAGCGCAAATGCGCCTGCAACGCGTGATCTCACTCGACCGTGAGAACCCGGTTGTGTACTGCGAAGAAACAGCGACTAATCTGGCGTCGTTCGATCGGCCAATCTCCTGGAATCATCACGTCACATTTGGACCGCCTTTCCTGGAGCCAAATGTCACGCTCTTCGATATGCCGGCAACTCAGAGCAAGGTGTGCCCCCAAGGCTTCAGCAGCAATATGGCACTTCAGCCGGACTCGGAATTTCTGTGGCCAAATGCGCCCAAGAAAGACGGTGGGATTCTGAATCTTCGCACCAGCGACATAGGCAGCTACGGTCATTACATCGCACATCTGCTGGACCCGTCCATGAAGATTGCCTACATCGCGGTTTGCAATCCACGTCTGCGGCTGCTGGTTCTGTATGTCTTCAACCGAGATGACTATCCCTGGGTCGGAAACTGGGAAGAATCGAACAACCGCCAACACGTGCCCTGGAAAGGACGAGAATTCTGCCGGGGATTCGAGTTTAGTACCACTCCCTTCCCGGTTCCACGGCGCGAAACTGTAACCAACGGACCCTTATTTGGACAGACGACATACAAATGGTTGGCAGCGCAAACCACTGCGCAATCGAAATACTTAATAGCATTGTTCGAAGTTCCGCAAGATTTTGCAGGAGTCGCTTCAGCAGAGATCGTCGATCGTTCGCTGGTTGTACATGAGTGCTCTGCTGGACGCATACTGCGGACACCGGTCAAGAGTTTCCTCTAGGGAAACTCTGAATAAGCCGTGTCCTCGAAGGTACTACGTGTTCTGTCAAGCCGGTGCAAGCGGTCGGATTCGGTTTTTCCCGGTCTTCCGTCCGTTTTGGCGGCTCGCCCGCGATCAGCAAGCTACCGCGATAAGCCAGTGCCAGAAGCAACAGTCTTTTTCGCGCCAAGTACAGATTCACTAGCGCGCACACCGCAAACAGCTGGGTGGCCCAGGGCCGCACTCACCGGGCCGATGCGCTTCGCAACTCAAGCCATCAGTTCAGTTGACAAAACTACATGTCGACAACATGCATAGCATTGATAATAATAGACTTGATACTATTTGGCGCCCCATATCCGGAGGCTTGCTCCACTGGCAAAACCTTGATTCATGAGTAGATACCCGATACATCCCAGACATGAGCTAAGATAAATCTGATCAATAAGATAGGGGGGTACCGATCGCAGGAAATGCCCCCGGCAGCCGACCCTTAGCAAGGGCCGCGACGCTGAGAGGGCCTTGGCCCGGTCAAACGTCAAACTTGGGCGGCCATAAACTGTTGAAAAAATTCGCTTTAGCAGGCATTGCCTCAACATGTGGTTCAATTGCGTAGTTTTTGGGATTCTTGGGGGATTCTTTGCGGACTTTTAGATTTTTGGGATTTTTCGGAGTTCTGTACTGAGTAACGTCGGAGATTATACCGAGTAACGTCATCTTGTGCCTCCATTGGGTGCTGCCAGAGTTGACACTACTATTCAGGGCCGCTCGGGAAACCGCCGTCGCTTTCCCAGGATCTGGGTAGTGGACGCGGAGAATCGGGACCTACAGCAACTACTCTGGCATCGCCATCGGCTGGTGCAGATGCGCACTCGCATCATGAACCGACTGCTTGTGGTGGCGCTCAATGAGGGCGTGCGCCGGAAGAATGCGCTATGGCGGCCGGCGGGGGTAGCCAACTGGAATCGTTGGTGCTGGCGCCCTGGGCCAGCCGGCGTCGCCAGGATCTGCTCGACTTACTCGACCAACTGACGCCGAAGATCCAGGAACTGACGCGCGCGTTGGAAGAGATCGTGGAGAAGCGAACGGTAGCTCGACGATTGCGGACGCATCCCGGAGTAAGGACAATAGAGGTCGACTTCGGATTTGGAACAGCCGCCGCTGCGGTATTGAATTCATCTTTTGGGCGCGATTCCGGCGGTACGAGGCCAGCTGTGCAGTAGTAGACTCGCGCTGATGCTCTCCATCGTGCTCAATCAGACCATAAGCCAGATTGCCGACGCACAACGCTGATGGTTTTCAGTATCGATCACCACCTGAGCCATATCGGCATCCCCTTTTTGATGTGGAGGTGCCGTCTGCGAGCGGCGCGAGTGGGAAGCGACGGCTACGCGAGGTGAGCAAAGCCAACACAGTCAATCTTGCCAGGCCATGACCGTCGGGTTACAAACCCAACGATCCGAGCCCGTTGGCCCCAGCGCCTCCATGCTTTCTGATGGATGGAAGTCTGGCGGACCCGCAGCACCAGCGAGAAAAGGTGTTCTCGTAAATTGGCTGTGCAGGAGGGGATTGCCGAGCATTACATCGAGGGGCTATTTCGCTGACAGGTGTCGTCCTCAATCCATCCTTGCCTCTAGCTGCTTGAAAATACGAAGCTCCCTCCAACGGACTTCGCAGCAATACATCGGTGTCTCAACACCACTTGTAGGCATCATCTGAACCCTGGGCCTCTCTTAGCCGCTCGACAGCCCCAATGACGCTCCGCGCCGGCACTGTCGTGCAAGCGGGCCGGGAGTGGACTACTTGGCCTAGAATCAAACCAGCCGTCGCGGCAAGCCCCTCATGCCCTTTGCTCGAAACAGACTCAGAAATTAAGCCCCAACGATAGGACCTCGGTGGGCTCCGTCCAGCCAAAATTGAATATGTTGGTCGTAAAATTCACCTTCTTGTAGGTGAACCCGACCAAAACCCCGCGCTGTACGTCCAGGCTGGTGTGGTAGGCCCGGGTTCGTTGCGATACCAGGCCCAGTTGCAACCACTTCAACGGCGAGTATGTAATTTGGTCCCAATTGTAGAAGAAGCGGTGACCGCTATGCTTCGTTTCGATTAAGAGCTCACCGTTACTAATGGCTGCCATTCCGTGGTTGTCTACGGTTGCCCAGCAGCTGCGGTGCTCAAGATCGATCCCTTAGCTTCTTTGCCATTCGCCTTCTTCACATAGATCATCTTGCCCTTCACGCGGGCCTGAACGTCTTTGCCCTCAACCCAGGAAAGGTCCCATTCGGCTTTGTACTGGCAGACGTAAATCTTGTCGTCGAGTTGCACGGAGATGCGATAGCTGTTGACCCCGGCCTTTAATGGGGCGT
>DATGYM010000072.1:0-39733 GCA_035297925.1 Pyrinomonadaceae bacterium | reverse complement strand
GAAGGCCACCCCGGCACTGAAGTCTTGCATGCCGAGCGTTTTCCGATTGGAGAAAAAGCGGCGCTGCGCCGTATTCCGTTCCATGCAAGCGAAGAAACCATCAGCGAAAACTTTCCCTTATTACTTATCACCGGCAGGACTCTCTATCAATTCAATGCCGGCACAATGACGATGCGAACCCCCAATGTCGAATTCAGAACTACTGACTTACTCGACATCTCTTCAGAGGACGCTAATCGTTTGCAACTCCACAACGGAGAGCGTGTGAGAGTTCGCAGTCGTTACGGCGAGGCGGTGATTCCGATTCGAACTACAGCTGCCGTAAAACCGGGCAACCTGTTCGCCACCTTCCATACCGCGGAAGTCTTTCTCAATCGGCTGACAACGCCTTATCGTGATCGGTACGTCAAGACACCCGAGTACAAAATTACAGCCGTACATATCGAAAAAGCTTAAGTTTTTGGGAGACGCTAATAGGGAAATGGGGTAATCGGAAGTGTCTTAGTTTGGGATTTGGAATTCTCAGCGCGTTCTCCGCGATCTCGGCGTCTTTCCGGTGAGTGTATTTTCGCTGCCGAATTATCGCAAAGGTCGCCGAGACTGCGCACAGAAAATCGAAATTAAAACACCAGGTAATCAACTGCCGGCGCTCGGGAAATTATGAGTGGGCACTCAACCAGTATTTATCATGAATTCGTTTGGCCCAGCTCCAAAAGCGTCCTTGTCTGACTATGCCTGGCTTGTCATCCCATAAACCCTTGTGCAGATAAATTGTGTCGCCTCCACCCTCATCAACCACCAGCATCATGTCATGATCATAGAAAGCGATCGGGTCCAGCCCTTCAAGCTCCAAAGCAATATTTGCAGCGGCTACTTCTCCCTGATGCACCGCCATGTGACCCAGCTTTGGACCGCTGAAGCTCACACAATCACCCACCGCGTACATTCTTTCGACCCCCGGCACGCGCATGCATCTATCGACTGCGACATAACCTTCGTCATCGGTGATGCCGAGCAACATCACCGCACCTGGTCCGCGGAAGGGCGGCAAAAGCATTGTCAGGCCGTAATTAATCGCATGGCCGTTACTCGTCAACAACGCTCCAGGCGTTACCTTCTCAATGGGAAAGTCAGGCAGGAATTCAATGTGATGATCATCCAGCGCCACCTGAAGGGCCCTGGCAAACTTCGCGTCGCCAAGCTGAGTTTCCGGTGGGTCGGGGCTGACCAGCGTAATCCGCACGCGGTCCCCTTCATTACGTTCTTTAATTAAACGAGCCAGGGCAAACGCTGTTTCATACACCGGAATCGGCAAGCGCGCCCCAGGGCATTGGCCGATAACAGCACGACCATCATGAAAGTCCTGCAGCGCCGCGCCAAACCTGAGCGCGCTTTCCACGCCCAACAAGTGATGCGAGTACTCAAAGAAGCCTGTAATCCGCTCGGTGGCAAGGCGGCGGCCCAGGGCCACAACTAAATAATCGTAGGGCAGCTCTCCCTCGATTTCACCGTGCGTGAGAACCACTCGACGCCCCTCAGGTTTGATGCGCGCGGCCTCCGCTTCAATAAATCGAATCCGCCTGTTAAGCATCGCCTCGCGTAAATCAAAGGAAATATCCTCAGGCGCACACTTGCCGAAAGCCAGGCGCACCAGCTCGGGATAAAAGATAAACTTTGAATTGCGAGATACGAGGGTAATCTGGTGTTCTTTGGGTAACTGTTCAACAAGAGCCTGGGCCGCGGCCACGCCACCAAAACCCCCGCCTAAAATCAGTATGTTTGCCATAGCTTTCGCTTACTACGTTCTCTCGAAACCAGCGAAGATCTACTCGACCCCGCTCCGTCACCTGCAGAGCCTCGGCGCGCTCAGCTATTCTAACGAGTTAAGTCCGAAAGACAATCACTCCCGGACACTTCGTCCCGCCGCGCCGCCGAGCGCCCGCAGCTAGTTGGCTTCTCTTTGTTGGATCGAGGGGCAATAGGTGTACCCAGTAGTTGTCGGCGAGTCCTTTAATCTGGCGTAGCCTGGGTAGTGTTCTTATCTTCGGATGTTCTCCGCGCAAGCTTTCCGGTCTTCGCGGCTCTGCGTTTAGGTTTCCACGGCAGATTGACCGCGAGGCTTGGATAGTGCAGAACTAACGCAGAGAGTAAATCATACTAGAACCCCTCGACTCATCTTCACTTGTGCGCAGAGCCCTGCGTACGTTCACGCATAGTGTGGGTATGTTTTCCCAGCAGTTACCAGTCTGCAAAACAAAGCCGCTCTCATCCGAATTCATTTGTTAAGGAACCGCCTAAATCACTCAAACAACTCTTTCGCGCAATGGCACAGTCCGTGCACTTAAGATAGCGCTGATTACTGCGAGGTTGAGCAAAAACTTTGACTGGTCGCCTCGACGAGGATCATCCGAAGCTTGATTCTCAGCCTCAGATAGGCCTTACCAATGAGTATCGTGAACTTGCGAAAGGAATTCCATCTGGCCCGCTCGCGGCAGCTCTCTAGAGTTTTGGCGCGACACGGTCTGGAGTACCTGGCAGGCAGTGTGGGCCTTGAACGATTCACAGTCACGCAAAAGTTATTTGGCCGCGCTGACAATCATGCGGCCTTTACCCAACCTGAACATCTGCGAATGGCCCTCGAAGAAATGGGCACGACTTTCATCAAGTTGGGCCAGATTCTGTCGACGCGCGCCGACCTCCTGCCTCCGGAGTACCTCGCCGAGCTGACCAAGTTACAAGACGCTGCACCTCCGGTTGAGTTTGCGGCTATTCACGAAACATTGGTTGCAGAGTTGGGCCAGCCGCTGGACACTCTTTTTGCTACTTTTGATTCTGAACCATTGGCGGCGGCCTCAATCGGGCAGGCACACGCGGCGACGCTACCCGATGGAACAGATGTCGTTGTGAAAGTGCGCCGCCCCGGTGTCGTTGAGCAGGTTGAGGAAGACTTGCAGATACTCCAGAGTCTGGCGGCCGCAGCTACGCGCCATTGGGAGTTTGCCAACCGTTATGACCTGATAGGCCTGGCGCAGGAGTTTGCCGAAACCCTTCGATCTGAACTCGATTACATCCGCGAAGGACAAAGCGCCGAGAGATTTGCTGCAAACTTTGCGGAAGATCCCGGGATTCACGTGCCCCGTATCTTTTGGAAAACGACTACTACGCGCGTGCTGACAATTGAGCGTATTCGGGGAATAAAGATCAACGACCTGGAGGCTCTCGACAAACAAGGCATCAACCGTCCCGACCTGGCGGAATACGCATCAGGCGTGATCCTGAAGATGGTTTGTGAGGATGGTTTTTTTCATGCGGATCCCCATCCGGGAAATTTTTTTATTGAAGCGGACGGACGAATCGGCCTGATTGACTTCGGAATGGTAGGGCAACTGGACGAGCCAACGCAGGAGCTCTTGGCGGATCTGCTTGTAGCCATCAGCCACCAGGACACTAACCGGCTGGTGGACGTTTTTCTCGAACTGGGTGTGACGCGACAGCCCGTAAATCGCTCAGTACTGCAACGTGACGTGGAGCATCTATTGTCAATATATTGGAACCGGCCGCTGCGCGATCTCAAGATTGGATCATTGCTCAACGATGTTTTTGGAGTAATGCGTGCTCATCATCTTCACCTGCCGTCAAACCTCGCGCTGCTACTCAAGACGCTAATCATGGTGGAAGGCCTGGGTGCATCTCTGGATCCGGAATTTCATCTGACGACTGTGCTTGAGCCCTATACAGAGCAACTGGTGCTTCGTCGCTATCTCCCTTCGCGCTGGATCCCGCGGCTTGGCCGCGCGAGCCTTGACTTGGCGCGATTGGGAGTAGAAATGCCACAACAGATCAGGCGGATCATTGCGGCAATGGAAAACGGAAACCTACAAGTCGGTATGAGGCCCGATGGTCTCGGTCCAGTAGTGGATCGCTTCGAAAGAATTTCCAACCGGATTGTCCTTGGAGTTATCGCGGCTGCTTTCATCAACGGTTTGGCGGTGTTGTTGTCGGTCTATCGCCCGCCGGGTTGGGAGCGATTTGCCGGACTTGCATTCGCCTTCGGATTCGGGTGTGCACTGCTGCTGGGTATCTATCTGGCCGTAAGCATTCTCCGATCGAAGTGAAGCCGGATTACCAGCTGACTCGTCAGCAAGTCGATAAAAGAAGGTGAAAATATGACAGCGAGGCAATCGGGTGCGACTCAGAACGAGGAAACGCTGACCGGCAACGTTAACTCGCCGGTTGCAAACCGTCTGGACGAAGTAGCCCAGCTACTTGAAGAACAGGGTGCCAACGTCTTTCGGGTCGGCGCATACCGGCGCGCCGCGACCACGCTGCGAAGTTTGCAACAGCCGATTGATCTGATTGTCAAGACAGGCGGACTGGAAGGATTACAAAAGATTCCGGGCGTGGGTGAGACCATTGCCCGGTTTATTTATCAGCTCGTGACCACAGGCCGTTTGCCAATGCTTGACCGTCTGCGAGGCGAAAGCGATCCGATTACGTTACTTCGCACCGTTCCCGGCATTGGCAGAGTGACGGCGGTAAGACTTCATGAGGAGCTTGGCATTGAAACCTTGGAAGAGTTGGAGATGGCGGCACACGATGGCCGGCTGGAAAAAATTGCCGGACTCGGCAGTAAGCGCATTGCTGGTATTCGAGATTCGCTGGCGACTCGTCTGGGACGAGTTCGCATTCAACGAGCTGCGTTGCCGGTTAGCGAACCGCCGGTTGCGGAAATCCTGGATGTCGACGGCGAATACCGCCGCCGCGCGGCCAACGAAGAGCTTCCCCGGATTGTCCCTGGACGTTTCAACCCGGAGCAAAAGCGGTGGCTGCCAATACTTCACACTACCCGTGGAAAGAGACACTACACCGCCGTCTTCTCAAATACCGCTCGCGCTCATCAACTGCGCAAAACCTTCGACTGGGTTGTGATCTTTTACGACGGTAAGAATAGCCAGCGCCAGTATACGGTTATTACTTCCGGGTTTGGACCTCTCGTTGGTAAGCGAATAATTCGCGGCCGCGAAGCTGAATGTCTGAAACATTATCTGCGTCCGGCACCGCGCCCTCTTCGTCCACACAGGATCCTGGATGCTTTCAGCCTGTGAGTGTGTATTGTTGTTATTCTCAGGCAGCCTCGGCTTTTGCGAGCGATTCGAGCGCGACGTAGGCGGCGCGCTCACCCACTGCAATCATCCGATCAACTGCCGCCGCGCCAGGCACATAACCGGTCGATGGAATCTGCGGATGGATATGAATATCTGTGTGGGCCAGCGCGAGCCGGTAATGTGAAGGATAGGCCTGAGCGCTCCACCGTTGTTGGACGGGAGAGCAGCCCAGTGATCGCATTATGGAACTCCACTCCCAAACGTCGGAACCGATGACCACCTCGGCTTTAAGCTCGCGGCAAACCACACTCGGCAGCACGCAGGAAAAACCGCCGTCTTTGAGCTGCATACCGTCGCGGCTAACGGGCCGGCGGAAGAGACGCAAAGCGCAACTCGCGCTGATCGCCGAAGCCAGTGGTCCGCTGCTGATCGTATGTGGTTTGTTTGACGGAACGACGGTGGCAACTGCGGCAAAGCGTGTTTTGAGGTGTTCGAATGTCGGCGGAAGATACTCCGCCGAAAATCTCTCGAGCGTTTTTCCATGTAACAACCGCGGCCAGAATATTGACCGAGCCATGTCTGCCATATCACGCCAGTCCATTCCAGCCGCAATGGCGGCGCCAATAATGCTGCCGACGCTTGTGCCCGCTACCGCCTCAGGTTTGATGCCAGATTCATGCAGCGCCTTGATAACCCCGATATGTGCGAGCCCGCGGACAGCGCCACCGCTGAGGGCCAGTCCAATACGTTTGTTGTGAAGTGAGTCGAGAACGTTTTTCATGTCGCGCAATTATCGCATCGAACACCCGCAGTCTGCATTAGATCCTGAAACGGCAGATGGTCGGCTTTCGTCTTATTTCCACCTGTTACAGGCATCGCATCAGCCACCTGTCGAGCACCCGGGTCGAAATGCTTTGACGCGCGCCCTGGATGGGGCGTTTGCTGCGGCGCGCAAATATCTCCCGCCAATTCATTGGGCGCTGGTGGCAATTTCGGCAGTGGTGCTGTTTCTTTACGTGCGGCTAGTAGCAGTGACCGCACGTCTTTCTACTAAAGGCAGCGCAAGTTGGCCGGATTTGCCGGCGCCGAGTGTAATCGCTTTGTGGCACCGCGACGCGCCATCGTTGCTGGTGGCATTCGCCAAAAGGCGGCCGCCGGGGCGAACGACAATCATGATCGCGCGCGATCCACGAGGCGATTATTTGGCTTTGCTCTGCCGCCTGGTTGGTTTGGGCGTTGTGCGTGGCGACAGCGAGAAGGGTGGATGGGAAGCTCTGCGGCAATTGGCCCATGAGCTGAACGCCGGCGCCTCCGTGCTTCTGACCGCCGATGGTGGTGGGCCAGCTCGTGTCGCGAGAGCCGGCGCCATCGCTTTGGCCTCGGCTGCCGATGTTCCGTTGGTCCCCCTGACCGCTGACTGTCATCCGGCAATTGAAGAACGTCACAAATGGGATGCGGCCCGCAATCCTGTTCCGTTCTGTTCGCTGCTGATAAAGACTGGCCCGGCTCGGCGGCTCAACTTTCTTCAAGATCTCACTTCCTTTGAAGAAGCACGAGCGTGGCTCGAGAAAACACTCAACACTCTCCCGGGTTGATTGAAGGTGAAACATTGTTAGCTGACCACGATCAAGCACTGGTTTCAGGCTTGCGCATTTCGTCCAGCATTTGCTGGATCTGTTGTTTCAGGATCATCGTGACTTTCTCATATCCAACTTCATCGTTTGCTTCATTTGAGATGGCTCGTTTCGCATCGATAGGCTCGCCGAACTTTATCTTTACCTTTGCCAGGCGGAAACGCCACGACTTTCGTGGCCAGATGCGATATGCGCCATCCAAGGCAACCGGCACAATCGGTACGTTCAGTTCCGTAGCCAGGATTGCCGCCCCCTTTTTAAAGTCCAGCAGTTTCCCGTCAAAGGAGCGTTGGCCTTCAGGATATATGTTAAGGATTTTCCCGGCACGAAGACCTGCCGCGCCGGCACGCATTGCTCGCAACAGTTGCGCATCCGGATCGACGGGTACGACATTGATCAGTCGCGCCAGCTGCGCCATCAGCGCGTTTGTAAAGTACATACTCGCGCCGACGTGAAAACAGTCTTGAAGCACGCGTGGTGGATAGGTAGAACATACGAGGAACGGATCCACGTAGCTCTGATGGTTCGGACAAATCAGATAGGGAGGTTTGAGATCCGTCAGCCGCTCGCTGCCTTCAACTTCCATGCGGAACACCAGACGGGCGACAAAGTAAATGAGCCGCAGAACCACATAGGCAATCAGCGCCAGGCCCGGTTTGGGCCTTACAAGTTGAGCAATCTCAGGCAACTCCTCAGTTGTTTCCGCCAATTCATCATGCCAACTAAATTCGGCGCCGGCCGAAACTGAGCGGCCCGAGCCACCTTGAAGTTTCGCATTTGCTAACACAATAAGTTCGCCGACAGTTTGCGCCGCAGCCAGTTTTTCCGGCTCGAGTTCGATGCCCAGGCTTTGCTCTACGCCTGCAAAGCATTCGGCGCGTGCCAGCGAGTCGAGTCCCAAATCGATTTCAAAATTTAGCTGCGGGCGAATGAGCTCAGTATCACGACGAGTATAATGTTTCACCGCCGTGACTATGGTGCGGCCGGCCGATGTGCTCATCAATGCCTGATCCTCTTCGCTGACAACAATAGCTTTTGGTTTAGGTTGCTGCCCTGCCTGCTCCCTCGCCGCCTCGAGCTCGCTTCGCAACTCGAACCGCCGTACTTTGCGCGTTGTTGTTCGCGGTAACGGCTCGGCGCGAAGAACAAAATCATGGGCGCGTTGGTATTCAGGCAGTTCACGGCCCAGGTTCTCCATCTCCCAGACAACCCAATCGCGCGCATTACCGATGTGTTGAGCCTTCAAGTAATCGAAGTTTGGGACAACGACAGCACACAACTTTTCCGCCCCTTTAAACTGGCTTGAGACGTCCTTGACGCCGAGGACACAAACCTCGCTTACATACGGCGATCGTTCGTACTGTGCTTCAACATCTTCAGGAAAAACGTTTTTGCCCGACGGCAATTTGATCGCGTCTTTCTTACGTCCGACGATGTAGAGATGGCCACCATGATCAAAGCGGCCCAGGTCGCCGGAGCGAAACCACCCTTCAGCGTTGAATGTCTCGCGGTTAGCTTCCGGGTCCCGGTAGTAACCCGACATTACTATTGGCCCGCGAATTAATACTTCACCAATCCCCTCTTCGTTGGGTTCATCAATTTTGACTTCGACGCCGTTCAGCGGAGTCCCCACCGAACCGATCTTGTTATCCTCGAAGCGAGTAACCGTTGCCGCGCCGCTGGTTTCCGTCAGGCCATAGCCCTGCAGGATCGTAAAACCCAGGCGATGAAAGTCGCGGGCTACGTTTTCATCGAAGCTGGCCCCGGCAGAAACTGCAAGTCTCAGTTTTCCACCAAATGATTGATGAATAGGCTTGAAGAAAAAACGACCGGCATTTAGCCCCAGCAGATCACGCAATAGGCCGTTGATGGCGACCATCAGTCGAAACAGAATTCTGACCGGCAAGGGGCGGCTGCGCACCGCATCAAAGATTTTTTTGTGAAATAAGTACCAGAGACGAGGTACTCCGACCAGGGTGGTCGCACCACTCTCCTTTAGACCTTTTTCAATTCCCGTGCTGGTTAATTCGGCAAGGTAGACGACCCGTGCGCCGATTATCGTCGCCAGCCATAGATTCACGATTTGCGAATAGGCATGGAACAACGGCAGGAGACTCAGGATCACCTCGTGATCGCTAATTCGCATCACCTCCTGAACCTTGCTGCTCTCTGCGTAGATGTTTCCGTGAGTCAGCGGCACGGCCTTTGGCGCCCCCGTTGTGCCCGACGTGTAGATGAGAATCGCCAGGTCTTCGGGCCCGGCTGGTGGCGGAGCCTCGTTAAACTCTTGCGGTTTGGGCGTCTCGGCCCAGTCTTCAAAACGAGCCAGACCGTCCGGCTGTGGCAGCGGACGAAGCGAAACCGCGGCGATGTTGCTTCCGATTTGCTCGCAGGCTGCGCGAAACTTCTCCAGCGAGGCAGGTGAGACAAAAGCCAGCTTCGCTTCGGAGCCTTGCAGAAAGGCCGCCATGGCCTGTGTTGTGGCCGCCGGATCCAGGGGTGTAACAACCGCGCCGCGATAAATGATCCCCAGATAGGCGATGGCCCAGTTCGGATGATTTTCGCCGATTAGTGCCACCCGATCCCCAAAAGCAATTCCCTCCTGAGTGAGTCGATAAGCAATGCTGCGTATTTGTGCCAGCATACAACCGAAAGTAATCGTCTCCGTCCGCTCCGGCTCGATCAACATCATCGCCGCTTTATCAGGGCGACTGTTGGCCGCGGCCACGATTCGCTCGCAGAATGTTTCCTGTGCCGGTCTTTGCATGAAGTTAGCTCAAATGAGTTCTTAAGAGATACAGGAAGAGACTGTCCGGGCGCAACCATTTCCCACGAAATCCCAGCTTACGCTTACGCTTTATGCATGGCTTCGAGCGGCTGATTGGCAAGGACCTTTTGACTTGGTTCATCCGCTGTGTAAAGTTGCTCATGCTTATCTCAAAAACAGCAGCACGGCTGACTGAGCGGGGCCGTACCAGGTGGTCTAAAGGAAGAATTGTATCGCAATTCGAGGGGACATTGCCGTTGTACAACAAAAGACGGTGGTGTCACACTTTGGGAATTTCAGATTCTCTGCGCGTCCTCAGCGCTCTCGGCGCCTCGGCGGTCACCGTATGTTCGTTGGCGATTCACCGCAGAGGCGCAAAGGTCGCCGAGACTGCGCAGAGAAAAACCGAAATTACGACACTACCCGAAACACTGAGCAAAGTAACGACTCGAACTGCCGTGGAGAAACTTAATGGAAACATTGACCCCAGACATTCTGGCTTGTCTCCAACGTGCCCTCGACGAAGATCTCGGCAACGGTGACGTCACTACGAATGCTATCGTTCCGGCTGACGCGGAACTACGCGGACAGATTGTTGCAAAGCAGGATGGCATTATAGCTGGTATCGATATTGCCCGAAACGTGTTGCTGTTGCTGAATCCTCAGATCACTTTTACGGCGAACGTGCCGGAGGGAGCGCGCGTAGTTAATGGGAAAGTAGTGGCCGACGCGGTGGGCGATGCCCGCTCGCTATTAACCGGAGAGCGTACTGCGTTGAACTTTCTTGGGCGGATGTCGGGTATCGCGACTCTAACGCGCCGGTTTGTCGATGCTGTTTCCGGCACAAAAGCCGCTATTTTGGACACTCGCAAAACTGCCCCCGGACTGCGTGTGATTGACAAGCTGGCCGTGCGCCAGGGCGGCGGACAGAATCACCGCACCGGCCTGTTTGACATGATACTAATCAAAGACAACCATATAGACTTTGCGGGTTCGTTGACAGAAGCCGTGCGTCGTGCGCGCGCGTCGAGCACCACACTCGAGATCGAAGTCGAAACGCGCACGCTGGGCGATGTGAGAGAAGCTCTGGGTCTGGGAGTTGAACGAATCCTCCTGGATAACATGTCACTTGAGATCATTGGCAAGGCAGTGTCTTTGAGTAACGGGCGAGCGAAACTCGAAGCCTCGGGCAATGTGAACCTGGAGAATGTGCGGGCCATTGCCGAGACGGGTGTTGACTACATTTCCGTGGGTGCTCTGACACACTCGCCACAGGTATTTGACGTTAGCTTTAACTGGATTGAATAGGAAACTCCAGAGCCGTAAAGCACAACTAATAGAGAGCACACAGGGCGTTAACTAATATGATTAATGAAACAACTACCAGCGGAATGTACCAGCAAATGAAAGCGCTGTTGGCGGACACAGTGCCGGATTTTGAGTTGCGGATAAAGGCTGAGCTGGCGGCAAAGATCAATGTCCTGAAGAAGGAACGTAACGCTGTTATTCTTGGCCATAATTACATGGAGCCGGCTCTTTATTACTCGGTTCCGGACTTCGCCGGGGATTCGCTCGACCTCAGTCGGCGAGCGGCGGAGACTAACAAGGAAATAATTGTATTTTGTGGCGTGCGATTCATGGCTGAAACGGCGAAGATCCTAAACCCCACCAAAAAAGTTTTGCTGCCGTCGGCCCGGGCCGGCTGCTCGCTGGCGGCCAGCATTACCGCGGCGGACGTGCGCGAGTTAAAAGAAAAATTTCCGGGTGTGCCGGTGGTTACGTACATCAACACTTATGCCGACGTGAAAGCCGAGTCGGATATTTGCTGCACCTCCTCAAACGCAGTCGCAGTGGTTGAGTCACTGGCCAGCGAAAGAGTGATTTTTATCCCTGACGAGTATCTCGCTTCGAACGTCGCGCGCGAAACAGGCAGACACATTATCTTTCCCACTCGTGATCCCGTGAAGAAGTTCGACATGGAACTCGATTATCAGATGATCGGCTGGCCGGGACGTTGCGAGGTCCACGAAAAGTTCACCGTCGAAGACATTATTAACGTCCGCAAACAGTTTCCCGATGTTGTGATTCTCGCGCATCCGGAATGTAGTCCGGCTGTGGTCGAGGCATCGGACTTCTCTGGAAGTACGAACGCATTGATCAAGTATGTGGAACGAACCAAAGCACCGCATTACCTGTTACTGACGGAGTGTTCTATGGGCGACAACATTGCGGCCGCAAATCCTGACAAGGAAATGCTGCGATTGTGTAGTGTCCGTTGCCCGCATATGAATGAAATTACACTGGAAGATACGCTGGAAGCGTTGCAGAAGGACCAGTATGTGATCGAGATTGATGAAGAGATACGCCGTCGCGCCCTTCGTTCAGTTGAGCGAATGCTGGCGATTGGCTGAGGGCTGGAAAAGCTCAGCTCTGGGATGAAAAAATTTGACTGAAGCTGAAGTCCTGGTCATCGGTTGCGGCATCGCCGGCGCAACCGCAGCGCTGCGACTCGCGCGCAACCCTCAACGCCGGATCACTGTCATTACTCGCGCCGAAGATCCGCACGAATCGAATACGCGCTACGCACAAGGCGGAATAATTGGTCAGGCTCCCGATGATAATGCAGAGCTAATGCTGGTTGATATTTTGGCCGCCGGCGCCGGCGCCAGCTCGCCACACGCGGCAAGCATTCTCGCCAGTGAAGGCCCGCCGCTGCTGCACGAGATATTAGAAGAAACCAGCGGCGTCGCGTTTGATCGCGACAGCCACGGCCAACCGCTATGGGGTCAGGAAGCAGCGCATTCCCGGCGGCGCATCCTGCATGTAGGCGACATCACTGGCCAAGCCATTATGAACGGCTTGATCGCGGCTCTACGACGCTGTCCGAACGTCTCCCTCGAGTCGAGTGTGACAGCGGTCGACTTGATCACCTTTCCTCATCATTCGCGGGATCCGCTGGACAACTATCGAGCGATCTCCTGTCACGGCTCTTATCTCTTTGATCGTAATCAAAAGGCTGTTCATCGATATCTGGCCAACATCACTGTCCTGGCAACAGGCGGACTGGGACGCATTTACAGAAACACAACCAATCCTCAGGGCGCGCGTGGCGATGGATTAGCAATGGCCCACCGCGCCGGCGCCAGAATCGCCAATGCTGAGTACGTCCAGTTTCACCCCACAGCCCTCGCTGCGCCTGGTGGTGAAGGGCTGCTTATCAGCGAAGCAGTGCGCGGTGAAGGCGGGGTGCTGCTCACGCCTGACGGACGCCCCTTCATGGCTGACTATGCTCCGCAATGGAAGGACCTCGCACCCCGCGACATAGTGGCAAGGGCGATACACCATGAAATGGAAACGCATGGCTATTCACACGTCCTGCTCGACATTGCTTCGCACCTGCCGGCCGAGGCGATTCAGAATCGGTTTCCCTACATTTATGCTCAATGTCTAAGAGTCGGCATTGATATCTCGCGCGAGCCGGTGCCCGTTGTGCCGGCTGCACACTATTTCTGTGGCGGAGTCCTGGTGGATGACTGGGGACATTCAAGCATCGACAACCTCTACGCCATCGGCGAAATCAGTTGCACGGGAGTGCATGGCGCGAATCGTCTGGCATCAACTTCTCTGCTTGAAGGATTGGTTTGGGGCAACCGCGCGGCGCAGCACATCGAGGGAGTACTGGCCTCATCATCAGAAGCGAAACAACCCACCTTTGATGACGTTCCCCCGTGGGACGAAAATAATTTAATAGCCGAGCCGGACCCGGCGCTGATTCAGGGTGATATGCAGAACATTCAGAACATCATGTGGCATTACGTTGGTCTGGTACGCAATTCGGACCGTCTGTCCCGTGCGATTCGGGAACTCCGTCATCTCTGGAACGAAATCGAAACTTTTTATCGCACAACTAAGCTTTCAGATGGGCTAATAGGTTTACGAAACGCGGTCGAGGTGGCACTCATAATCGCTGAGGCAGCCCAGCACAATCGCCAAAGCCGTGGTTGCCACTATCGAAGTGACTCGGTTTCGTTTGAAGGCGATCGATTGATATAGATTCAAATCGCCTCAACTCTACTGAACGTGGGCAGCAGCAGGTTGAACATGCAGCCAGGCGTCATGAGGCGGCTTTCCTGTTTCCAGGAAAGACTTCATGCGCATGAGATCGTCGTCCATCTCCTGCTTCGGATCTACACCGAACAGTTCGGCGATCGCATGACCGAGCGCGCCTGCCGGCGGGTTATAACTCATCTTCACATCTATCCGAGTGCTACCGTCAGGATTTGAGGTAAACCGAGTGACACCGCGCTGACCTACCATCGACCCGGGCAAGCTCTTCCATGCCAGTAACTTGTTAAACTCCAGGTCCGTGATCTGGGCGTCCCAATGGACGGTGAGGCCTGCTGGTCCACCAACGCTCCAACGATAGAGTCCGTCACCGATTCTTCTCACTTCAACAACATGAGTCATGAATTCGGGAAAGTTCTCAGGGTGCGACCAGTATGTGAAGACGCGATCCACTGGCGCCCCGATGTCTATCGTCTTCTGAATGTCAATCACCTTACGACCTTCATACAGACCGAGAAGTCTGTCTGTCTCAAAGTTCGTTAAGCCTCGCATCAGGATTCCCAGACCGGCGCTGCTTACAGCGGAGCCAATCAGACCGCGGCGGCGCGCGCCGTAAATCATCAGGGCACTTCCCGCCGCTGCAGCCATCAGTCGCGTCGTCGGCGACCAGTTTGTTTTTAAAGGTCCAAACCGGGCACCCTGACGCTTGCGGCCTCCCTGCAGTGCGGGAATGTCGTCAGCATGCTCATGAATCTCGAGGTCATTCTCGATGTTCTTGACCCCCCTGATAGCGATTACTGAATCGAGCAGGGGATGAGCCTCAGCGGCTAGAATTTGACCCGTCAAAATTACGAGCCCATCAACAGCCTTAACCCCCACAGCACCCGGATGCGAAACAATCCGACCCAGCCGCGAACGCACTCGTGCCTCCAGAACTGCGTCAGAAGGTGGTTGGTCTTCGATAAACAACGACTCAACTTCCGCAAAAGCGCCAATTAAGTGGTTGCGAATATCACGTTTAGTTTTCCCGCCGGCGTCGCTCGCAACGCGTGCCAGATGCGTCACCTTGTTCTGCACCAGGCCGCGTCGGCGTTTGCCGCGATCCGGATCAAACAAATACATTAGTCCTGCGCCCACACCTGCAGCACTCATCAAACTCAAGCCTTTATTCATGATCCACCTCCACTCAACCTCAGTACAGTAACAACGCCCTAACCTCAGTGAGACAATTCGTCATACTCTTCTTCGCAGTCGTCACAACAAAATGGATTGTCGAGCCCTTCCTCCATCGCCTTGATCGCCTGATTGAACGTCACGTCATCCACGTAGTAGATCTCATTGCAGAATCCACAGACCAGCTCCGATTGATTCGGGCCCTTGCGAAATTTGGTCGGTCCTTCCACCAGGTTGGCTTGCTCTTCCGGATTCAACTCTGATCTTAGTCTCATTTCTACCCTCCTTTGATTCGGGATTGATCGCACAAAACTTCAAGGCAACGAAGTTTTATCCGACGGCCTAATCGTACTGGCTTGCACGCCCTTTTCGCCTAACTCTTCGCTGAAGGTCACTTTGTTGCCGATTGCCAAACGATTGAAGGCGTCGTTGACTACACTGTTTTTGTCAAAATATATCTCGTTGCCGTCAGCGGTTTCCAGAAAGCCATAACCCTCTTCAGGGAAAATTTGGCTTACACGCGCGCTGGGCTTGAGCACATGAGTTTTCGTCTGCCCGCGCAGGCGGCGAGCATAATCCTGCAGTTGCCGGCGTGCTTCCTTAAACGCATCGCGGATCACTACAAACACGTCCTTGTGGGCTGCGTTTGGTTCATGACTCTTCGCATGTTTAGCTGCGTCACCCCGACGAAGAGAGGCCTGAAGACTTGGCTCCTTTTTGACTACTAACTCCACTCCAGGTGCGGTCAGATCAATGCGGACGTGAAAGAGGTCTCCCTTTCTGTGATGCTTATGTGGCAGCCCCACTTCGACGCGGCAACGCATGATTCCCTGGTAAAAGGTCTCGAGCTTCGAAACTTCTTCTCGGACCCGATTCTCAACAGCCTCAGAGGGCTTCATATTGCGAAAAGAGATCTGCAATGGAATTATCATCGCTCCACTCGCTCCAGTTCTGCTCACTGCATTCGAAGATTCACTAACCGGATTGTTACCGCGTAGCTTCTTTGAAAGTCGAATACTGACCACGGCCAGTCAGATCACCGGACCCTTTTCTTCTGCTGGTTCACGTCGCGCCGGAAACGTTTCGCCAGGTTTTCTATAGACTTGTGAATAGTTTTCTCCGACTTGTCGAAGTCAATCGTCGCGGTATCGTATCCGCGCCAAACCAGCTGATTGGTATGCGGATCAATTACATCGACGACCAGCGTCGATTCGTTGTAAGGAATTCTCCACACGTCTACAAATGTCCTGCCCGGTTCCCAGCCATACCATCGACCCCATCGTCCCCACATTCCCATGCGGCCAGGAAAGCCGTAGTCGATGTAGCGGATGTCATACTTCTGTTTGATTCCCATGAAATAGCCAAGCAGGAAATCAGGTTCGCCGTCATCGATCCTTTGGTAACCTATTTGAGCAAAGTGCACTTCCAGTCCCGTTCTGATTCGCTGATTCCATAGGCTGTTTGTTGCTACCGGGTCTGTCGGCATCCTGTTGAATGCTTTGAAATCCCACGTCCGCAGTTTGAGAAAATCGTAGCTCCGGTCGTAGTCGGATTTCGTTTCAGCCATCGCCGCGAAACTAAACAGTGCTATCAAAGCGCTTCCAATAATTAACTTTTTCATTTCTTCCTTCCTGGTTCTTTGGCCCATCCAGCAAACAATGGGTACAACCTGATCGGTTATTCACCGTCGGGCTGTACCCATCAAGGGTGGTGTCTTAGGGCACCACAGCAATTTGATTGCTAACTTGTGTTACGCCGGGTGCGGCCCAGGCTGCGCTTGCGGCTTCATTTTTCTCGAACCACGATCGCACGTTCCCCCTCAGCGTGACCTTGCCGTCGAACGCTTGCACGCTGATCCTGCGCGCGTCGACTTCCGCGCTGCGCTTTAGGGCTTCCTCGATCTTGTCCTTGACTTCGACCGTTGAAACATGCGGTTTCACCTTGATGTTGTCGGTAACCCCTTTCACCCCCGAAAGGTACTTCACCGCTAATTCGGCCGCATTCTTCTGGAAGAACCAATCAACGTCACCCTGGAGAGTGACCCAACCGTCCTTAACCGTCAGTTTGATCTTCTCGTCGGGTACGTCAACTCGCGCTTGTAAAGCATCTAATGCCGCCGACGCGATATCTGCGTCAGTCTTTTTAAACAGCGGCTTTACCTGAATATCGTTGGCCACCGCGCTGACGCCGTAGGTCCGCAGCGCCGCTCGCTCCGCCGCCATCTTTTCGGCGTAGGTATTCACAAACCCCGTCAACGTTATCACTCCATTTTCAGCGGCGACGCCGAGGTCCGTGGACGTAATTTCCGGTTCCCAATCGAGCTGTCGCTCGACTCTGTCACGCAGATCTGTATCTGCGATATTGCTCTTTGCTCTATGAAGTAGAATCATCGCGCCATACCTGCTCTTACGGATAGGCGGTCTCAATGAAGCCCTTCCCGAACCGGACAGGCATCTTTCAACGCATCCGGCTCTCCATCGCGCATGAGCTCGAGTTCCCTCTTCGAAACCCTTCAACGAGGTTGAAGATATTCTCAATTGAAACGCGTCGCGACTGTGGTCCTTCGCCTTGTAAACGCTCTTAACGCTTCCCTGGATGGACACTACTCCATCGACTACTACGACCACTCTGTCCCTCGCCACGACTAGTCACTCAGCCAACCCATCCCTTGCGGGAAGTCGCGGTTCGGTTCCGGCGTAGCTCACATAGCAATTTACCCGCCGACTTAGGTCTCCTTCCGATCCTTTACACCTGCGTTACCAGGCTCGAGATTTATCCGCGTGGGTCTACGAAGCCCGCGCGACCCTGCACGACTCGCAGCCAGAACCACTAGTCGCCGGGCAGGATGCAAGCTTGCGCTCGCATGCTGCTAATCTCACACACCACTAAGTCACAGTAGGTGTGTCTTATGGACAGGATCTCGGATTCGACAATAACCGTCTGACCGTCTCGGCTTCCGTGACGAGCCTCGTATTGGGAGTGTAACTCTCCCGCAAGTCCCGCCCGTTTCCCCTGCAAGCTTGATCTCATGCCCGTTTGTTGCGGCTTATGCAACGAACTTCGGCAGGGTCAGGACGCCACTGCTTCGCCAGTGACGGCCGGTTCCAACCGGCCTTGCCATGCGGCCTTTTCGCCGCGCCCTCTGGCTTCCATAACTCGTTCCTCTCTTTTTTCAAACAACGTTCTGCGAGAGAAGCGCCTGCCACTCACGAAGAGCTTTGCAGTAGCGCTTCTTTCTCTTTGTTTTGTACTTTGATCTACCGCAAGACCTGTGCCCGGGAAGAACTCATGTCGGACCCAATTTCCTTTGGATAAATTGCAGGAATGGAGTGAATTGCAAGGGAGAATGAGGGCTTTCGCGCAAGCTCATGAGGAACTTTGCGCAAGCAGTTTGTTAACGAAGTTTGGATCTGCGTTTCACAAAAGTTCCTGTGTGGTTCAAGCGAAATACATCGCCGTCAGTGCCGAATTCACCAAATTCCAACCGCTCTCCCTTTTCAATGGCCTTAATCGTGGGACGACCTATGTGAGCGAAGACCAGTCGCTTGACTTTGTTCTTTCGGGCATCGCGAGCAACCTGGTCGACCGACGTATGGCCGCCGACCCCGCCACGAAACAGTATTGGTCGCTTCCAGCCGGCGGCTTCTGCGAATATCAAATCTGCTTCTTTGGCCCATCGTGGGAAGACAAAGAATTCGGGCGCCCAGACGATCCTTTTGCCGGCAGCATGCACTAGATATCCGCACGTTGGGTGGTTAGTGTGAATAACACTTCGAGGCTCGATCCTTAGTCCGTCTGACTCAAAGATGTCTAGCTTGGGCCGCAGCCCCCTCGATTCGGCTACTTTACGAATATCCCGTATCAGTTCACTTCGTTCGTCAGTTACCAGCCAGGCGCTAGGTTTAAATTTCGTAATGGCGCCCGGCCCGCCGTCTATCATTACACGCGTGCCGCCGTAATCGATGAGTAGTCCAGCGGGCGCAAAACGCGGCGAGTTCATCGCACCTACACCGGTTAGCGTGAATCGTAGCGGTCTAAGGTTCGACATCTTTGGAACACAATCTTTAAGGTGGAAATCTGCATTGATGGCCACACCAAAATGCAAAAGACAACCGATCGTTGCTGCGGCTTTCGCGGGTTTTTCACCTCGAATGGGGAATTTTCTCTTCTCATGTTTTCACTACTGACTATTCACTGTCTAAGTCTGCTTTAAAACTGTCGGCATTGTAGTTGCTATCCATCGGTTAAAATCAAGGCTTTCAAGGACACTAGATATGATATCCAAGCCAGCCGCGGATGCTTCTCGGCGTGTTCTCTCGGAGGTTTCCATTACGCCCCAACATCGGTCCATCAAAATCCTTCTCATAGATAACCATAATTTAGTGCGCTCCGGAATCAAACTCCTAATCCAAAGTAACCCAACGCTGGAAGTAATCGCGGCCGAAAGCGCCTGCTGCAACGTGATCAACCACGGACTCGCCCAGCCAGATGTGATCCTGTTGGCCGTTGAGTCAGCCACCGACGAGAGAATTGATTGCATGCCGGGTTTATTGAAAAGTTTTCCGGATGCTGCAGTGTTGGTCCTGACGGATGTCAAAGACATAAATTTCCACGCCAGGTGCATGAGAGCCGGTGCTTCCGGGATTATTTCAAACGACCAATCACCAGAACTGCTATTCAGAGCGATTCTCAAGGTGCATGCAGGTGAGATCTGGATCGAACGTGGTTGTTTCAGGTCTTTATTATCGGTTCTCGAAAACAACTCCCAAAACGGTCACGAAGCCACTAAGATCAGAAGCTTAACGGAGCGAGAACTTGAAATAATTCACTGCATCGCCCAAGGCCTTCATAACAAGCAAATCGGAGAAAAACTCTTTATTTGTGAGGCCACAGTCTCTCATCATCTGACTACAATCTTCAGTAAGCTGGACATTCCGGACCGGCTGGCGCTGGTTATTTATTCCTACAGGTACGGTCTCGTTCGGCTGCCAAGCAGGTCTTCGGAGGAGTAATCCGGCTACTCAACTTGCGGATCATCACAGCGGGATAACCGATCTGTGGGCTACTTTTCGCAAAAAAACCGCCAAAAATCGACATTTTATCGAGACTTTGCTGCCTGAGTGTGATATAGGAATGCCTGAAAAGCTTTTCAATAGTCTCATCGGAGGTGTTACACCAGATTATGGCGACCAAAGCCGCGACAGGCAGAAAGCGCATGACGCAGTCGGAAGTATTCAATTATTTTGCTGAAAAAACGGGCATGAAACGTGGTCAAGTTAAGGATTTCTTCGACGAATTGTATAACCTCGCCTCCAGCGAAGTTAAGTCTAATGGAGAATTCGTGCTTCCCGGGTTCGGCAAACTCGTTAAATCCGAAAGGAAAGCCCGCGAGGGAAGGAACCCAGCGACCGGCGAAACCATACAAATCCCGGCCAAAACCACGCTAAAGTTCCGCGTAGGAAAGGGCATGAAAGATTCGGTTTTACCCAGGAAATAATGTAAACAACTTTTCTCGTTAAACCCGTAAAGCGCCGCCGGTGAGTTCATCTTGAGTGGACACTGGGCGGCGCTTACGTTTTTGTCGGAAAGCTCCCGCGTTCCTCACAGAAAAGTACCTTGCTGGTCCCTTTTGAGGTCGAAGTTGGCTAGGGGTGGCCGCCTATAAAATTATCTAGCTTTCCGCCCTATCGTCCGGTATAATCCTTTGTTTCGCTAAACCCTTAAATGGACGGCTACCAGAGACGGCGCATTTTCAGGGACTGGAAATTGTTCCAAAATGCAACGCTTCTGCATCCTCAGGCTCAACTGAGGCATCTAAGATCGCGAACTAAATATGCTCGCAATATTACTTTTGGAGGAGACAACGTAATCGTGACTTTTGATCGACACTTACCGCTTGACGAGAGAATCTTGAGAATTGACCACATTCAGGCGAGACGTTATTCGAAGCTGGGCGGAGTTGCCCGAGAGATCGCAACGCAGGGTATCCTGCGTCATTTGCGTGCCTGCGATCGAATGGATGTTAACCCTGACACTTCAGCTGTGAGAGAAATCATCGACGACGCGTTAAATGGCCGTCGCGTGTTCGCTGAGACTCAGGAACAAACTCAAGCAGCCTAATCCGGCTTATAGTTTTTCGCTGAAAAGAGATCGCCGATGAACGGCGATCTCTTTATTTTTTCCAGAGCGTTTGTTAAGTTGACCTTATCAGTTGTTGACGTGTTAACATCGCGCCCTCAGGCATGTGCCCCTGTAGCTCAGCGGATAGAGCATCTGCCTTGTTGGAGCCTTGGTGAGGAATAGTTGAAAGAACTCACCAAGTGGACGGCCCCATATGCGGGGACGCCCTTAGAGCCTCTGGTACTCTTAAGTTTGAGTAAAAATCCAGTAGGATTGGGTAATCCGCAGGAAACCTTCCCACGAACGCTGGGGGAAGGGCTCCTCAGAGACTATACGGGCCGGGACTGTGATGTCCAAGATATAGTCCAGCCAGCAAACCCTTCGCGGGCGGTCAGGGAAAGCCTGATGCTGGATGCTAAGCAGAGGGCCGCAGGTTCGAGTCCTGCCGGGGGCATTTCATCTTCGTTTGCAAATAGATATGGCGGCTATAGTTCAGTCGGTTAGAACGCTTGATTGTGGATCAAGAGGTCGTGGGTTCGAGTCCCACTAGCCGCCCCATCACATCCCGGGGCGCCATGGAATCCGGCCACAGCGCTGCTCCAATTTCATTGAACAAAGAGGTCTACGGCAGCGGCGATCCTATTCTCTGTCTTCATGGTCTGGGTGCCAGTCTTTTCAGTTGGCGACACTTCATCTCTCCCTTTTCCCTCAAGAACAAACTAATACTGGTTGACTTCAAAGGCTGCGGAAAGTCGCCCAAGCCTTTCGACCGGCATTACTCCATTGAAGAAAAAGCCCAGGAGATTTACAACCTTATTGTCGATGAGGACCTAAGGAATCTGACGTTGATAGGAAACTCGCTGGGCGGCGCTGTTGCTTTGCTGGTAGCGCTTCGGCTTAGCCAGGAGAATTCTCGCCGGCTGACTAAATTAGTATTAATCGACAGCGCGGCCGATAAAAGATACTTGCCAGCACATCTCAAACTCCTACGATCGGTTCTTGGTGCTCCGATTGTTTATTTCACTCCCAGCAAGGCCGCGGTAAAGATGACTTTGCGTTTCTGTTACTACGACAAAAAGAAGGCAACCCGCGAACAGGTTGAAGCTTACGCCAGACCATTGTCCAGTTTGAAAGGACGCCATGCATTGTTGGAAACCGCCAGGAGATGTATTCCCGAGAATGCCGACGAACTCGTCACCAGGCTGCCGAACTTAACGGTTCCTACATTGATACTGTGGGGACGTCAAGATAAAGTCATCCCACTGGAAGTTGGTCGGCTGCTGCATCGCTTGATCCCAAATTCTACCCTGGAAATAATTGAAGAGTGTGGACATATTCCTCAGGAGGAGAAGCCAGACGAAACGATTGCTCGCATTTCGACATTTCTAGCTGCCTGACTTTTGTTGCTTACAGATCCTTTCCGCGCAGTTCTCATCAAATCCGCGTCAGCACCGCCTTCCATCTCGCCCAGGCTTCATCTCGCGCCTTCTTGTTTGCTTTATAAGATGTCAGCGCGCTGTCGTAAGTGTCCTTTGCCGTCTTATCATCTTCGGGATTCCCTTTTGCAGTGGGCGCAACCGGTTCCGGCGCATCGCCGGCGCGCATAAATCCGTGGCCGGCGCCTTCGTAAGTAACTACCTCATAAGATTTCTTTAACTCCTTCATCGCGTCAATGGTTGCTGGGACTGTCGCGTTGATACGCGCATCGTTACCGGCGTAAAAGCCATAAACAGGTGCATTGATCTTCGCCAGCGCTGACTTGTCTACTGGTAAAGCCGGCGGTTGCCCAGTCAGGGGCGGAGGACCATAGAAAACAAAAGCTGCTTTCAATCCAGGGTTGTTGGTCGCGTAGCGAAAGGCCTGGCCCCCGCCCCAGCAAAAACCCGCCACTGTAACCTTGCCGTTCGCTGCCGGTAACTTGGAAACATAATCGGAAGTGGCATTCAAGTCTGCCGTGATTTGATCGGGAGGTAATTCGCCGATGGCAATCCTGACTGCGTTACTGCCCACCGTCGCAACGGCGCTTGTACCACCTCGGTTCGGCCCCATCTGTGACAATAAATCGGGCGCGATCGCCACGTAGCCTGCTTCAGCCAACTGATCAGTCAAACTTTGAACCCAATCGCTCATTCCAAAGATCTCGTGAATGACCAGGACCGCTGTCGCTTTGTTTTTCACTTCGGGGTAGACAACGAAGGCACTGACTACCCTCTCGGCATTCCCGCCCGCCGGCTTGTATTTAATCTTTACCCATTCCTGGTGTCGCGGTGATTTTGCCAGTCGTTGCTTTGCCCAGTCCTGTGCCTCACCCTCGGTGCTGGATATTGTCTCCGATGCTGCGTGATTGTGATCGACATGGAGATCAGAGTGAACCTGATGAACGGCCTTGCAGCCCCCAATTAATGAAAGAACCAAGAGAAGAAGAGTGGTCAGGATACCTTGCCGCATCGTCGGCGTGTTCATCTTATTTACCTCCTGCGCTAATTGTATGAAGCCAATTGTAAAGGTTGTCGTAAAACGAAAGAGCTGAATGAAGACGTTCTTGTGCGTTATTCAGTCCAGCTTCTTAATCACTATGCCGTTCTTCATCACAAAAGCCACTCGTTTCAGAGTGTTCACATCCTCGAGCGGGTTTTCAGGCGTTGCGATTATATCGGCTGCCAGGCCGACGCGAAGCAAACCACGATCGTTTTCGATGCCAAGCAGCCGCGCGGCATCAATTGTCATAGACTTCAATAGCACTGGAGCAGGTATACCGGCCTCTACCCACGGCTCGATTCCCGAAATTGCGAGGGTACCGCGCGTTTGTCCCTCTGCTGCGTCGATTACATCGGTTCCGTAAACAAGCGGAACGCCGATCTTATAAGCACGGCGCAACCGGTCAACCCAGCGATCGTGTGTACCAGGGATCGACAGTGCCAGGTATTCAGTACCGACGAGGACTACATTGTTTTTCCTGGCCAGTCGCAAATCATCGTCTGTCATATCAAATCCATGTTCGATTGAGGCCACTCCAGCCTCAGCAGCGTTGTGGGCTCCCTGTCGGGTCCAACAATGCGCTGCCACTTTCATACCAGCGCGGCTGGCCTCCTCGATGATGAAGCGAATGTCATCTGCGGAGTAAACGTACTTTTGATCATCAACGACTATTTTTATCACTCGCGCGCCGAAATGAATATTCTCGCGTATACCTTTAACCATTTCATCACGTGTGTCCGCGTAGAAATATTCCGGTTCACCTAATTGCGGTTTATCCTGCTGCAGCTGAAACTGGCCTCCGTAAGGCGCAATGATCTTGCCGGCGTTAAGAATGGTCGGACCGGGTACCAGACCGTCTTGAATCGCTCGACGCAGACTCGTGCAGGCATAGTTTCCTTCATTGCCCACGTCGCGGACCGAGGTAAATCCTGCTTCCAGCATTGCGCGCGCGTTGGCCACGCCCTCGATGGCACGAAAGGAATCCGGATCGTTTAGCGTGGTGTAGAAATAATTTCCATTGTCGCGCTGTTTCTGCACGGTCATGCAAAGATGAGTATGGGCGTCAAACAATCCAGGCAGCACGGTAAACCGCGAGAGATCAATTACATTTGCACCAGCGGGAATTTTGAGTCCCGTACCGATTGCGGCAATTTTTCCTTTCTCAATAAGGATGATTTGGTTCGCTATTGCTTTTCCAGTCTCCGAGTCGACAACTCTCCCCGCTCTGATTGCAGTCACCTGCGCTCGAGAATGAATCGGAAAGAAAAGCAGACAAAACAGTAACAGGACTCGTAATTTATGAAGCATTCCTTCTCTCCTCTGCAGTGGCCTATTCGATTGTTTACTCCGATTCTTTCCAGGGTCCGGCATACAAAGTTTGATAAGGGTGCGCGATGGCTCCCAGATATTGCCAATGAAGGCGGGTCAATTGACGAATATGAAGGAAGTCGTGAGCGAGCCAGGATGCGAGCAGATCCCCGGCGCTGAGAATGCCATTGGCTCCTTCATGCCTGCTTGGCCAGGTGGGTTCGCGTAATCCTCTCAACCAAACCAGCGATTTTTCTCTTTCCACAATAAAATTATTGAGCGAATCGTTTAGATCTTTTTCACTGTATGATCGCGCGGTAACCCAACCGCGAGGATCGATAGGGGGCCAGCTTTGGGCTGGATCGGCCAGCACCAACTCGATCCGTTGTCGAAAATCTTCTCGTTCTTCATCGTAAAGGTGATTTACGACCTCAAGTATTGACCACTTATCCGGCGACGGTTTCCATCTCGCTTGCTCGAAACCGACGGGTCTGACTAACCCCTCAAATACTCCGCAATTGTCTCTTAAACGATTGATAATGTAGTTGAGATCCATACGTCCTCCAGCTCGTTTCTGCCTGTTAGTGTGCCTCAGCAACGCTACGCCGCCATCCTGAATCCAGTTCTGAGAGCGATTGAGGATTTACCGTCAAGCCGGAAAATCCTGCAAGGATCCGATGGCCGTTTGCCGAATGCTCTACTTTAGGAAATAATGGTCAACTAAATCCAGTAAGGTTCGAACGATGAAGAGCCCGTATGCTTTTTATTTCTGAAGGAGATCCTGTGCCTGACGAGCAAAGAACAGCAAATAATTCGCAAACCTATTGCGTTGATGCCGACGAATTTACCTACGAAACGCTCGAGCAGCAAAACGGGCAGGCCACCGTCGTGCGCTTTCAATTAGAGGATCCGCAGTATCACGCGGGCGATGTCATCGTGGTTCTTTCAGGTGGTGAGATCCACTTTCACGGAATGATTGGCAGACTTGCTGACGGCTGGGCCATCGCAACCGACCGTCGCGGCTCGTTGTTACCTGCCACGGTTCAGTAACGCCTTGAAACTGCACCCAGTCTTCCTCGACACTTAGCGTTTATAACCGAGAGGATAATTGATTTCGACGCCCGGAGTCGATGAGGTGATCTTTACCCGGTGAAACCCTTTGTTAAGGTGGGTGGATAGAAAAGTAAGTGCTATCTGCCTATCCAACGCCGAATTAACTTCTTTGATAAAAGGATCGAAGCTGGTCGGTGCCCCGAAACCCTGGAAAAACGCCTTGCCCCCGGTTTCATCCGACAAGCGCTTTAGAGAACCTTGCGCATTGCTCACCAGATTTCCATCCGCAGCCGTCAGCGCAGTTGGTGCATAAAAAGCATAGATTGCAACGCTGCGCCGCTGCGCTTCTGTTATGGCGCGCTGCAAATCAAGGCTTTGCGTCGGACTACTTGAATCAACGCCACGCGAGATATCCAAGCCATCGGAGACAATCAGAATAGCCCTGCGTCCAGCCGGTTGCGCATCGAAGCGCTTTGTCGCTTCGATAACCTCGACGTAAGGATTGTAGGGACCGACGCCGGCGGCGCCAATTGGCCCACGCAGCGACTTAGCGGCCTTTTCGAGATCACCTGTGAATTTCTGGCGAACCTGCAAGCTGCCTACTCGCAAATAACCCAAGGAAACGCGGGACCCGCGCGGGAGACGACGGATAAACTCTGCCAGCGATTTGGTCTCGAGTCCGATTGAGGACACTACGTCGTCCTGAATGAGCACCATCAGATTGAGTGGGGAACTGGTCCCCATGGCCCGGATAGAAAGTATCGTTTGCGGTTCTCCGTCTTCGTTCACAGTCAAATCAACGGTTTGAAGCTCCAACTCGCTCGGTGCAACTGCGCCCTTTACACGAATCGTCAACGGGATTACGACAGGCTTCGCAGGCTTGCCCGATGAAGCTGACGTATTTATATCGGCACGTGATTGAGCTACAGCAAGACTGCCACCCAGAACGATCATGGAGATGAACGTCGCGACGGTACAGCCAACTGTTCTTTGTATTTGGACTCGCCTCATATCTGCTCCTCTTCAACTGGAACAACTGAATGCGGAATTATACAAGCATAAGCGCCGAACGGCGTATCGGTGCGCGTTAGACTGCTTTTGAGACTGCGCCAAATCACCGAAGGCTGGTGAAGCTAATGCGTAACAGCTAAGATCGTCCTCAAGTCGAAATGGGGTCCCTTGACTAGCCATGCTTGAGAAACCTTCGGGACAAATAAATCCGGCCGATGAGCGCAAGTCGCGACTACTGGCCTGGACGCCCTGGCTGGCGTGCTTAATTGTTAGCGTTCCCTTTCCCACTCTGTTTCTAATCCTGTTTATGGCGGCAGGGAGTACTGAAACCGCTGCCATCTACCTTTTGCTCTCATTTGTTTCAATGGGAGTGGGTTTAGTTGTCGGACTGCTGGTCTTAATTATGCTTTTCTTATATCGGCGCCGTTGGCTTAACCGGTTGCGGGACCGTTTGGCATCGGATGGAATAACCGCGAAGGAGGTCCCGTGGTTCATTTCTGAGCTAACTTCGGAGGAGCGGAAAGCCTGGCGCGAAATTGGACAGAACAATCCGTTGTTGGCTGATGCCTACTGCGAAACGCTGGCGGCCCGCCTCACGGCGACCAGAATTATTGCCAGAGCGCGGCGGGAAACGCTGAGGGTCGAACGACAGATCAATAGGACCCGTAATATAAAAGGCGTCGATACGACGAAGCTGCTGAACGACTTGTTATCAGACCGTGAGCGCTCAGAAGAACTTCGCAGAGAGGCGGCCGTTCGTTTGTCTGAAGCCAGGGCTCGACTGCAGTCCATCGAAGCCGCAGCAAATCGCAAGCTAAGTCAAACCGAGAGCGATTTGATGCTACGACGTTTGGCAGCCTCGCAGGAACATTTTCCGCTCGCGCTTGAGATGGCAAATGAGGAAGAAGTGGTACTTCGCGACATTGACTCCCACACGGTAGTTCCAAAACACGAAGGGTCTTAAAGACCTCCACTGTGGAAAAAACAGGACAAGCAAACTAAATGATAGGCGGGTCTTTCAAACCGTATATGCCCGGGGCTAGACGCGTTGCAAAGCCTTCATCTACCAACCCCCAATTACCGATGCCGGCATCAGGGTTTGATATTCCAGTGACGCGCGAAAGCTCGCCACGCAGTGTCATGCCCGCTCCCAGAAGATACGCCCGGGCAATTTCCTTTAATGCACCTTCCCTGTTTACGACACTCGCTAATTCGTCATGAAATCTGGCTTCGGCGAGGCTCCAGATATAAGTGAATTTCGGCTCGTAAACGATTTCCGCTGGAATCACTTTGAAGACTCTTTGAAGTTCATCGATCGCCTTTGTGAAAGCACTTCGGTCTTTCACTCCGCTGGCCCGCCGTAAGTCTGCAGTCGCCATTTCCCATTCGTGTCGCAGTACCAGCAGTACATCCTGGGCAATTTGTGATAGCAACGTCGACTCCTGCTTGCGTGTGACGCCCAACAGGGCGTTGAAGTAAGGTACTAACCTCCGGGTAATGAAAATCGAACGGTTTCCTCGCAGCTTGCCGTAATAAACGTGCCCGCGCCGAACAATTCCATCTTTTAGAACCCAGGTGAGACTACTTTCAGGATCTTTCTGCACATTCCGTGGCATGTGGGCATCGCGCCTTCCGCAAACCGCTATGTATAACGAAGGGCCGGGACGGCGGCAGTCCGTCATTGCTGAACAGAATCCCACTGCATCGATGAATCGTTCGGCCTCCGGAACTTCCTCTATCCGAAGCTCGGGCTCCCGATGCCACGATCGGTCGCGATAGCTTTCTACCTCTTCCGGAAGTTGGCTCTGAATCATGGTTGCAATCCTATCAAATTGAACTGGTCCCACCATCAGTTTGACCTGTCAGAATGATTGCCTCACCGCGTTGCGGATCTGGCTAAAGCCCCGTAAACCCAAGCGAATCAAGAGACTGGGGGTCAGGCGCCTGCTGGCACGTACGTTGCCAACTGGGCCTTGCCCGGAGAGTCTTTTCAACCCGGCGTGAATAACCGAAAAGCGGAAGCATTCAAAAATGAAGAGAACAATAGCCTCCATCCTACTAACCTTTGCCACCTGCCTTTCCATTCTCCTGTCAGTTGCGGGCAGCGGCCTGATCACTAACAACGCCTCCGCGGCCTCCAACCAGAGCGATAGCCAGGCAGAAAAGATTGCGGCCAATCTATTCGCCCGCACTGGAGCCGAAAAAGTCACTGTGATTTTGCAACTCAACGGAACCATGAGTGGCCCGCTCAAAGCTCTACTAAACAGAAATGATATTCACGTCAACAAATTCTTCAAAAACTTCAATTCTTACTCTGTTCAACTGCCCGAATATGTTGTCGCACAGCTCGCAGCCTTTGATGAAATAAGTTTTGTGAGTCTCGACGAAGAAGTGCAGTCTTTGGGCCATGTGAGCTCTACGACTGGTGCCGATGATGTACGATCGCAAACAACTGCAAACGGCGGGAGTTACACACTTGACGGAACCGGCATCGGGATCGCAGTGCTGGACTCCGGCATCTACCCGGAACACAAATCTGTGGGTCCGCGCGTCGTCTACAGTCAAGACTTTACCGGCGAGAATCGGACCGACGATCCGTTCGGCCATGGAAGTCATGTGGCAACGGCAGCTGCAGGAAACGGCAGTCTCTACAATGGGAATTATGTCGGCATCGCCCCTAGTGCGAATCTCCTAAACCTTCGTGTCCTCAATTCGCAGGGTCGCGGCACCACTTCAACGGTCCTTTCAGCTCTCGACTGGGTATATTCGAATCGCGCACTTTACAACATCCGCGTGGCGAACTTGAGCTTGGGCGCGCCCGCGATTGCATCGTACAAAAACGATCCGTTGTGTCTGGCAGTAAGAAAGTTGGTAGATGCTGGGATTATCGTTGTTGCCGCCGCCGGGAATGACGGCAAGGACGAGTTTGGCCGGAAGCAATATGGCACGATCCATGCCCCGGGAAACGAACCTGCCGCCATCACCGTGGGAGCCTCAAATACATTTGGAACCAATGCGCGCACCGACGATGTTGTGACCTCCTACAGTTCACGAGGTCCCACCAGGAGCTTCTGGACGGATCGCTGGGGAGTTCGCCACTACGATAATTTGATCAAACCTGATCTCGTTGCCCCCGGCAACAAGCTGATTTTTGCTGAGGCGATAGATAACTATTTAGTGACAAATAATCCGGATTTGGATGCTGGTCTAAGTCCAAGCAAACCAAACCAAAAAATGATGTACCTAAGCGGAACTTCCGTTTCTACTCCGATTGTTTCCGGCGCCGCCGCCTTGATGCTCCAGGCTAATCCGAAATTGACGCCGAACATGGTTAAGATGATCCTGAGTTACACGGCGCAACAACTTCCTAACATGAACCTGCTTGAGCAGGGCGCTGGTGAATTGAACATTGAAGGCGCGATCAGACTCGCCAAACTGGTTCGCGTTGATTTAACAAATGCGACCGCTCTCGGTGCGTCAATGCTTACGGCGGCTGCACCGACGGCTTCTTCCACTATTGACGGAAGCACGTTTTCCTGGTCTCAGGGCGTCATTGCAGATCAGGCGTACGCAAAAGGGCAGTCTCTGATTACGAAGTACCAGCAGATTTACGATCTGGGCGTGCTCATCTCGGATGCCACCGTCCTCAGCAGTGGGGTTTTGATTTCGGACCAAACCATGGTTTCAAACGGTGTATTGATATCAGATTGCATAACCATGAGCGACGGGACCACGTTAGGTAGCGGCGTCAGTATTTTGCCCGAGGGTGTGTTGCTAGCCGACGGTGTCCTTCTCGCTGACGGTGTATTACTGGCGGATGGGGTGCTAATTAGCGATGGCGTCCTGATTTCTGATGGAGTTCTCGTCGCCGACCAAACTGTTCACGGCGATACAACCACATATATGCGTTAGTTCCACAACTATCCTTTTTACTCGATACAATCATGCAACTCTCTCTTCTGAAAAGCCCACATCGCACCAACTGTCTTCCGTTGGCACAGCCCGCTCCAGTAGTGGAAGTATTGCAGAATCACCAGCAAGATGAGGTGCTGGCCTTTCTCGAACGGCGGCCAGTTTTCACAGCATGCATGGTCGGTTTGATTCGTGACAACGGCCTTGAGAGTCCCTTCAATCGAGGAAAGTTCTATGGCTGCCGAGATGCCGCAGGTCAACTTGAGGGTGTGGCTCTGATAGGACATGCCACTTTAATAGAGACAGCAAGCGATCGAAGCATTCAGGCATTCGCCATCACCGCCCAAAGTTGCCAGTCCCTGCATCTGCTCATGTGCGAAGAGACAAAAATGGATCAGTTTTGGGCGCATTACTCCGTAGCAGGACGCCAAATGAGGCGCGCTTGCCGTCAATTGCTCTTTGAACTGCGATGGCCTATTGAGTCTCCGCAGATACCCGCTTTGCGCCTCGCAACCCTGGAAGACCTGCCCTTGCTTCTTCCGGTACATGCTGAGATGGCCGCTAGCGAGAGCGGAAGAGACCCCAGGCAGCAGGATGCTGCTGGCTTTTTTGAACGTTATTCCCGTCGCATCCAACAGGGAAGGACGTGGGTATTGATTGAAAACGGCAAGCTTCAGTTCAAAGCTGATGTCATAGGTCAAACTCCAGAAGCAGCATACATCGAAGGCGTGTGGGTTAATCCTGAAACGCGAGGGCAAGGTTATGGCCGGCGTTGCATGTCACAACTCGCCAGAATGCTTTTACTGCATACAAAATCACTCTGTCTCTTTGTGAACGACGAAAACGACCGCGCCCAAAGTTTTTACAAACGAGCTGGTTATCACCTGCGCGCTGTTTACGACACTGTTTTTCTCAACTGAGCATATGAAAGAATGCGAGCGGAAAGATATACAGTAACGCTGTAAAAACAGTATGACATTTGCCAGCGGCGCATTTCGTTTCGCCCCTCATGATATTTGGTGACTGGTTGACTCCTCAAATAGAAGAGCCGCCCCTTTTTTGCAATAACCTGAAACGCCCCCTTGTTGTTGCGTCCCTATTGGCGCCTCGCAACCATGCAAACGACAATGACAACCACAACTTACATCGAAAGTAAGAAGCTGGTTCAACCTTACATCTGGACAACGGTCGGTGCGGGCGGACTTATTTATTTGCTGGCCGCCTATAGACTAGATGTAAAGATTGTCGATTTCAAATTTGGTCTCCTTGTTGTTATCACGGGTCTGCTCAGTTCACGTATCACCATCAAGATTCCTCAGTTTGGCTCCTGGATCTCGGTCTCGGATATTTTTATCTTTCTGACCTTGTGGCTCTATGGAAGTGAGGCTGCGATTCTGGTGGCCGCAACTGAGGCATTCCTATCATCTTTTCGCAGCAATTACTGCCGCAAACTATCGACAATCCTTTTTAACTGGGCCTGTGCCGCCTGGGCCACCTGTGCCACTTCTTATACGCTGACGCTTTTGTTTGGAGATCCCGTTGCCCTCAACGCCAGCCCTCTCTCAGGCAAATTCATTACGGCCGTGGGTTGCATGGCTCTCTGCCAATACGCTGCAAACTCCGGCGTCGTAGCTGTGCTCGGAGCTCTGAAAGCGAATGGACCAATCTGGCAGACCTGGAAAAAGCATTATCTCTGGACCTCGATCACATATTTCGCTGGCGCCGCCTCGGCCGCCTTAATCGCGAAGCTGATGGGACTGTTTGGTTTCTATGCCCTGATCATCACCTTTCCGATTATTGCGATCGTTTTCTTCACCTACCGCACCTACTTGAAAAACATCGAGGCCTCGGTGAAACAGGCCGAACAAGCTGAACGCCATGTCGAAGAACTTTCCCACTACATAGCGGAACAGGAAAGGATCCGCGAGCAATTCTCCCAAATGGAAAAGCTGTCGGCCCTCGGCGAGCTGGCTTCAGGAGTGGCCCACGACTTCAACAATACCCTGGCCGGAATTCTTGGCCGGGCGCAGCTGATCCTGCGTACGAACGATCCGGAAAAAATTCAACGAGGCCTGAATATAATAATTAAGACTGCGGAAGACGGGGCCAAGACAGTAAAAAGAATTCAGGATTTCGCCCGGCAGCGACGCGACCACGACTTCGAGCCCGTCGCGATTGGTCAGATCCTCCTGGATGTAAGTGAGATAACCAGACCGCGTTGGAAGGACCGCGCAGAAGCAGCTAACGTCCAGATATCTCTCGATCTACAGATTCACTCGAAGGCAAAGGTTATGGGCGACGAATCTGAACTGCGCGAAGTGCTTGTCAACATGGTGTTCAATGCCGTTGACGCCATGCCGCACGGCGGCGACCTGACCCTGGCAGCTGAAGACATCGGCGAAAACGTCGTCGTCACCATCGGCGACACCGGAACCGGCATGTCCCCCGAAGTGAAATCGCGTATATTCGATCCATTCTTTACCACTAAGGGCAAAGCTGGCATGGGCTTGGGATTGGCGGTCAGCTTCGGAATCATCCGACGCCATGAAGGATCGGTTGAGGTTGATTCAACGCTGGGCACCGGCACAAGTTTTCGGATTAGTCTGCCCAGAGCCGCCGCGAATGAAGAACCCAACGCACCGGAAACTGTAGTCAAAGCGAGTTCAGTTGAAACTTCCAGCACAAACTCCAAGCCCGTCTTTAATGGGGCACAGCCAAAAATCCTGGTGGTGGATGATGAAGAAGCTGTACGTGAATTACTTCGAGACTTGCTTGAAAGCGAAGGCTGCCGCGTCTATCTGGCGCCAGGGGGCCGCGAGGCGCTCAATCTTTGCGCTGCCCAGACGTTCGATGGGATTTTTACGGACGTAGGAATGCCAGGAATGAGTGGCTGGGAGTTTGCCCAGGCAGTGCGCCAGAGTAACAAGACAATTCCGATCGCCGTAATAACCGGGTGGGGAGAAGCTGTCGGGTCCGACGAGCAGCGAGAGGCGCGCGTAAACTGGGTGGTCACCAAGCCATTCCGCGCAGAACGCATTAGTGAGCTGGCCCAGGAGATCTGGAAAAAACGACAAGCAAACCTCAAACGAGCAACCTTTGCCGGCGTAGCAGCATGAAACAGCTGAGTTAAAATCTATTCTAACGAAGGTCCCCCTTAACGATCTTCCAGTCGCCCGATTCATCTCCGTCCAAACTTTTCTCAGACCCTCCGGATTCTTCTTTTAGATGGCCACGGTACTCGATAGCCCGCTGTACACTTTTTTCTACAACTTCAAGCGTGAAGGGCTTCAAGAGAAAATCGAAAGCGCCCAGCCTGATAAGCCCCTGAGCATGTTCCTGATCGCCGATACCAGAGATAATAATCACTGGAGTTTCAGAAAACTTTTGGCGTATATGGCCCAGTAGCTCCAATCCGCTTAATCCGGGCATCGAAATATCCGTAAGCACTATGTCATAGGTATCCTCCTCGAGCCTGGCAAACGCTTTTTCAGCAGTCTCCGCGGTCTGGCACACATACTGTTCCGATAGCAATTCGTATAACGTGTCACGGATGGTCTCGTCATCATCGACGATAAGAATTTTTGGCATGAACAAACGTCCCTTCCACATAATTCGGCGTATCGGCCATGGCGGGTGGGAGGTGCAGCCTTGCTGGCGTGAGGTCGCTACGCACAAATACTAACACGCTTCTTTTATCGATGAAAATAAAGGTCGGCAACTTTCGTTACCGACCTTCAAGTATTCAGTGCAGTCCCGATTACCGTGGGCCACTCGCACGAATAGTCAATTCAGTACCGCGCGTCAAATCCAAATCATCGCGCCCCTGAACATAGACAGATCCGGCACCTCCGCCCGCGCCGACGATGGCGCCAATGGCTGCGCCTTTGCCGCCGCCAGCGATGGCCCCGATGATTGCGCCAACAGCTGTACCAATCGCTGCTCGTTCAGCGGTTCGCGTGGTCTGGCTGTTATCGCGAATTGATCCCTCATTGTCGACTTTAACCGTGTCTCCCTGTGTGTTTCGCACCGATTCCAGCAAGCCGGCGAAACTGTACGACCTGCCGTCGCGCAAACGGATGCTGTCAAAGTTCAACGTCATCTGTGATCGGCCGGTGATTCTTCCACTACGCTGTACATTCGACACATGACCTTCGACGGTAGCACCTTCATACTGCAATGGCTGGCGCACGGTCGCAGTAAACCGGTCTCCTTCTCGCGCCGTTGCGGTCGAAACGTCGTTGTCCAATACCGCTACCACCCTTTCGCCGTTGGCGATAATGAAATCGGTTCCTGTGGGCGACGGATAAGTATTCGGATACGTCTGCGGACCAGTGTTGATATCAAAACGCGCGACGTCAGAAGTTTTGTCGTATGTGCTCTGCACGACAACGGGTCTCGAAAGACCCTGAATATAGACTCTCCGAGTCACGCTCAGACGCCGACCGTTGTCGATCGGGTTGAAAGTGACATTGAATTCGTTATCACGATCCCCGGTGGAATTCACGGTAAGCTGATCGCCCAAAAGCGTTGCCCTTGCACGCAAAGTTCGTCCTGCATTCGTCGTCTCAACTCGCTCTATGCCGTCGGCTGAAAAAGTGATTTGAGGAGCTCTTGATGAAGCGAGTGTCACCTCGCGCCCGCGCAGCTCGATGGCAATTTGATCGGGCGACTCAAGGCGCGCAGCAAGTTGATTACGCAAACGCGTGCGGTTTGCATCGGACAAGGACTGGGTCGCGCGGTCGGCCGCCTGGGCCGGATCATCACTTTGCGACACATTCAGCGTATAGGTGCCCGTCAATTGATTAGTACCGTAACCGGTATTTGGGTAAGTGTTTGGGTAAGTCTGACTGATAGACGGCCAGCTTAACCTGTAGGCGCTCGCCAACTGATTCAGATCAGCTCGCAGGTTGGTCCAGCTCCGAAGAGTCGCGGTAGTGCGAATGTTTTGGTCCGTCATGAAACGGTCGATCAACGCGGCCCGATTTAGAACCTCCTGAGCATCAGCCGCCGTGGACCGTCTTTGATCAAAGTGCTCCCGCAACTGAGTTACCGCCGTATCAAGGTCCGCCACCAAACTATTGATGTTTGTTGTTTGGTAGATACGACTTTGATTCTGAGCGTTCAATGTGTTCCGGAAAACATCGGTACGATTTTCGATTCGCTGTATCAGCTGTCGCACGGACCGAGTTGTCCCGCGGTACGTTTGCGTTTGGGCCAGTGCAGTCCCCGCAGATAAAACGACTAGCGCGACCAGCGTGACCAGCGGTTTCTTAATTGTCTTCATTTTTCTTCCTCCCCATTTAGATAAAGAAATCAGAGGGCTTGATGAGGCCTACCAATAAGGTCAGCTCAATAAGTCTTCACACTTTCGAAACAAAATGTTCCTTGAACCGGGAGGTTTCAACACAAGGACTGTGCCACATATGACAGTAAGAGTTTTTCTCGCAAAAATGTTTTGATTCGGTGACACATAATAAATTATTCGCACTTTGGGAACGATGATACGGTGATTTTGCTCACCAATACCGCTGCAGCGCTGCATCCCGCCGCTGTGCTATTCTTTGAAGTGAGGTGACGGAATGCGCGCTGATGACCCGAAAGCGGTTGTGCGGTTAATAAATGAAGATCTTTTTAGCGGACTCACACCTTCCGGCCACACACTAAATATTGATAGTGACCGCGAACGCAATTCAGCACCAAGTCCCATGGACCTGCTTCTCGTGGCACTGGGATCATGTACCGGCGTCGATGTGGCATCGATACTTCGGAAGAAGCGGGAAGACGTGACAGATTACCGCATTGAGGTGTGTGGCCAGCGGCGGGAACAGCACCCTCGGAGCTACGAGCGAATGGAAGTGCATCACATTGTCACGGGCTGTAACATTTCAGAGCGATCAGTAGCGCAGGCAATCGAACTTTCCGAGCAAAAATACTGTAGCGTTGCGGCTACCTTAAGGCCTACCGTGGAAATCGAATCCACTTACGAAATCATCCAAGCAGACGCAAGTCGAGGATAAGGGGAAAGCGGCGGGACGGCGGCAGCAGCTGGGACAATTCATAAGGAGTTTATGTGGTGGAATTTCGAAGGTTTTTAGTGTCATCACTATTGTCCATGGCCATTCTGGCGGGACCTGTTATTCCCCGGCTCGCCACCGCTGAGTTTCTGCTCACGCGTCGGAATCCGGATGCGGCGCAAGCGGGCAGCGACGCAAACCTGGCGGCGGTGCGTCGGCAGGACCGCGATACACGAAATGCGAAGGGAATAATTACCCGCCTTACGCCTGAGGAACATCTTCGCCGTGCCGGCATTTATCACGTTAACCGCGCCTTCGAAGAGGCCCGCGAACACTGGCAGGCATTAATTAACTATTACCCAAACGATCCAAGAGTGGCGCAGGCGTTGTTGGGCATTGGCCGCTCCTACTTTCAGGAACGACGCTACTATGACGCCTACAATGCTTACGATCGACTGGCGCGTAGTTATTCTTCCACCAAAGAAGGACGTGAAGGACTGAACTTTAGTGCCGCGTCTTTATTGAGAATGGGACGCACGGGGGAAGCGGCCGACCGCTACGTTGAATACATCAATCGGTTCCCTGACGGAGAGAGAATTGAAACTGCCCACCTAAACGCCATCGACACTTTGCGCGAAGCGGGACGATTGCAGGAAGCAAGCGCGTGGGTAGCTCGAACACGACAGCGATTCCCAGGAACTGTGACCGAAAGCAACGCTCTATTTGCCCAGTTGCGGTTGGAGATTGCGGAGAGCAATTGGCGCCGAGCGATCACTGCAGCCGAGGAGCTTAGTAAAAGAGGATTTCAAAAAGGAGCCGCTGCAAGTCCCGCTGAGATTGCTTACCTCAGAGCATACAGCCTGGAAAGGGTCGGAGACCGCGATCAAGCACTTGCGGCCTATCTGGCAGTGCCTGGAGGAATTGAGTCGTATTACGGCTGGCTGGCAAACGATCGACTTGCAAACATCGCCGACGTTACGAATCGATCGCTGGTTGCTGAGCGCACCAACCGTAATGCACAGCAGGCTGAATCCGCGGCAGATAGCTATCCAGCGCCTTACCGGCAAGCAATTCTTTCGTCCGCCAGGAGCCGCAAACTCGATCCGCGTTTTATCCTCGCCCTCATTCGGCAGGAGAGTGTCTTTCGCCCGCTTGCAAAGTCACCGGCCGGCGCGCGTGGTTTGTTACAGCTGACAATCGATGCCGCTCAGAAATATGCTTCTCACGCAGGTATGAACTCGGTGCAGGAAAGTCAGCTTTATCAGCCTGAGACCTCAATCCGTCTCGGCAGCGAATACTTGTCAGAACTTTCCGCAATGTTTCCCAACTCACTTGAGGCCATCGCTGCCTCTTACAACGGCGGAGAAGACAACGTAGTCCGTTGGGTCAAGCGCGCAAAGCAAAAAGATCCAGGGGTATTCACTTCAGAAGTTGGCTTTGATGAAACAAAAGCTTACGTGCAAAAAGTGATGAACAACTATCGCGTCTACAAGCAACTCTATTCAGTCGACTTGGAACGCAAGTAATCATGGCCTTCTGCTTTTGCCTTCGGTCCTTTACGGCTCCGGACTGAATCGCCTGTCCTCAAAACCAGTTGCGCGTTCGCGCCTGCGCAAAGGATCGGGTCGCTGATAACCGCGCGGAAGAACTCCCAACCGAACCAGCGCCGGATAGTATTCATATCGGATTGCAACCTCTGCCGCCGGTCGTGAGTCCAGTTCCATGTTGATCCAACGCACATCGTTGTGAACGGAACGTCCTATTCCGGTTGCGGCATACTCATCGTCAGGCTGAGGACGAACCTCGCTCTTGCTGGTGGCGCTTGAGTCTCGGCTACTGCGCTGAGAATCGGCCATACCAGTTGAGGGCTCGGAACTCTCAGTTGGTGCTCCCGAACTCTTGTCCCGTTCCCCTCTTTCGTAGATCGGACGTGGCCGAGGGGGAGGCGCAACCGGAACGGGATAGGGTCTTCGCTCGCGGAAAAACACTGCCGAAACGACTCCCAAATTTGAAGTCTCTCCGAGCTTAGCGCCGTAGGAATCTCGCTCGGAAGTAAAATAGAAGCGCCTGGCCCGCTCCGAGCTCATCTGCCACCCGCCAACATTGATAGTTCCATAGGGTTCAATTACCCATTTACTGGCATTCCAGGCGGTTGTGTGACGCGCGTCAATCGTGTTTAGACCGTCGACAGCCAGTGCCACCGCAACACGATACGGCAGCGGGTTGTGAATTCTGACTTCATATTCGGCGCCCGCAATGGCCTCAACGTAGCTCTTGCCGCGGGCGCGGTATTCCTCAAGTGGCCGTCCGTCGACCAGGATTTGAACTTCGAAATTGCGATCGAAATCCATAGGTTCCCGGTATTGATCCATTGACGCAGCTTCAGTGCGGGAGTTTGAGAAAACATAGGCACTTATGGCGATTAGCATTGCGGCCGCGCAACAACCTACTGCGAAAGCCTTCTTCATGACGCTCTTCCTCCTGTTAAAATGTTGACATAAGGTCGCCAGTTCAACCCGTTGGAGGAACGCCCGATGCAAGGAGATCTTGCGCCATTTTGTGGTCATTAGACCTCATTTATGTGGGAGACCCATTTGGTCCGTGGGAAAACGATGATTCTTAAGCCAGCCCCGGCGAGGCGCGGAGGGACTTCGCATGTTGAGTAAACAAGGGAGGAGGGCTACAATGACGCGCCTTTTCTTTTCTGATCCGGTTCTGGACAATTCTGACTTAAAGGCCGCTAGGAGTACATAATGGAATACGTACTGACTGCAACCAAGACAGAGGCGCGAGCTGGGTCATACTATGACAAGATAGCGGCTTACTACGACCTGACCTTTAAACTCAATGGCTACGGTCGTTCACTCGATCAGTATTTCGCAAACTGTCCCCTCCCGGTCTCTCGCGGGGCTAAGATTCTTGACGCAGGGTGCGGGACCGGTTTGCTTACGCTGGCCCTCTTGCGCGCGCTGCATTTTCCAGTCAGCATCACCGCACTGGATCTTTCTGCTACCTCTATCAGTGCCGCTCGCAAGGCGGTGGCTGAAAGCCCTGGTCGAACGCGCGATGTGACTTTTGCCGAGGGGAATCTCT
>DATGYM010000071.1:0-3240 GCA_035297925.1 Pyrinomonadaceae bacterium | reverse complement strand
CGGTGAGCGACGGATAGAGCGTAAAGGGCTTCGGATCGAGGATCAAATTGAGTTGCGGTGAGCGCATGTGCGGCGGAAAAAAGAGGCCACCGCGATGGTGACCACCGACAGTTGCCACAGCTAAGTTAGTCCGTAGCCAATAAGTCAACCAAGACCACACCACGATGTTCCTACGGGCAAATTAACTGCGCGTCTCGCATTGCAAGAATGCCAACAAACGGCTCGTCTCGCACTTCAATGCCGAACTCGCGAGCAACGTCATCCGCAAAGTTGCTTACGGCGCGTCTAAGCTCGTTAGGCGAGACGCCGAATTTCTTCGACCAGAAGCGAAGCTCGTAGTCCTTATGGATGATGATACGTCCGGTCAGCGACGGTTTTGGACCTATCGTCGGACATGGGTTCCTCCGCCCGATTCGCGAAGGTGAGAGGCCGCGCCAGTCGGACGCGGCCTCCACTCCTCACCTTCACTCACATACGACCCTTCTCTAAATGACACCCACTGAAGGTGGGGGTACAGGGGTACGGGGAGCCTTCAGGGACGCCGGTAAGCTAAACGCCGAAAACGATCCAAGGTTTCTATTTTTTCGGGGGAGCACGTTACAGTGCGTGGAGGCGATAGGAGGACACCCCAATGACCAAGAAGGGCCTTATAACGAAAACGAAGAATACAATTGTCGATGTAGCAAAAAGCGGTTTAGAAAAAACCAAACCGGTGGCGGGCGCGGCATTGGGTGCTGCGGCAGCCGCGGCGACCGACGTGGTATTGACGAGCATGGCAGATGCACTCGGCCAAGGACAGAAGAAGGTCGAGACCGTTACACCGACGGCAAAAGAGACGGTGAAGAGAGCTGCCACGCGAATTGCCGAACCCGCCAGGAGGAAGCCCGCTTTGAGCAAAACGAAGTCTGTCGCTTCCAAAAAGACCGAATCGAAAAGGCGCGTCAAAAAGAAAATGACCAAACCGAAAAGGCGCTAAGGCTCTGATAGACAATATTAAGATCAAGGGAGGGTCCTAAGTGGCCACGAGCTTGTCTGGCTGGCGTCGCCAACAATGTCCGCTATTAGGGGTAAAGCGAACATCGCGTTGACTTGTCGCCATGTCCGCTTCTGACCCTTAGTGGACATTCAATTCGAGATGAGGAATATCCGCTTTGGTAGAATAGCGGACAATGGTAAGCCGACTAACTCAGCTTTCGAGCTACCATCTTCTCTGCGTCGAAGATATCATTGGCCATGAATGCTGCCTCGGCATCGTATGCCATCACTTCCAATGGACAATCTATATATCCAAGACGCTCCAGGCCGTCCGTATACGAGCGAAGGAATTGTTCGGGGCCAAGAACCCGCCACTGAACCACGTGGATGAGTTCATGAAAGTGGATCGCCTCATTTCCTAGTTCGTCCCGCTTTATGAAAAAAGTGTTCAGATATGTGATGCCGTTGAAGTTGCCGCGCTCGAAATCGGCAAAGCGAGTCAGCCCCCATGACGACAGCGGTGGAATTGGCAATTGATCAACTAGGACAACCTTTGCCGATATCAATGTGTCAGCGCTGAAGTATAGCGGCAAGCGTGGAAACCCGCGTGAGACGACGGTTCGAGTATTTCCTGCGTGAGCCCTCAACGTGGCGTCAATCCAACCAAGCAGTAGTGGGTAGAATTTCCGAAATTCCTCCGGAGTCATTGATGTGCTCGCGCTCAGTCAGAAAAGTTTCAGAAGGATTTAGCTCAAGGTTTCAAGATCACCACGGTGCATTATGGCGCGTCATTTTCCGCGGTGCGGAACAGTGTCTCTTAGCACCGGAACCTCGTCGGGCAATGTGGCGTTAACTCCTAGGAAAGTACGTAGGAGGTAGCCAATGAACCGGCAGAAAAAAGAGCAATTGAAACAGGCTCAACAACAGCAAGGCGATCACTCGCAAGGTGGTCAACAACAGCAGGGTCAGACGCCAACGCCTGGCCAGCAGAACAAGCAGCCCGGACAGGGCGGCGAGCAAAGCGAACAAGGTGGACGAAAAAAACAAGAGGCTTTTCACACAGACACTGACTAAATGAGTTTCCTATAATTCCCCGCCCCGGCGGGGTTTTTTTTGTGAACGTTCGGTGAAACAAAGGCGGAAGTCGTCAGCGCATAGAATACTAAGCGTAAGCGAGGGCGTTGAAAACCTGTCGCCTCCAAAAACTAGATTCGTGCAGCGTAAATTTGACCCAGCCAATTTATTCGTTCGTCGGGTGACAGCGACGATTCCGCGCTCGGCAATGACACCGCCTGAGCGGAACTCTGACTGGCGCTGAGCCGTTATCCTCGAGCGCTGCATGTACGCGCGAGCCGAAAAAGGGAGCGTGCGATGGTGTGCGAAATCCGCATTTTCTGCTTGATGGTTTTGGCGTGGTTGCTGCCGGCAGGGGTAGTCGCTCAGGCTCCGCCCTCAACGAAAACGCCGGTCGCGCCCAAGGCTGAGCAGATGGATCCTAAATGCGCGGAATCGGACACGCATCAATCCACGGTCGGGAAGGGCGGCGAAATTGAAACGCAGCGCCAAGATGGCAAGGAAAATCTGAGTCATTTTCACGCCAATAGATACGCCTTATCCAAACTGGACCTAGGCGGCGTTCGCTCTCTCAGCGTGGGTATAGAGTTCGCCAAAGTTTATATTTTCAGGGGTAATCTTTGAATCAATGCTCTGCAGCCCAGTCGTTGATACCCAACACATGCCGTAAGCGAAACACAAGCCGCCAAACTTGCTAGAAAATATATCTGACGGCGCAATATTCAATTGGCGGGTTGGCGTGATTTCGATTTATCTCTGATTTTCCGGGAACGTATGCGCGGTTAGGTTCGTTACCGCTGATAGCTCGGAATGTTGGGGAGTGCAGTCGGAGAAATCGAAATGATCGCCGAGCCGAAACACAAACCTCATCACGACGATAACTATTGCGGCGAGCGCAGACGCCAGGAAAAGGCGCTCGACGAAGCCCTCAAGAACACCTTTCCTGCGTCCGATCCAGTTTCAGTCGAGCAGCCGATGCTGACTGCCGTCGACGGCAAGAGGAAAAGACCTATCGAAAAGACACGCGACGCCGACCAGCAGCAATCGATTGTAATGTCGGAAGTCCGCGCCAGACAGGGCGTCACTGGACACAATGTGCGCTACGTTCTCGCTTTTGGGCTCGCCAGCACCATCATTGCACTGACGGTGCTCTATCTGTTTTATTTCGCTGTTGAGTAGCGTGGAGGTAGG
>DATGYM010000070.1:0-2280 GCA_035297925.1 Pyrinomonadaceae bacterium | reverse complement strand
GGGAAAACGATGCGCTGAATGGCTTGGGGCGGAGTTGCGATGAACTGTGTGTTGCGATGCCGCCACAGCACGTGCGCTATATAGAAGATCGATGGCCTGCCGTTCGGGCTGGCGTTGAGAACTGCAAACACCCCCTGAAGGAAGCGATCCAGGTCAACCGCCGGAATTGCGTGTCCGCTAAACTCCAAGAGGTCGTCGCCCGCGTTCCACCACTTATGGCGACTGCCGGCGGCAAAAACTGCGGTCCCCCCGGCTGGCACTACTATCTTCTCTTTTCCGACTTGGGCGCCGAGTGTTCCGGCTTTCACCTGGCCCTCCTCCCGTTGATGGAAATGCACGTGAAGAGGCGGGCCGCCCGCTCGTGGCGGCAGGGACCCATCGAGGTTCAAAACGATTTGGCCCTGGGCGTCGCGCACTCGGCTCAGCCGCAGGATCTCTCCGGTGTGCCGGTTCCGGATTGTCACGGAGGTATCCACGATCCTTGGCGTATCAGCTCCGAAAAAAATCGTGCCATTTTATCATTGGGCCTCCAGCCGGCGGCGAACCGTCCGCGGAAGGTGATCCATGCTGGCCGTTAGCTAGTCCTGAATCACGTTTTCGGCACTTAGTTGACTCAAATCTGACCCAAGTTTGACCACCCTGTTTCTCTCTGATTGGGAGCGAGCCAGGGACGAACCTGAAGTCGCACCCTCGCCTCGATCTCTTCGTCGATAGGGACTGCGGCTCCAATTACTTCTATTGAAATAGCGACTGCGCCGCGCTGTAGGATCCTTCATCTCGTTTTTCTTTCGAAAGCCAAGGGTCTCTGATGCGACAGTTATTGTGCTCCGCTCTCGGCTCCGACAAACCAGTCGGCCCGGGCAGGGGTTATCGCATTGATTTCGCATAATGGCCATTGCAGCACGGTAGATTTGAGTCTCCAAAACAACCATTGAGGATCGAATTGCTCGGATCTCGCAAGGCATCTGGTGGAGGAATGCACACACTCAAAAAAAATTGAGACATTCCCGCGTCAATAAAATTGGGTCTTGCTCACTGCCAGGAGTTTGTTGCTATAATGACGGCTGATAGGCCCTTGATGGCGCAATTCGCTAATTCGCGGTTTGGTTCACGGCGCGCAATGCGCATTTATTGGGTAGCGATAGTACTGTCGATTGTCGCGTTGACCGCGAATGTCGCTTCGCGAACCAGTGTCTTACATTTTCAACACAATGTTTCGATAGACTCCCAGGCATCCAGTTCGTCAAGGCAGCACCTTGACGGGGACGCAATGGAATGGACGCCTCCGGTTGCCACACACGTGGTTGCGGAGGCATTTTCTTTCTATCCACTGATTTCGCCCGCCGGACCACCCGTCGCAGGCGTGCTGTTTGAAGATGCACTCTACAACCGTCCCCCTCCTTCCTGCTGAATCCTCCTCGTACGTGCGCGGTTAATGCCGCGCTTCTCTTAACCCAGTCTGGCTGTTGATCAGGCGTCTTCCAAGTGCGCGCAGAGCGCATCCGGAAGCTGGCTCGATCGAATTTACGGATACGGACCTGTGTTCCTACTCAACGGTGCTGCGGGACCGAAGGTCGGAGAACTCCACGCCCGATTCAGTCTGGTCGAGGCGCCACTGCGGGGAGAGTTCAAGGTGAAGACCTGCGCCCGCGATCTCATATTCGTACGGTTTGAGATTGGTTCGGTCGGGTTCGGGAAGTTGGACCCACAAAACGTTGCCTGCACTTCGACGCGCTCATCTGGCGCGATGGGAAAGTTCCCATTGTGCACCGTAGCGATGATCGTGCGAGGCCATGCGGTCCGAAGACTGCCGGCCCCTAAGTTTCGTGTGAGTTGTGTCAGGAGCACTCCATCGCCGCGTGCAGGTAGTCGCGGACCGACACAACACAACGAGTTCCTGAGCCCACAGGAAAAAAACGCTCTCCCGGTTAGGAAAAAAGAGAGGAGCCCCAAATGCTGAAAACGTGAAACCAAGGAGAAAACGCACATGAGGCAAGTAACGAGCGCAGTATTAACCGTTTTCTTTGCCGTCAACCTGGCCATTGCCCAGGATGTCGGCATGGGAACGGGCGCGAAGCGGAACAAGAGAAGCGCAACGGCTTCTCCCAGTGTTTCCGCACAACTCTCACAAATGCAGAAGTCGATTGAGGCGCAGCAGCAACAGATTCAACAACTGATGCAACAGCTGCAAAGTCGAGACCAGGAAGTTCAGCGGCTGCAGGAACAAGTGAACCAGGTACAGAACACCGCAAGCCAGGCCCAACAGAAGGCCGATACCGC
>DATGYM010000069.1:0-1518 GCA_035297925.1 Pyrinomonadaceae bacterium | reverse complement strand
AAGATGGAGTGTATAGCGAGGGATCAGCGATTTCATCGAGGTTTCGCAGCGGCCGAGAAGGCGGAGCTGTGAAATCGCTGGCAGAGAGGGGGAGTCGCTCAAACGATCGGACGGGCGTTTAGTAAGCCGTCATCTTCCCTTTATTGCCAAGCAGCCCTGCATGGGGGAGATTTAACGCAAGTGTTGCGTCGACCGGTTGAGCTGGCAGTCAAAAGCGGACAAACCGTGCCGGGCCAAAATCCAGCAATGTCCGCTATTGTCCGAAAGCAGACATTCGCAAGGCGTCTGGAGCCCAGAGAACGTACACCGTGATCTGTTTTTTTAAATCTCCGGTGAAGCTGCTACGACGGACGTACCAAGGCTGTGCACGCACGGTTTTCACCTGCACTCTTTTGAGGTTGTTTCCTTCGAGCCCGGCCACTAAGTCGTAGCCCTTGGTGTTTCGGTCGGCAAGCTGCGCATCAAATCCACGCCTCAGTAATTCACCCATAACGAGATATTCACCGGCATGACCGGTTGGAATGCCGGGTTTTTTCTTCTTCTTCACTGGGACAGGAGGATGCATTCGGAGCCCCGCACGAATGCTCGAATAAGAGCATCAAACAGGATCCCACACTTTGATTTTGCGCAAACGTGACGCCTATCCGGACAACGGCGAAAAACCCCAACAACGGCGAAATCGAGCATCCGAAATAGGGTGCGTTGTATCCTCCATTAAGGAAGTTCTGGGAGGTGTTGCTGACATGATTGATGTCCCATCAACCCCCGAAATCAGCAAAAACGACACTACTTGGTTGATTTGACGGAGGAATGTTTTGGTTGTCGGCATTGCACCGGCAGTGCCCAAATCCGCGATTCACAAATAGTCAAAATGCAATCTTAGATACGCAGTACCGGCGTGAGCAAAAGTCCAACAAGCGAGTACTTAAGGTTAGATCCACCTTGAGGTCAGGGGACTGTTTCAATATCCCAAGCGATGACACTTGCAGGTCTGCTCGGATTTCTTGTGCTTGCTAACTGCCGCAGCTGGTGATGCGGCAAAAGCCGCAACGATAAGCAGTAGAACGAGTTTCTTCATATGTCATCAGTCATCCTGCTGGTTTTGCAATAGGGGTCGCCCCGTTGCGCCAGCAGGCGTCGATCAAGTCACCGCGGTGCAAAGCTACGCGCAGTAGTTTTTAAACGACGAGCGCGACACACCTTAGGGGAAAATGTTATGAGCCCTGAATGCTTATGGCACTAGTCAACTGCCTCAAGCGTGTCGGTTTGCCGTCGTGTACTACCGCCGCGCTACTATTTGCAGTTCTCGTTGGCGGTCCAACGGCTGCCCAGGATAGGGGCGTCATGGATCGTCTGACACGCGACAACCTGAAATCGATGCTCGGCACTATCTCCGTTGAAGCGCAGCCCAACTTCGCTGGCGGCCAACTCGACGGCTGTTCAATCGGGTTCAATGTATTGGCGCAGGATTGGGCTTACAAACAGGGCGCGTACATCAAAGTTAGCGGGGCGTTCGGC
>DATGYM010000068.1:0-8290 GCA_035297925.1 Pyrinomonadaceae bacterium | reverse complement strand
CAATTCCTTAATTGTCTGATAACGCTCATCGCGATCCTTCCGCAGCGCCCTGGCGATGATCCAATCAAGTTCGGCAGGAACGGCCGGCGCAAAACGAGCCAATGGCGGCGGTTCCTTTTGTGTAATGGCGACCAGCACGTCGGTTGCAGTTTCACCTTCGAAGGGGACCCGGCCGGCGACCATTTCGTACATCACCACGCCGAGACTCCAGATATCGCTGCGCGCGTCTACCGCCTTGGCCCGCGCCTGCTCAGGCGACATGTAGTGAGACGTGCCCATGACAACACCTGCGTCCGTCTGCACCAGTACGCGGGTGGAAGCTTCGCCATCCGACGGAGTTCGATCCAGGGAGTTTTCTGTCAGCTTAGCCAGACCAAAATCAAGCACCTTAACGTATCCGTTGCGACGGATCATTATGTTGTCGGGTTTGATATCGCGGTGGACGATACCGGCGCTGTGTGCTTCTTCGAGGGCGCTGCCCACCTGGACGGCTATATCGAGAATCTCACGAATTTCCAGGGGAACACCCCCCATCTTGCGGCGCAGCGTTTTGCCATCAATATATTCGGCAACGATAAAGTGCTTGTCGTCTTCGGAGCCCACCTCATAAATAGTGAGTATGTTTGGATGGTTAAGAGCAGATGCAGCGCAAGCTTCCTGCTCAAAGCGATTCAGGCGGTCGCGGTTCGTTGTGTACTCTTCGCTCAGAATCTTCAGAGCTACCTTCCGGCCCAGTTTCATGTCCTCCGCCAGATAAACTTCTCCCATGCCCCCGGCACCGAGTTTCTCCAGAATTCGATAGTGAGAGATTTTCGTCGCTTCCATAGGGTTATTAGTTGTGTTTTCTATGCTGCCGCACTACCGGCAAGTTGCGCCTTTGACGCAGGCAAGATCCGGGACAGGTCTGAATCAGAATAAGGGAAATATTCCACTGCATTGATCTGCCTGTCAAACCTATTCTTCCCTGCCACCGTCGTTCTGGTTTTTCTCCCTTGCAGCACATAACTGTCTGCGGGCTCTATCCGTGTGAAATCAACGGGGCTCGCCGGCGACAAGTTTTGCCAACGTTTCAGCCGACACTCCTCGCGCCCTAATGATTTTAAGTTTCGAAGTCTGTCCGCCGACTATCGTGATGGCCCCGCGAGAAATGCCCATTTGCCGCGCCAGCAAACGAACCAACTCTTCATTGGCAGCCCCTTCAACCGGAGCGGCAGCGAGTCGCACGCGCACTGCACCGTCGTGCTCGCCAACAATCTCGCTGTGTGAAGCACGAGGAACGACGCGCACTTTGAAAGTTACCGCCCCATCCTTTTCCGTAGCATTGATCATCTTTAGGCTCGCAATGGCTGGGTCCCGCTGAGCTTACCAGCTAAGAAACAGCAACGATCCAGCGCCAAGAAGGGTCCCGGCGATCGCCGCTTGAAACAGCCTGAGCATGAGCAAGGCTACAATAGGAGAGATGTCAAAGCCGCCAAGCGTGGGGATCAGGCGACGCAAGGGTCCCAGCAGTGGTTCGGTGCTGTTTACCAGGAAACGCATCAACCGATTTGAATAGCTGAGGGTGACCCAGGAAAAGATCACGCGCATAAAAATCAGCAGACTGTAGAAACTCAGCAAACCAAAAAGGAAATAACCAATCACCGGTACGATTGCATGCTGGTTCAGGCTGCGCAGCATACCGTCGAGCGTGGTGTAGACCGTGGCAAGCAGTTGCAGCAGGAACCAGCCCACCAGAATTGTGATTAGAACGGTCACGAGCGGCGCGTATTTTGGATCCACTCCAAAGCCCAGAAGCGCACGTCGCACCGGGGCGATCAGCGGATCGGTCAGGCGACGAATGGTCAAAGACGTCCACCCGAATGGATTCAGATTCATCTGATTTACAATCAAACGCAGCAACACGACTACGATGACGCCTACGATAATGAGAATAACGGCAGAATCAAGCAGCCAGTAAAGCCGGTCCAGAATGATCATGATTTTTCACTGCGGGTGTCAGTCACGGGTTTTGCTCGTTCGCCGAATATGGCCGTGCCCACTCGCACCATCGTCGCTCCTTCTTCAATCGCAATTTCAAAGTCGTGACTCATGCCCATCGAGAGCTCGCCGGCTTGTTCACCGAAAAGACCCTTCGCTTGTAGCTCATCGCGCAGGGTGCGTAGAGTTTTAAAGTATGGCCTCGCACAATCGGGGTCGGCAAAATAAGGCGGCAAGGTCATCACTCCGACCAGGCGAAGCCGGCGGCAACTATTCACTGCTGTTAACAAATCGGGCAACTGCCGTGGGTCGATCCCGGTTTTCGTTTTTTCGCCGCCCAGATCAACTTGAATAAGTACGGGCAGCTCTGCTCGGCCTTCAGCCACGCAAGCCAATTCTAATCGCTGGGCCAGATCAACGGAATCCAGCGAATGAATACAATCGAAAAGCCTGACTGCTCGCCGCGCTTTGTTGCTTTGCAAGTGACCGACTAGATGCCAGCGCGCCGCGCTGCCAACCAGAGAGGATATCTTGCCTTCGGCTTCCTGGACACGATTCTCGCCGAACTCGGTAACGCCCAAAGCGATTGCAGCTTTGAGGTCTTCGACTGGGTGTGTCTTGCTAATTGCGATGAGAGTTATCTGGTCAGGCGGGCGATTTGACCGGTGCGCGGCCGCCTGGATGCGCCGACGAACGTTCGCTAATCGGTCGCTCAAGCCTTCAAAGGCGGATGGTTTCTCTATCATCGTCGGCACTATCGAGCGGCAATGGTTTTGAAATGAAACTGTAAGATGACCGCCTGCTTTCGCTCGGCTACATTATCAGATCAGTTTTATCGCCGCACTGCCTACTGTTCCGTTGGCGGCCCGGGATGCAGGTACGGAAACAAATTGGCTGTGCCGACGATTCATTCGATTACCAAATTTGATCCTCACCGCTGGCACGGTGATTGTTACAAATTAGTTGAACTACACACCCTTAGGACCGAAAACAAGTTGAGCCTTTGCACGGTCGGAACAAACATGAGGAGGAGTTTATGAAGCATATCTATAACAAGCGTGGTCTTTTTTCCATGGTCGTCCTGACCTTGTTGTTGGCAGTGATGGTTCCAGCAACCGCGTTGGGCCAGGGCCGGGGCAGAGGACATGGCCGCGGTGGAATATTTGGGAGCCAGCATAACAAATGCGGCAAGTTCGTAAATTGTCATGACGCCAGAGATGGTCGTTGGGACGGCCGCGGACCACGCCGGGATCGAGTAGGAAACATCCTCCTGCGGAATCGGCTGCGCACACGGCGTAATCGCGATTTTGACGAAGACCGCTTGGTCCGTCGTAATCGAAGACTTAACCGGAACAATTGGTCTATGTGGCGGAATGGACGCGAGAGTCGGAGAAGAGTGATTAATCAGTAAGTTCACGGCAAGCGCTGGAGGGACATCTGTTGGTTTCTTGACACCCTTTATGCCCGTTCGCATAATGAATTCACCGCATGCGGATGTGGCGGAACTGGCAGACGCGCAGGTCTCAGAAGCCTGTGATGGTGACATCGTGGAGGTTCAAGTCCTCTCATCCGCACCAACTTCTTAGTTCTGTAAAGCGAGTTCGCGGTTGGAATCTCATAATTGGGATCTCAACTGAGGACTCGTTTTCCTTTTCTTTTTTTGGAACCGCAAGTGTCTGGCGGCGTATAAGAAGAGTCGCAGCAACCTATCTTCGCGACGAAAAGGCAGAGCGCCTCCAAACAAGAGAAGACCCAGGCAAGTGTCAAAGGGGGTCCGGAATGAGGGCTGAACGAATTGGCGCCACCGGCGTCGAATCGAGCGGGGAAATCCATCAACCCTGCGGACAGGAATCACCCGCCAATGGACTGCCTCGCCAGCTAAAATTTTCACAACGGCCGGCACGCAATCGCATCCAGCGTTTGCTGGATATCGCGGGCACGTTGCTCCAGGAAACCGAAACGCTCGCGCGTGACAAGGCATTTACAGAGGAAGCCAATCGCGTACAGGGTCTCAATGTTTCTGAAGGTATCGATTTTTATGCCGAAGTCGAGCGGTTTGAAACCAGTCTGATCCGGCTCGCTCTTGACCAGACACGCGGACATCAGGCCCGCGCAGCAAAATTGCTCCGCATAAAACCCACCACACTTAACTCAAAGATTAAGCTTTACAGAATAGAGTACTGAGGGTAGTCGACGGGCTGTCAGCTCGAGGCTTGCTAGTTAACCGCTTGCGAAGAGGTGTCGGCCATCGCCTCGCGTCCATCCGAAACAGTTAGCTGCTGTTCGTCGAAAAGATTTGAATCGATGAGCGTTTGGACCCAATACTTTCCCGCCGCTGGAAAAGTCACGTTCACAAAAAAACTAATATTGTCAGCAAAGCCGCCCGGCGCGATCTCAATGCTGGTAGGTTGTGAGGCCACAATATGGTTCTTCCGATCGGGTGTCAGAATCCTCACTTCTGACAGATGTGTGCCTTCACCCCGCCAATGATTGACGACCGCAAACTTAATCAGGGACACAGGCATCTGCTGAACCATGATGTTTTGAAAAACTCCCATAAACGAAAGTTTGTTACCCACTTCAAGCCGCACGTCATCGCAGAATAACGTGTAAAGCAACTGGAGTTCCTCGTCTTTAGGTGCCACCCTTGCCATTTATGTCTCCTGTTTCTCTTCTCTAACCAGAGCCGCAGCGTTGTCAGAACGTTTTTGTAAGTTTATGTGACAACCGCATTCTACGCGCTTCATCTGAGGTGGGCTACTGCTCCGCGACATCTCAACCCAACAGTTTTTTAAAGGCGGCTTCATCAATCACCGTTACACCCAAAGCCTGCGCCTTATCCAGTTTGGATCCCGCTTCCTCACCAGCCACGACGTAATCGGTCTTCTTACTAACTGAAGAACTAACGCGACCGCCACGATCTTCGATCGCCGCTCGTGCCTCATCGCGAGTATACGCACCCAGCGTCCCGGTCAGGACGAAGGTTTTTCCCGCCAGCGATTCGTCAACAGGCCCACTGGCCTTCTCGATCTTCGTGCGCACGCCCGACGCTTCCAGGCGTTCGCAGAGTTCGATATTGCCCGGGTCGTCAAACCAATCACGCACGCTCTCTGCTACAGTCAGCCCTATTTCTGGCACGTCATCGAGATCCTCTACGGTTGCTTTACCGAGCGTGGCGAGCGAGCCGAACTGTCGCGCTAGAGTGTTCGCCGTGCGATCGCCTACATGACGCAGGCCAAGCGCATAAATCAGATTCGCAAGATCGCGTTGTTTGCTGGCCTCAATCTGCGCCAGCAGATTCGACGCCGACTTCTCGGCCATACGCTCGAGGCTCTTTAGATCCTCCAGAGTCAGACTGTAAAGGTCACCCGCGTCTCGGACTCTGCCGCCGGCGACAAGCTGCTCGACCAGCGCCTCGCCCAGGCCTTCGATGCGCATCGCGCGCCGGGAAGCAAAGTGTAATAAGCGGCCCTGCAATTGCGCCGGACAATCGGCGGCCACGCAGCGAGATACCACCTCTCCTTCGGGCTTCGAGACCTCGCCTCCGCAGACGGGGCACTTCTTCGGCATCCGAAACGCTTTCTCTGCTCCCGTGCGTTTCGATTCAATTACTTTCAGGACTTTGGGAATAACGTCGCCACCCTTTTCGATCAGGACCCAATCGCCGATGCGAACCCCCAGCCGCCTGACTTCGTCGGCGTTGTGTAAAGTAGCGCGCGACACGGTGGTGCCGGCCAAGGTTACGGGCTCCAGGATCGCTACCGGCGTTAATGCGCCCGTTCGCCCTACCTGCACTGCGATGTCAAGCACGCGCGTCGTGGCTTGGCGGGCTGCATATTTGTAAGCGATGGCCCAGCGGGGCGCTTTGTTGGTGGCGCCGAATTCATCCTGGAGCGAGGTTGAGTTTACCTTTACGACCAGGCCGTCGATTTCGTAGTCCAACGCATCCCTGCGTGCTTCAATTTTGCCGGCGAATTCGATCACTTCCTCAATCGAGCTGCAAAGTTTGCGCTCCGGGCTGACGTTAAAGCCGGCCGCCGCCAGCCAATCAAGAGCTTCCCAATGCGTCGGCAGGGGCTTGCGCTCCCCCGCCAGCAAATCGTAGGCAAACATCTTCAGTTTTCGCGCGGCCGTGATCTTCGGATCCAGTTGCCGGATTGTCCCGGCAGCCGCGTTGCGCGGATTTGCGAAACGTGCCTCGCCCTGCTCTTCGCGTTCCGCATTAATGCGTTCAAAAACTTTCCGGGGAATGAAAACTTCTCCGCGTACTTCAAGGTCTGACATATCCGACCGGGGCCTGGCGACTAGAGAACGGGTTTGTGATTCAGACAGCTTGAGGGGAATGCTGCGAATCGTTCGCGCGTTTAGCGTCACATCTTCACCAACACGTCCGTCGCCGCGTGTCACACCACGCACCAGCATCCGGTCCTCGTAGTGGAGAGACAGGGAGAGGCCGTCAATTTTCAACTCAGCGACATAATCGAGCCGCCGGCCCTCGGCCAGGCGCTGACAGCGTTGATCAAAGGCGCGCAGCTCTTCAATGTTGTAGCTGTTATCCAGCGAAAGCATCGGCCGGCGATGGACGACCTGGGAAAAGCCTTCCGCTGGTTTTCCGCCAACGCGTTGCGTGGGACTGTCGGGAGTGATCAGGTGGGGAAGTTCCTGCTCGAGCTGCTGCAGCTTCTCAAGCAGGGCATCATACTCGACATCGGAAATCTCAGGGTTATCCAGGAGGTAGTAGAGTTCTTCATGACGCCGAATCTCAGCTCGCAGTTTTTCAATCTGTTGCGCGAACGCTGCTGCTTTTGCCAACCAACTATCCTCTCAATCAAGTAATCACAAATGAATGCCGTAACACCACATCAGCCGTATTGATTTGTTGCTGCGAATTTCAGGAGCGGGTAACCACAGCTTGCGGCTCTCGCGTTCCGGTTGCTTTCGTACCACTCGCCCTCACTTTCGGCTCAGCAATCTTGTGCTCTCCCAGCCGGTGAATTACCCGACCAATAAACTTGATGCTCTGCAAAAAATCGTCGAGCCGAATGTTTTCATCAGGCCCGTGCGGATTCGAGGCGGCATAACTGATACCAAAAGAGGCTACTGGCGTCGGCGGTGAACCTACTCCACAGACTGCGCCCACTGGTCCGCTGGAAGGATCCATGGGATAAACCAGGGGTGCCGTGCCGTAAACCTCAGTGGCCGCTTCGATCACGGCCCGAGCAACTGAAGAACTGCGCGACGATTTCGCGAGCGGCGCGTTTCCCAGTTCGATGATATCGATGTCCTTGAAGCCGCGCACATCGAGATGCGCGCGCAGCAACTTAACTACGATTTCTGGTGTTAGATCCGGCACGAGGCGAAAGTCGAGACGAGCCATTGCCGTGCTGGGCAGCACCGTTTTAATTCCAGCCTCGGTATGGCCGGTTTGAATTCCGCAAATTGTACAGGTCGGACCGAAAATGTGTTCCTTAACGAGGGCCTGACCTTTCAACGAACGTAACCACCCACCAATACGAAATTCGCGCTTCAAGCCTGCCTCGTCAAGCTCGATTGCCCTTAGCGCGTCCGCGTCTTCATCGCTGATTGGCGCAATGCACGAGGAAAATCCGTCGATGGTAATTACACCCTTAGGCGAGGTGATCGTCGCCAGGGCCTGCACCAGCTGCCAGGCCGGATTGGGCACAATGGACCCCCACTTCGAATGGAGGTCGGTGCGCGCACCGTGTGCACGCAACTCCAAAAACTGAATGCCCTTAAAGCCGAGACTGATTACCGGTCTCTCCTTTGTGTCCTTGTAGCCTTCGTCCCAGATGGCTCCTTCGGCCGCGAGTAACTGTGGGTTTTCCACAGCGAATCGGTAAAGACTGGGACTTCCCAAACCATCTTCACCGTCGACGAGAAATCGCAAAGACACCGGCAACTTCCCGAAAGTCTTTTGATAGGCTTCAACGGCAGCCAGACGCGCGACGAGGTCTCCCTTGCTGTTGGCGGCGCCGCGCGCGTAGAGCTTGCCGTCAATGATAGTCGCCGCAAAGGGCCCCACGGACCATTCGCTCAGGTGTCCTACCGGTTGAACGTCGTAATGGCCGTAAACAACGAAGCTTCGTGAACCGCTACCGCATTCGCCGTATACGATTGGATAACCGGCGCCGAGACGAAAGGCCCGCGTACCGATCCCTACACGCTGCATCATCTGCTCAACAGCTTCCGCGATTGCGCGCATGCCGGTGCCGCGCGCGGCGACTGATGGCATGCGACAAAGAGACTGCAACCGCTCGGTAAAACTGCGGGCGTGCCGATCAACGTAACGATC
>DATGYM010000067.1:0-3929 GCA_035297925.1 Pyrinomonadaceae bacterium | reverse complement strand
CAATCCTCTGTTGCCGTTGATGCGGTCGCCGGCAGAGCCAGCCTCGCAAACTGGCGACAGAGTATTCATCCGTTGGAGAGTTCCTGGTGGTGGAATCTGGACACGCAGGCCGCCGCTGTCGAGCCAGGCCACAATCCGCTTTGGACCATACCCGCAGCGATTTTGTTTGCCCTTTCGCTGAGCGTACTGGCCGACACCATTACGACACTGCGCAGCGGTGGAATAAACGGTCTCACGGTTTTCGGCACGCTGATGCAAAGTCTGCTGGCATTGCTTGCCGGCAGCGCGTTCTTGGCGGGCGGACGTGAATGGCTGGAAAAACTTTTCGCGCAACTGCGGATCAATCGAACATTTCAGGGGGCATCCAGAGTCTGGCTAGCGCTGGGGGTCTTAGTGCTCACCTTCGGTCTGCGCATACTGCTTCCCGACCTGGTCGCTCGCTATCACAATCGCAAAGGCGATGCAGCTTTCAATAACAGGCAAATGCCTGCCGCCGTCTTGAATTATCAACAGGCGGTCGCGTTAAAGCCTTCCTTCGTGAAAGCGCACTTTAACCTTGCCGTTGCCTACGACAAGTCTCACGACTACTCAAAAGCAATCGAGGAATACCAGCGCAGCATCGACTTTGACCAGCAAAACTTCGTGGCTTACAACAACCTCGCGCGCTTACTGATTCTGCAGCAGAAGGACTACAACGGCGCCCTGCGGCGCCTGGACTACCTGCGACAAAACCTGATGCAGGTACCTGACAACATTCAATACTACCTGTTCAAAAATCGCGGCTGGGCCAATCTGGAGTTGAAAAATTATAGCCAGGCGGAAGCCGACCTCGTCTGGTCGCTAATCAAGCGCGACGGGGCCGCCGCGCACTATCTGCTGGGCCGCGTGTTTGAGGAGGAGGGGCGCAAAGCCGAGGCCAAACAGCAGTGGGATGGCTTTGTCCGCTCGCTACAAAACGACTCTCAGGCCGAAGAAGAAGTGGAGCCGAATTGGATAGCACACGCTCAGGAACAACTCACGAAAGGCGGTTAGTATGAAACGCATACTCATATCTCACGCAATCGTTTCCGTTTTGATAATCATCATTCTCATGGGCTCGTCGTGCCTGTCATCCTCCAACAACGGCGGAAATGTGACTCCAAGTCCGTCCGTGCAAAGCAGCCCGCCCGTGAATGTGAATGGCCAGGGATCGAACGCAAATGGGAACGGGAGCAAAGTATCTCCCGCCGAGATTGATAATTCGGTCGCCAATGCCGACACGGCGATGATCTTCAAAGTCGACAAAGAAGTGTTGCTCAGGAACAAGGGTGCGGCCGACTTTATCCGCATCCTTAGTGGACTTTTTCGGGGCGGCGATCTGCTGCGCGTCGGCCAGCAGGCGATTGCGTGGGTTACCTGTCCCGACGGTCACATTTGTCCCCTGCCGACGGGCGACTACACCGACTGCTGCCACGTAACCTGCGCAGAACCGATTCAACTGGGGCCGAGCGGCGGATCCGAGACACGAGTGATGATGAGGAAGATGGACCTTCCAGCGCAGGAGCGGCAAACCGTTGAAATTGCCGAGCTGAGAATCCGCCAGTTGGGCGCAGATGACGTGACTACCCAATTCCTGATTGCCAACCTCTACTCCTCCTGGAAACTGACCGAAGCTAATCAGGAAGTATATAAACTTTCGGAACAACTCAAAGATCCTGCAGCCCAGCAGAAGCTCGATAAATTGTATGTGCCCATGGTCCGCAAGACCGGGGATCTCTATTTGAAGCTGGATCAAAAGGTGAGCGCGGAACAGAGTTATAAAAAAGCCGTCGAGCTGGCGCCCGGCGCCAGAGACGAAAAGGAAGAAGCGGCGGCTAACGTTTCACTTGGCCAACTCTACGAAAAGACCGGACAAAAAGAAGCCGCCGTTGACAATCTGCAAAAGGCGACCGTGCTTTATGAGAAGCAAGGCGAAGTCCAAAAGGCGATGCAAACTCGTCGCGTAATCACGAGAGTGCAGAGGCAATAGTGAGCTTCCACAGATTTCGCAGATTACACAGATAACAAATACAGAAATTTCGGCGGCCCACTTCTTACGCTGTCTGCCATCATTTTATGAATCTCACGTCTTCCTGCCTCTCCTGTGCTTTTTCCTTCTCGGGGTAATCTGTGTAATCTGTGGATGACCTGTGGAATTTCCATTGTAAATTTGCATTCCGAAATCCTGAATTAATAAGCGATGTCTACTGAACCAAACAAAGTTATTTACTCCATGGTCGGCGTAAGCAAGTTTTACGACAAGAAGCCGGTCCTGAAAGACATTTATCTGTCCTACTTCTACGGCGCGAAGATTGGCGTGATCGGCCTGAACGGGTCAGGCAAGTCTTCCCTGCTGCGCATACTCGCCGGCGTCGATAAGGAAATTAACGGCGAGACTGTAATTTCGCCCGGCTACACGGTTGGTTATCTGGAACAAGAGCCGTTGTTGGACGATTCGCGTACCGTGCGCGAAGTAGTTGAAGAAGCGGTGCTGGAAACTCTTGCCTTGCTGAAGGAGTTTGAAGAAATCAACGCGCGGTTTGGCGAAGAAATGTCTGACGAGGAGATGGACAAACTGCTGGCGCGCCAGGGTGAGGTGCAGGAGCAACTCGACCACCAGGACGCCTGGGATCTTGATGCGCGTCTGGAAATGGCGATGGATGCCTTGCGCTGTCCGCCGCCGGACACGAAAGTCGCGGTGCTGTCCGGTGGTGAGCGTCGTCGCGTAGCATTGTGCCGGCTGCTGTTGCAAAAGCCGGATATCCTGCTTTTGGATGAACCGACCAATCACCTTGATGCAGAGTCAGTCGCCTGGCTCGAACATCACCTGCAAAGTTATCCGGGAACAATCATCGCGGTAACGCACGATCGTTACTTTCTCGACAACGTTGCCGGTTGGATTCTTGAGCTTGACCGTGGCCAGGGCATCCCCTGGAAAGGAAACTATACGAGCTGGCTGGAACAAAAGCAGGAACGCCTGCGGCGCGAAGAAAAATCCGAGAGTGAAAGACAGAAGACGCTGCAACGCGAGCTTGAATGGATTCGCATGTCGCCAAAAGCCCGCCGGGCAAAAGGCAAAGCGCGCATTACTGCTTACGAATCGTTGCTGGATCAGCAATCAGACAAGCGGCGCGAGGATTTGGAGATTCATATTCCACCGGGTCCACGCCTGGGCAACATAGTTGTTGATGCCGATCAAGTGAGTAAGGCTTACGGCGATAACGTGCTGGTGGAAGACATGACTTTCTCTCTGCCGCCGGGCGGCATTGTCGGCGTCATCGGCCCAAACGGCGCCGGCAAGACGACGTTGTTTCGCATGATCACGGGTCAGGAAAAACCCGATGGAGGCACAATTCGCATCGGCGACACGGTGGAGCTTGCATACGTGGATCAAAGCCGCACACTCGATCCTGAGAAATCAATCTGGGAAGAAATTTCAGGCGGCACGGATTTGTTACTGCTCGGCAAGCGTGAAGTAAATTCCCGCGCCTACGTGGGCCGTTTTAATTTTTCCGGCTCGGATCAGCAGAAAAAAGTCGGCAGGTTGTCCGGTGGCGAACGCAATCGCGTGCATCTGGCAAAGATGTTGAAGCAGGGCGCAAACGTTTTACTGCTGGATGAACCGACCAACGACCTCGATGTCAACACGCTGCGCGCTCTGGAAGAAGCGCTGGAGAATTTCGCGGGTTGCGCAGTCGTAATTTCGCACGACCGTTGGTTCCTCGATCGCATCGCTACCCATATCCTTGCCTTTGAAGGTAACAGCAAAGTTGTCTGGTTCGAAGGAAACTATTCCGAGTATGAAGAGGATCGCAAAGCGCGTTTAGGAGCAGCAGCAGATCAACCGCATCGTATTAAGTATCGGCAGCTGACGCGCGGCTGACCTGGTCAGTGGTCAGTGGTCAGTGGTC
>DATGYM010000066.1:0-45724 GCA_035297925.1 Pyrinomonadaceae bacterium | reverse complement strand
GTAAGAAAGCTTCTCGAGGGAATCGGCACTCCGCGGGCCGAGCCATTCAAGCCCGACGCCTTTCAACTGGAAGCACTCGCCGCTCTGGAGTTCGAAGACGTCCTGGTCACCGCCCCGACCGGCAGCGGCAAGACCTGGATTGCGCGAGAGGAAATTCGCAGGCTGCTCGATGCCGGACGCCGCGCCTGGTACACCACGCCATTGAAGGCCTTGACGAATTCCAAGTATCAGGAATTTTCTCAGGAGTTTGGCGCCGCGCGAGTGGGGATCCTGACTGGCGATCGCAAAGACAATACTGACGCGCAGTTGATCGTTGGCACAACTGAAATCTACCGTAATCAACTGTTCGATTCATTGCGTGGCGGCAGCGATGTTAATGCCGATCTGGTGGTGCTTGATGAAGCTCACTACCTTGGCGACGAGGATCGTGGCCACGTGTGGGAAGAAGCAATCATCCTGACTCCGCCGCGGATACGACTACTACTGTTGTCGGCAACGGTGGGAAATGCCGACGAGTTTGCCGCATGGATCGCGGAAGTGCGCGGAGTTCGCTGCGGCGTCGTGACCCGGCCGGGAGCGAGGCCAGTCCCATTACGCGCGGCGATGCTTTTGCCCGACAAACGGCTACTTCCATTATTGAACGAGAGTGGGAAACTCAATCCGGAGATCGCTACCATCATTGAACGGACGCGCGAGGAAAAGCGATTACCGTCGCGTGGGTACCGAAGAAGACACTGAGAATATATTTTGTGCCTTGAATCAGATCTGAAAAGCTGCAGGAAAGCGCGACAGGTTTCCCGCTTGCCTGAACCGATCCATTTGTTCCGATGAAAACTCATATGCCCGAAATGCCGCCTGCCACGCTGCTGGGCGCACTCGGTTCTTACAATCTGTTACCGGCGATAGTCTTTATGCCGACCCGCAGACGATGCGATCAGGCCGCATCTGAAACGGCGCTGATGCGACGCGATGCAAACGACCAGCGTCGCGAAGCGCGTCGCGACTTCATGCGAAGCTGGGTTGAGCAACATCCGGAGATCCGAGGCCATCGTCATTGGGACACGATTATCCGTGGCGGTGTGGCGTCGCATCATGCGGGGCACATCCCAGCCTGGAAGATGGTAATCGAAGAGTTAATGAGTGCGGGGCTTCTCGATGCGATCTTTGCGACCGCTACGGTTGCTGCCGGAGTTGATTTTCCGGCGCGCACAGTTGTTCTCACAGTTGCGGACGCGCGCACCGGCAGCGGCTGGCGGCAGTTGACTGCCTCTGAGCTGCAACAGATGACTGGTCGTGCGGGACGACGCGGACGCGATAATGTTGGATTTGTTGTTGCCGCGCCCGGCTTGCACCAGGATCCACAAAGGATTGCTGAATTACTAAGGGCTCGGCCCGATCCACTGATCAGCCAGTTTCGCGCTACCTACACGACGCTTTTGAATTTGCTGGACGCGTACGGCAACTTTGGACAGGTGCGTGAGATTGCCGAGAGAAGCTTCGCGCATCGGGAGGCAGCATTGCAGATTTCGCGATTTGAAAAGGCGCAGGCTGACAGCCGGCAACAGATTCAGTCAAAGTTGAAGGCGGCTGGCTGCGATTTGCCGATTTCAGTAGTGACTGCGTTTGAGCGTTTGATTAGTGCGCGGGCGCGTCTTCAAGAGTTGCGGCCACAGACGCGGGCAGAAGTTTTGCATCGTTGGCTTGACGAGGTAGTGCAACCGGGGCGAGTGGTCGGCATTGGCCGCAGCGGTCGCCGTCTGGTGCTAGTCACGGAAAGGACCGGAGGAAATATCCGCGGTATTCGCGAAGATGGTCAGAGCGCCAGCTTTGCGCTGGAACGAGTCGGGCGCGTTTACTCTCAGGTCTACCGGCGGCGAGAAGAATTTATCGATGACGCGTTCGCCGACGTGCGGGAACGCGGCCGCGAGTTGTTGTTGCCTGAACCGCGACTGCGCGATGCCTTTGCCGAAGAAACCGACGCAGTGAATTTTCTTGATGACCAAATTGAGAACGTTCTGCCGGCGGGTAGCGGAACTGAAGAAAGGTTGAGATGTACACAGGCGCTCTGGGCTGTGCTCGTCGATGCGGAAGAACTGGAGCGCGCCACCAGGCGCATCGAGGAGCTGCGCGAAGAGGTTTGGGAACCGTTTCATAAGCGCGCGCGCGTGCTCGCCGTCTTCGGTTATCTTGATTTCGATGCGGAGCAGATAACCGACCGTGGTCGCTGGCTGGCTGACCTGCACATAGATCGCCCACTGCTGGTCGGCGAAGCGCTCGAGAATGGCATTTTCAACTCTCTGGAGTTTGATCGAATGACGGGCGTCATGGCTGCTCTTGCGGCTGATGAGGACCGCGATTACGGGCAACTTGAGTTGGAGGATGGTCTGCTGAATGCGTTGGCACAGTTTGAAGATATCGGCTTCAAGGTTTCATCTGAAGAATGGAAACTGGGAATCGAGCCTGCGCCGGAATTGAATTTTTCTGCGGCCGCAGCCGCGGTGGCCTGGGCGACGGGAACCGATTGGCCTGCTTTGGTGCGGCAGACCGGTGCTGAAGAAGGCGACCTGTTCCGCATGCTGTCGCGCACCGGTGAAGCGCTCTTGCAAATTGCGGGCTTGCACAAGACGCATTCGGAGGCCGCGCGGATCGCAGCCGTTGCGGCCGATGCGGTCTTACGAGAACCGGTCAGATAACCTCGAGAAAACATCTCCTCGTGCCATTTGCCTCGCTTCAGTCTTCTCCGCTCGTTCCCGGCGTCACGCCGGTTAATATCTACTATCGCGATGAAGGCCAGGGCTTGCCACTCGTTCTGTTGCACGGTGGTTGGGGGTATGGGCTCAACCCCTTTGATCTGCAGATAGAACAATTGCGGAGTAGCTTTCGTGTTATTTGTCCTGATCGTTCAGGCTATGGCCGTTCGAATCGACCAGTTCCGTTTCCCCCCGACTTTCATTACCGTGCGGCGGATGAAACGTTGAAGCTACTTGACTCACTTGGCATCGGCCGCGCATTTCTTTGGGGACACAGCGATGGAGCGGTCATAGCGGCAATCATCGGTTTCCGCGCGCCAGGACGAGTGCGGGGTCTTATCCTTGAGGCCTTTCACTTTTACCGGACGAAGCCAGGTTCGCGAGAATTCTTTGAAATGCTGGTGCTGCAGCCGGAAAACCTGGGCGAAGATCTGCGCAGAAAATTCGCGCTCGAACTCGGCGCGGCTGAATGGCGCAGACTTATTACGGATCATGCAAAGGTTTGGTTGGAAATAGCACTCGAAAGCGCGCATCCGCAGGATGATCTCTACTACGGCAAGCTGCACGAAGTTGTGGCGCCGACTCTGATAATCCACGGGCAGCTTGATCCTCGCACTGAACCGGAGGAACTCGCCGCCGTTTCAACGCACCTCCCTCATGCTGAAATGCAGATACTCGACGGTGCAGGCCACAGCCCGCACAGTGAGCCTGCCTTTGGCGACATCGCCACACGACTCGCGCGCGAGTTTCTGATGAGACACAAAACATAGTGACGACGGCGCTCGGAAATTGAGGCCGCACGATGGGCCGAGCATCTGGTTTTAGCGCTAAAAAACTGCGCGCCCCGTTTTTGCGTCAAAACCGCCAAAGGGTATGGTATAGGCAAACGCAAGCCTTGCTCCACCGCGCTAAACCAAGCTGCTTTTTGGGAGGATCCTAATGTCATTGATTTCCGCCAATGAATTAAAACGCAAACTGCTGATCACGGTTGATGGCCAACCATACGTTGTGCTTGAAGTCTTCTTCGCCTCGCCAACCGCGCGTGGTGCAGCCACGATGGTTCGCACGCGTTTGCGCCAACTCTTAACCGGGGCAGTGCTTGAGAAAAGTTTTCGTTCCAGCGAGAAATTCGCAGAGCCGGATATCGAGTTGGCTCCTGCCTCATTTCTCTATAGTGACGCCCATGGGTTTCATTTCATGGATGAGAAAAGTTATGAGCAGTTTACGTTTGACGAAGCGGCGCTTGATGCCGACCGAGGCTATCTGAAAGAGGGGGTGTCGCTGCAAGTCTTGAAGTACAACGGTGCACCCGTTTCCCTACAGCTGCCGCAGTATGTAGAGCTCGCCGTCACTTCAACAGAGTTGGGCTTGCGTGGTGATACGGCCGCCGGCGGGGCCACTAAAATGGCGACCCTCGAAACGGGAATTTCTGTGCGCGTGCCGCTGTTTATCAAAGAGGGTGAGCTGGTCCGCGTGAACACTCAAACCGGTGAAGTTGCCGGTCGCGCGTAAGCAAAATCCCTCCCAAAAGCACCGCGTTTCTTTCAAGTTGAATGATCTTCTGTACCGCCCTGCAACAAAGCGCGGTCTGTTTGAGTACGTCACATCGACGGCCCAACGCAACGAAAAAGTAGCAACCATCGCAATGAAATCGTCGTCTTACTCACGGTCTCGATTTCAAGTGCGTTGCGTTCTTTGAGGATCTGTTGGCCATGCGCAGCGATAAAGAAGCCAGGGACAACGACACCGACCCGATGTCGGTTACTCCCAGGTTCAAGTTTTAATCCTGGTGGTCCTTGGGCCATCGCTCACATGGAGAATCAAACATGAGGTTTCCCCGGAAGTTTCCCCGCAGTACGTCTGCCTTGCGCTCTGCGAAGTTTGCCCCTTATGCCATCATCACAGTTTTCTTTCTGACGAATTTCACCGGTTTCTTTTTTAGTCCTGTAATGGCGCCCGTGGTTGATGCCGCCGCGCGGGTGGAAACTATTCCCGCCGATATTCCCTTGTCCGGCGATTGTGATCTCGATTGGATTATCTTCCGGGCCGGTGAGAAAGAGGGCGTGGATCCACGCTTCATCCATGCCGTGATCAAACAGGAATCAAGATACGATACTCACGCAGTGTCACACGTTGGCGCAGAGGGCTTGATGCAGATGATGCCTGCTACGGCAAAACGGTTTGGCCTGAAGGATCCATTCGATCCGCAAGCAAACGTTGAGGCCGGGACAAAGTATCTTAAGTGGCTGCTGAAGAGATTCGACGGCGATGTCTCGCTGGCACTAGCGGGCTACAACGCCGGCGAAGGATCGGTAGACAAGTACAAGGGTGTGCCACCCTATACCGAAACGCAAAACTACGTGAAGAAAATCGTTTCCGATTACGGAAAAACTTATCATCCGATGCTGCCGCCGGACGATGCCAAGCTGGCATTTCATCTGGTTGCCCAGGGTCATACGAGCGAGAGCCAGATGAGCACCAACGGCCTCTGATGGCATCGTGGCCCATCGCGGCATGCGCTACGTTTATCATTCATTTGATCTCGTCCAACCGCGTCTTGGCTTCTACGATACGTGCTTTAAGTAGGTCTAACTCGTCTAGTGTGAGCAGGGCGGTAACCCGGTCACAAATCCCGCTCGAAACCGATGCGGCCGTGCCGTTTCGGCTTTGTCGGAAGACGTTAACTTCCAGATCCCCCGATGTTCGATAACGAGCTTCGAAATTGGCAAGCTTGGTAATAGATTCGTTGACCCGGCTAACGGCATCCATTCCTCTCAGCAGCCGTTCGATCTCCTCGTAGTCGATAAATGATCTGTTTTCGCGAGTGTCCTCACCCGCCGCTCTCAGGGCAATAATCAGTCCAGTGGCGCGCGTTGCAGAGTCGGTGTCCTTTAACTCAACCGCGTCCACGCGAATGTTAGCGCCGCGTGCGTTTAAGGTTGCTATCTGAGTAAAGCCTTTGACCAGCACTCTCTCGTATCGCCATTCAATAGCCTCGAGTTTCGTTCGCGGCTCTACCGGCTCGCAAGCGAGCGGGCGGCGAAACTCTGGCCCTGGCCTCTGTGCCACAGCAAGGCCGCAAAAAAGTAACAGCAATAGCAAAATAGAAATAGTCAGGCGGATTAGAGACATTGTTTGCTCCTTCCATCAGATCTGGTGCGTGAATACTACTGCGCACACCCTCCACTTCCACTATCCTTTCACGCTATAAATTGAGCAATAGATTCATTTTTGTAGAATCTAAGACTCATGGAACGGGGCTGGTCGTGCGGTCGTATTTGAGTAGTGCTAAGATATTCGCGCCGCAGGAATCCACCCGCGGTTTAAGTGTCTGGAGGTATTGATATGCAGGAAACAGCAGAGTCGCAGTCCGAGTCTACGTCTGACAACCACATAGTTAATGAGCTTTGCGATGCCTTGCGGTACATCGGCGACGTTTCGTACGCCATATTGCCGCGAGACATAGCGCACAACCTGGGTGATCTGAAGAAATCGTTCCTAAAGAATATTCGCACTTTAATCGATAAGGACATCGAGTGGGTTGACGCACGCGTAGCCGGCGGCGATAAAGTTCGCCAGGAGTGGCAGGAAAAGTGTAACCGTAGCAAAACGGAAGGCGCGCCTGAGCCAATCAGTTAAGTGCTGAGCGGGCGGTGAGCTTGCTGTCGTTGCTAAAAAGGGATTTGCAACCCCAGCTTGCGGTAAATCAAACATGGATGTCTTATTAGCTGACGAATACGGATTTTGTTTCGGGGTCGAGCGCGCGGTGGAAATGGTTGAAGACGCGCTCGACGAAGGTGTTCGTCCCATTCGTTCCCTTGGGCCGCTGATCCATAACGCCCAGGAGATGGAACGGCTCGGCGAGCTTGGCGTGTCCACGATCGATGAGCCAGGGGAAGCCGACGCCGACACCATCGCCGTCATTCGCGCTCACGGCGTCACGCCGCAAGTGCAACGCGATCTTGATGGACGTGCCGCAAAAGTTATCGATGCCACCTGTCCTTTTGTCACCCGGGTTCAACACCTTGCCGAGCGCGCTGCGAAAGATGGACGGGATGTCGTTGTTGCGGGCAATCCCGACCACCCGGAAATGATCGGCGTGGTTGGTTACGCACCTGAAAACACGTACGTCGTTAGAGATGCCGGCGAAGTCGCTGCTCTCCCTCAATTGCGTTCACCGCTCGTGGTCTCGCAAACGACAATTAAGCTGCAGACTTTTCTCGAAGTGGCGGAAGCAGTGCGCGCCAAAGCCGACGCTGAGCCGCAGGTGGTCAACACAATTTGTTCGGCAACGCGCGACCGCCAGGACGCGGCGCGCGCGCTGGCCGGACAGGTAGATGTTTTCTATGTGATTGGCGGCCGCCACTCTTCAAACAGCGTCAAGCTGCTGGCGGTTTGTCAGGAACAATGCGAGAAGAGTTATCTGATTGAGACTCCGGCGGAAATAAATCCTGCCGACCTCAGAAATGCGCACCGCGTAGGCGTGACCGCCGGCGCTTCGACACCAAACTGGTTGATTGATCAGGTAGTGAAGCGGCTTCACGAGATTGGTGAGAAAGCTGCTGCCTGACCCCAGCTGCTACTTATAAGAACGATATCTTTTGAAACGAAGTAATACCGCGGTTGATTAAAAGTCTTCGGTAGCGTCGACCTGGGCGAGTGCGTTTACGATTTGCCTCGCCTCTTCGGAACCGTAGTCCACCGCCTGACGCTGCAACGCATCCCGCGCAATCTCCGAATCCACCGGATCGCCCAATAACCCTACCAACGCGGAGGTGGGAAACTGCGCGAGAGTCTCAGTAGCTAAAGCCCTGACAACAACGTCCTGCGAACGCGCCAATTCGCAAATCTCGCTGGGCGCAAAACCAGCCAGCGCATCCGCCAGCGCATCAATACGCGCATAATCACGTTGCCGATCCGCCCGGTGCACGAGCTGAGCAAACACTTCTGCCGAACGCGTTTTTTCCTGCAAGACTGCAGCGCAAGCATCCGCCATGTGACGAAGTTCAGTTTCTTTCTCGCGTGCCAGCGAAGCGTCGGTCTCGCGTGCGCGTTCATCCAGGGCCGTCAACAGTCGGCTTAGTTCATGATCTGCGCGAGCATCATAGGGTGGAGTCGCAGCGTTTGCATTGCGCGTCGCAGCCGGCGTTGTACCAGGTGTTTGAAGTGCGCGTTCGACCAGCCCGCGAGTAGTCGGTCGCAGTTCTGACCAAACACTGGCAAGTCGGCCGCCAAAATCTTCCATCGTTAGAGACAACTCTTAAGACTCTCCTGAAAAAGGCCCTCAGGCCAAAACTAAAAACGGCGTACTATACGCGATGCAGCCCGGAAAAAACAGTGGGCTAACCGGCGGAAAGGTTGAGGACAGCAGGGCCTGCGAGCGAGCGGCGAGGTTCCAGCGGCGTGTTCCGGGTCCTGTCCTACTGTCCGTTATGGTCTTTAATTTCCGCGATGGAGGGAAAGGGTATCTTGACGATCTCGCCGTTAGCGCATTCCATCTTTACGCTGGGAGTCGTGAGTGCTTGAGTGGTTTTCATGCTGCGAACTACGCCTCGCACGCGTTGTCCGTCCAGGGTCACGATCTCCACGTTGTTTTTCCCGAAAAGCGGCTGCAGAGCCGCAAGTGCTTTAGTAACTTCCACGTTGATATTCCTCCGGAATTCATAGCGCCGAAAGCACATGAACTCGTGTAAACTTTGAATAGATATTGCACGGAACGGGCACCGATGTCCACGCGACATGCGTGTTCCGGTGCCTCATTCCTGCAATGTCAGCCCCTATGTTAGAGCACGCACTATGCCAGTAAGAGGGCGATTACCAAGCCGGGCGAGCACCGGCGGTCTGGTTTTCATGGCGCCTGGTTTCCACCACTTAAGACCATAGTTGCAACCGGACCGGTGCGTTTTGCGTATAAGAAGCGGTTATTCTTTCGTTGGAAGTGCCTCAAAAACTTTTTGTTTATTGAAATGTCTATGAAGCCTGAAATGGATCCCGGCCTGACAACATGCGCCAACTGCCGGTCACCGATGCCCAGCGAGTTGCGCTTCTGCCGCAACTGCGGTTTTCGCCTGGGCGAGGGATCTGCAGAGTATACCGAGACAGTTCGCTTTCAGAACGCGCCTCCGGGAACGTTACCCGGTAACAATGCAGTTAATTCCGGACCTTATGGTTTTGCGGGAGGACCTTTAGCTGTCGCCGGAGCGGGTGGGATTCGCAGGCGTCGCGGACGCCTGAGCGGCACCACCTGGATGTTTATCGCACTGCTGATTTTCTTCATAGCAGCCGCAGGGTTTACGGCAGTCGTAAAACAAGTTCGGCCTCGCCTTCCGGTTAGAGTTTCAATCAACGCACGATCATATGCGGGTGTCGATTCTTTCGATACGACTGATGGCGGAGTGACCTTTGCGAACGTCGAGCCCCCGGGTGGGCCCGCGGACAAAGCCGGCCTGGTGGGTGGCGACATTATTACTAAGGCCGACGGTCAGAAGATTGAATCGGACGATCAAATGATGGACTTGCTCGGGCGCACGCCCATCGGCAAGACGCTTGACATTGAATACATTCGCGACGGTGAGACCCGGACAACGAAACTGACCACGATTTCCAAAGCGGAGTTTGATCGTCTGGCCCGCGAATTTCGCGACCGTCCCGAAGGCAGGGGACGATTTGGATTCGACGATGACAGAACAGAACGTGTTCCGATTGTCGGGACGAAGTTAAGCGGCGTGAGGGTCGACGAAATATCGCCCAGCTTGCCAGCCGATATGGCGGGCATTAAGGACGGAGATGTCATCGTTGAGTTTGATGGAACTCCGATTAGGACGCCGGAGGAATTGAGCTCAAGAATACTTAGGGCGATCCCTTACAGCACTGTTAAAGTCGTCGTAATGCGCGGCAGCGAGAGTCTCGAGATTCCGGTGAAGATGGGGAAGCAGGAGTGAAAAAGTGAAGAGTGAAGAGTGAAGAGTGAAAAGTAAAAAGCGGGCGCGTTCACCAGCCTTACTTTTCACTCTTCACTCTTCACTGTCTTTCCCGCAAGCGCGCTTCCATTTCACGGCGCACATCCTCCCGCTGCTCCTCCGTTTCATCTGTTTCAAATGTCTCAAACAAGGCAAAGGGATTTTCGGCCAGCAGCCTAAGTTCCCAGGCTTCGCGTTGCGCCTGCGACGGGCGGGAGAACCACAATGCGTCAATGGCCGCCTCCTCAACTCGCACGCCTGCCAGAGGTGGATAACCTGAGATGAATTCGCTATCCAGTTCTTTACGGGTATCCGGCCGCAACAGCAGGCGGCGCAAGTGCCAGCCATGCTTTTCGTAGGTGGCCACAATCTCTTTAATCAGATCTCGATTGCTCATCTGCGTTTCTGCGCTAACATTTACCTGGCCCCAGGGTTGCCAATAGTATATCGCGCCCAGCCCCACCGAGTTTGGGCTAGGATCCAAGCTCTACCAACCATCGGTTTTGATGCTTGTTGACCGTTTGGGAATGCGCACACTATGATCCATGCTGTCACCCCAACCGCAAACACATCTGCCGAAGATGGTGGTGAAGGCTTGGTTGGAAGAACGCGCGCAGCCGAGTGTCTATCGGCTTTAATTATTTATTTTCTACTATCCTCTTCGCCCGCGCAGTCGCGCGGCAGGCTGTATTCAACAGTCGGCGCGAGTACGGAGAAAAATTCTGGCGCAATGATCAAAACCTACGATAATAACGGCGAATCGCCGGCGCCGTTTTATGAAATCTTGCGTAAGTCGCTCAAAAAGCGAAAGACACGCATCGAAGATATTTGTCCCGCAGCAGACCCGGTTGCGCGTCGCGTGCTCGAGGATTACGGCGCAATGTTTCTTGCGAACAAGAAAGTTATGCCGCCCCCGGTTTGCGTTTTCACGAGCGATGAGCAAGTCACGGAGTTTCAGGAACGCGCCGGTTATGCCAGCGAGATGTTCGGCTTCGATCAGGTTGAATTGCAGCCAGAGGCCATGAAGAAACTCCTGAAAGCGCGGGCAGAAGCACAGAAAGAAGATCTGGATATTACGCCCCGCGACGGCGCCGAGGCAGCGCGCCGTAGTTACGAAGACAGCTTGCAGTTGTGGAACACGCGCTTTCAACCGGCACTGGACTACTGGCTGTCGCAGGGAAGATTGAATGAAGAGCAAGTGGCGCGCTTGAAGAGTTTGCCTCTGCACAGCCAAATCGCCGAGGTTCTGGAACTCGAGAAAGGCGGCATCTACTTCAGCAAGGATCTTTCAAAGTCGATCCTTTATTCGATAGCCGCGCCGGGTACCTCCCAACATATCGCCATGCTCGCTTTTGATGTGAACGAGTTTGATAATGCGCGCGTGCGCGAAATTCTGGCGAAGCATGGCTGGTTCCAAACCGTGCTTAGCGACTTACCACACTTCACCTTTCTCGGTTTAAAAGAAGATGACCTGCCCAAATACGGATTGAAACCAGTTGAGGCTGACGGACAAATATTTTGGATTCCGAATGTTTTAAGTGCCGGCCAGTAAGTCTCCTGACGAGCGGAAGAGCATGAAACTTTGCCCGCAGTGCAATCGAACGTACAGCGACGACTCTCTGCGATTTTGTCTGGACGACGGCACGGTTTTGGCCCGCGATCCTAATGCCACGCTGCCCTACGGCCCCACCACTGGGGAAACCGTACCGCCACCGGTAATCGTAGCGCACCAGCCTCCGTCCCGACATGTTCCCGTGTTCATTTCTAATCCAGTTACGAATAGACCTGCTCCCGCAATCACTCCTGCAAATCCGTCGAGTCCCATTCTCACCGCCGGCGTGCTGTTAATTGCCGGGTTGCTTTTGGTCCTGACGCTGGTTGGTCTGGCGTTTGTTTACACGTATTGGAAAAGTTCTGAAAGCGTTGCCTCACCCGTGAGTTCACCGACGCCGGTGCCTTCGCAGTCGGCCGATACACCGGATTCGACCAGACCCACATCCGGGGCGCTACAGATTAGAACCAGCGCCTCCTCGGTAAGGTATTCGGTCCAGTCCAATACTTACGATCCCTCCAATACAATTGACGGCAGTAAGCGCACCGCCTGGATCGAAGGTGTTGACGGGGCCGGTATTGGCGAGTGGCTGCGTTTCGACTTCGGACGCGAGATCAATCTTCACCGCATCGTGATTCTTCCCGGCTATTTCAAGAGCCCTCAGATTTGGGCTCAGAATAATCGACTTGCCGCTGCTACTTTGGAGTTTTCCGATGGCAGTTCGAATCGTTTTAATTTTCGTGACGAAATGGAGCGCCAGACGGTTGACCTCGGTACGGTCAAAACCCGCTGGGTTAGACTGGTGATAGATGACGTATATACCGGCAGCGATCCGGATACATCAATTTCCGAAGTTACCTTTGAATGGGAACCCTGACGCCGGGGCATCTTGATTTCCAGGGTCACAACGCCAACAGGATATGAAGCGAGCTAAATTCGACGATGCCGCGCGGGAGGCGCTCACCACGTGCGTCAGACAGATCGAGACGACAACTGACGCTGAACTCGTTCTCATTGTGCGAGCGCGCTCTGGTTCTTATCGTCACGCCGATTACCTCTTCGGCGCCTTGCTCGCTTTCGCAGGCCTTCTCTTCCTACTATTTTCCCCATTCGAGTTTCATCAGTATTGGGTGGCCCTCGATGTCGCGATAATTTTCGTAATCGGGGCCCTGGTTACTTCACGCAGTAATTCTCTGCGTCGGTTGCTGACGACAGAAGAGTTTCGCAGCAAAGCAGCTCGGACCGGCGCAGCCGCCATGTTTTATGAAGCGGGCATCGCCAATACCAGCGCTGAAATGGGCGTGCTTATTTATTTGTCCATACTCGAGCGCCGCCTTGAATTGATCGCGGATCGAGGCATCCTGAAGCATGTGAATGCGCTTGACTGGAATCAACTCGTCTCTGAGTTGCACCTGGCGGGAAGTAAGGCTGATTCACAAACGTTACTGGCGGCCCTGGAAAAGTTCGGCGCGTTGCTCTCGAAATATCTGCCTGCCACCGAAGATAATCCGAATGAACTTCCTGATGCTCCGGTTTTCGAACTCAAATGAATCTCAAGCGCACCGCACATCTGTTTCAGGAAAAAATCTCCTTAGCGGCTGCTCGTTTTACCGGCGCGTTCGGCTTGCTGTGGCTGTTGGTCGCGGCGGCAATCATGCTGCTCATGATTCCGCTGGAGGCTCTGGCTCGTGTCGGCGGCGGTCAGTCTTACGGCGGCGGTAGTCATGGCGGTGGAAGTGGTGGCGGCGGTGACGGCGGCGCCATCATAGGCCTGGTCAGGGTTCTCATTTGGCTCACCGTCGAATATCCCGCGGTAGGCGTTCCGGTGGATATTGTAGTCGTTGTTGTTGTCGTTTATCGCTTAGCGCGGGGCGGCAGGAAGGTTTCGGAAACGTTCTCGTCTGTGCCTTTGGAGTCCTCAACTGCGTCACTGGCGTTTCCGCTCGGGCTTGAGGATGCCGCGCCCCAGTTCAACGTTGCGCGTGAGTTTGCGCAGCTACGCAAGTTTGATCCTAACTTCTCGGAAATTGTGTTTACGGATTTCTGTTACGCGCTCTACGGTAAGGCGCACGACGCTCGAGGGCACGGCGCTGAAGCGCTGGATCAGTTTTCACCTTATCTCAGCGAGGCCGCGCGCAAGGCGCTGCTACAGCGAAATCCAAAAGGCCTCAGAGAGGTGAAGGGAATCATCATTGGGGCCATGGGTATCGCGAACGTGAGCGGACTCGAAACCCCAACCGTCAACATTACATTGCTCTTCGAAACCAATTATACGGAAGCAGTGAGTAGTAATGGCGGCCCACCCGCGGAAACTGCTTATTACGTTCGTGAGCGTTGGCAGCTCGAGCGTAAGCGCGACGTTTTGTCTCCTCCACCGGCGCAAGCTACGGCACTTCACTGCCCGAAGTGCGGAGCGCCCCTGCAAAAAAATACTGTAGGGGCCTGCGCGTTCTGCGGAACGAAAATCGAAAGTGGGGAGTTTCAGTGGTATGTCCGCGGCATCGCTTTGGTGAGTAGTGAAGCGAAAGGACCGCTGCTTACCTCGAATGTGCCGGAAGCCGGCACCAACTCGCCCAGTGTAGTCCAGCCCGGTTTCAGGGAAATTCGTCTGGAGTTTGAAAAAAACAATCCCAATTTTTCCTGGGGTGAATTTCAGGCGCGCGCGCGTCTTATCTTTGACGAGCTGCAGGCAGCCTGGTCAACGCTTGAATGGGAGCGAGCGCGACCGCATGAAACCGACAACCTGTTTCAGATGCACCAATACTGGATCGAAGCTTATAAGCGTCAGCACCTGCGCAATGCGCTCGACGCCTGCCGTATCACTGCCTTGCAACCCGTCAAAATCAAGGAGGACGCATTTTACATTTCAATCACGCTGCGAATCGGAGCGGAAGGTTACGATTACACGGTGGACGAGCGCGGTAATGTGGTCAGTGGCTCGAAAACCAGGCTGCGATACTGGAGCGAGTATTGGACGTTCATTCGAAACCGGCAGGCGAAGCCATCGGCCGCGCGCGCGGACCTGAATTGTCCTAATTGCGGCGCGCCACTGAAAGTGAACAACGCGGGAATTTGTGAGTCTTGCGGCGGCAAGATAACTTCGGGAGAGTTTGATTGGGTGCTTTCAAAAATTGAGCAGGACGAAGCTTATGCGGGTTGACAGCTCCCCGCTTAGCCATTCCTGGATTGCATCCCTAATATCCGAGGTCCCAACCCTTTGGTTATTGTGGCGTCCCGATTTTCAGTCCTCCTTCGACTGGGTCTCAGCGACCCGCAAAGGAAGCGCCGAGAATTTCATTAGGACACGACTTTACTTCTAATCCGCTTGAATCTGCGTTTATCGGCGGCTTTAGTCCTCATTTGTCATTTCCGCCTGAGCAAGCTAACCTCGGAGAGGCCGTCAATGATTGGCGCGAATGAAAAGGACCGGTGTGGTTGACATCTCCACCTCCAAATCGGACATCGAATGGCTCGCCGCAAAACAAGCGGCGTTTTCGTTCTAAGCAGCGATTAAACATTCCTTAGGGAGCTTTCCGTGAAACGCAGTCTGTCATTAATTCTGTTAGCTGTTTCTTTGCTCTTAAATCCGGCAGCATTCGCCGGACAAAGGCGAACTCAAACGCGCGGCCCGGCAACTGCTTCGCAACGGGCAACAGCGGTGGCGCCCGTGCCGCAACCGCAAACGAAGTTTGTCAACCGGCAACTCGCCAATGGCCTGGAAATCATAGTGGCCGAGGATCATTCAATTCCACTGGTGACCTGCGAGCTGGCAGTGAGAAACGGATCCTTCACGGAGCCGCCGGAGTTGAACGGCCTGTCGCATCTTTACGAGCACATGTTTTTCAAGGCCAACCGCGCTTCAGTGACGGGAGAAGCTTACCTCGACACGATTGATCAACTGGGCATCATCTACAACGGACAAACGCAGGAAGAGTTGGTCAATTACTACTTCACAACGACTTCTCCAAATTTGCCGGTGGCGATGCGCTTCATGCGCGATGCGGCGCGCTATCCATTGTTTGATGAAGGCCAGTTTGCGCAAGAGCGAGAGGTAGTTATCGGAGAGCTCGATCGGCACGAGTCTAACCCGTTCGGGTTTTTGTCGCTCGAAATGAACAATCGGCTGTTTTACAAGTATCCGAGCCGGAAAAACCCCGGGGGCAACAAGCAGACTGTGCGCGGCGCAACCACTGCGATGATGAGGCTCATTCAGGGCCGCTATTACGTGCCCAACAATTCCGCAATTGTCGTAACCGGCGACGTGAGTCCGGAAGCGGTGTTTTTGTTGGTTCAGAACCTTTTTGGCGATTGGCCGCGACGTGAAAAAGATCCCTTCGTCGAGTTTCCCCTGGTTGAGCATCCGCCCTTGACGAAAAGCGAAGGCGCAATCATTAAGGAGCCGGTGCAGAACGTCATCATTGAACTGGGCTGGCAAGGTCCATCGATCGGCAAGGACGACGCCTCGACCTATGCGGCAGATGTCTTTTCCTTCATTCTTCGCCAGCCTAACTCCCGCTTTCAGCGTGCGCTGGTCGACAGCGGACTGGTAAGTGGCGTCAATCTTGGTTACTACACGCAACGTAACGTTGGGCCGATTAACATCATCGCCCAGACCACCCCGGAGAATGCTCGGGCCGCCGTGCGCGCCATTTACAATGAAGTGGCCCACTTCAATGACCCTGACTACTACACGGACGAACAATTGGAAACCGCAAAAGCGCTGCTGGAGGCCGACGACCTTTTCAGCCGTGAAAAACTTTCCGATTACACGCACACAATCAGCTTCTGGTGGGCCTCGACGGGAATAGATTATTTCCGCGGCTACCTTGGTAATTTGCGACGCACAACCCGTGCGGACATCAGCCGGTACGTGACCACCTATATCCATGGAAAGCCCCACATCGGTCTCGCACTGTTATCGGAAGATGCCGCCAAAACCTCTAAACTTACTACTGACGATTTAATCGGTGAAGACAAACGAAATGGAAGTCAGGCTGATAAATAGTCTTGGTTGCAGGTCCCGATGTTGTGGCCTGCCCGGCCAAGCCCAATCAGCCACTTTGATTTTGAAGGGCCTCGAAGCTTTGAGTGATAAGCGATGAAGAAAATGGGTAACGAACACATCAATGGTTGGCTCAGCCTGCGCGTTGCGGCAGTCTGCTTTTTCGTCATATCAGTCTTTTCTCTATCTGTGGCGCAGGAAGCAAAACCTGCGGCAATCGCTCGGCAGCCGGTACCCATCGCGAAGCCACTGATGGTTTCCGATACGGCGCAACTGGTAACGGAGTTTGATGTAAACGGACTAAAAGTTCTCATCAAACGCCGCGAGGGTAGCCAGACGGTAGTAGCCGGATTGTTCATCAAAGGCGGCGCCCGAAATATCACCGCTGAAAGTGCGGGCATCGAAGACTTGATGCTGGACGCGGCTTCAGAAGCGAGTACCAACTTTCCGCGCGAACGACTGCGCACGGAACTGGCACGTATGGGTACAACGATTTCCTCGGGTGTCAACTACGACTACTCGGCACTTTCGCTGGCATCCACCCGGCCAAATTTCGATCGTTCGTGGGAAATTTTCGCCGACGTCGCGCTGCGTCCAGCATTCAATCCTCAGGACGTGGAGCGCGTGCGCAATCGCATGGTGCTTTCACTTCGAGATGATGCGGATACGCCCGACTCTTACCTGCAACAGTTGCAAGCCCGCGTTGCCTATGCGGGCCATCCTTACGCAAACGACCCACGCGGCACGGCGGAATCCGTTTCGCGTTTGACGGCCGAAGATGTGCGCCGCTTTCACAAGCAAGTCATGGAAACTTCGCGGCTTTTGCTGGTGCTGGTCGGCGATCTCGATCCACAGCTTGTTCGGCAACGCATTGCCACCTCGTTTGGCAAGCTGCCGCGCGGCGACTATCGCTCGACTCCTTTGCCCGAATTGTCCTTTGCAGCCTCAACGGTCGAAGTAACCGAGCGTGATCTGCCGACAAACTATGTGCAGGGAGTTTTTTCCGCTCCCAGCCTGGCTGCGGCGGACGTCTATCCGATGCGTGTGGCTTCATCGATCCTGCAAAATCGCCTGTTCGTGGAAATCAGGGCGAAGAGAAACCTGTCTTACGCCCCCGAAGCTTTTTTGTGGAGCCAGGGTTCTAACCTCGGCGGCGTTTCAGTCAGTGCCACGGACGCGAATCAGAGCGTGAGGATAATACTAGACGAGATAGGGCGGCTACAGAACCAGCAGATATCGCAGGACGAACTGAAAGGCACCATTCAGCACTACCTGACACGATATTATCTCGGCCAGGAGACCAACGCGGCTCAGGCCAGCGAGTTGGCGCAAGCGGAACTCCTGGGCGGCGGCTGGCGCAACTCCACAGTTTTTATGGACAAGATCAGCGCCGTTACGCCCGCCGACGTACAGCGCGTCGCGCAGAAGTACATGCGTAATATTCGTTTCGTCGTGCTGGGAAATCCGAAAAGCATTGACACAAAAATCTTCACCGGCCAGACGGGCGGATAGTGGGCAGGAGCAGACGGCAGGAACAGGCGGCAGACGGCAGGAGCAGTCGGCAGGAACAAAAGGCAGCCGAAGGTGCTGGCAGAAGCCAAAAAAGGGCCCAACGAAAATGAATTTTTCGTGGTGCCCTTTTTGTTGCGTAGAGTTTTCTGCCGCCTGCTCCTGCCGTCTGCTCCTGCCCCGCCGTCTGCTCCTGCCGTCTGGTTTCCTCAGCGTTCCAGCCTGGTTTCGCTCACCAGCTTCTCATAAAGCTTTAGATCGAGTTGGCGCAGAGTATTAGACTCTGCGAGTGCCAATCTTTCATTGCCAATTTCAAAGTAAGCGACCGCGAGATTGTAATGCGCCTCCGCATTATCCGGTTGCAGGGTTGCGGCGCGGTTATACGACGCGATCGCTTCGCTCATCCTGCCGGAATAGTAGTAGGCATCGCCAAGCTTATTGTGTATCTCATCTGAGTTAGGTTTGAGCTCGAGCGCATGCTGGTAGGCTCGAATCGCCTCAGCACTTTTTCCCTGCTTAACTTTGCAATAACCAACCTGCACCCAGGCATCTGCGCGACGGGGATTCCTGTTTGCCGCAGTTTCGAAATAACCAATAGCGTTGTCGTAGTTGCCCAGCCACAGAGAATCCAATCCGGTCCTGTATGACGATTCACCTACGTCGCTGACTCGTTCCCTTGCCGGAACGCTGGCAATGGAGCGCAGTTGCCCGGCGCGCAACTGTTCGACGCGGCCTGCGCCAATCGCGAGGTTGATGTTCTGCCCGTTCGTCACCTTAACCGTAACTACGCCTACCACCTCACCGTTCATGTTGAAAACCGGACTGCCGCTGTTGCCGTGTGAAATCGGCGCTGAGATTTGAATGATCTTGCCGACATTCGGAACTTCGCGCACCGCAGAAACAATTCCGTCCGTCACCGAACCTTCCAGCTTGAGCGGATTGCCGATGACTACAATCTGTTCGCCTTCATCCGGTAATGCGCGGGCCAATTCTGTTGCCCGTGGACGATCGGGCGGCATGTCAACGCTGAGCAATGCGAGATCGCCCTCCTCGTCCGTTGCCAGCAGACCGGCGACGGGGAAAACTTTTCCTTTGCCATCGAGGGTTTTGATTTCGCAACGTTGGGCGCCGCGGATGACGTGCAGATTGGTTACGATCTGGCCCGGACGCAAAAAGAATCCGCTGCCCGTCATGATCGGTTCGCCCTGCGCATCGTAAGTTGCGATCGCAACTACAGACGGCTTTACGCGCCTGACGAGCTCAGGAAGAGTCTCCTGGGAAAATATTTGTTTGACCGAAAGGAGGCTAACGGTAATAAGCAGCAACTGGGGGAAGATGCGTTTGTACATATTCGGCTGTAAATCGCGACCAAATTCCTGGTTGATGGGGAACCGAAGCAGCACGCTCCGGCGTTTATTTCCTGGAGAGACTCGACGTCAGGGTAGTCGATTTGAGTTAGGGTTCCCTGGGAACCACCCCTCGGATTTCATAGTAACTCAATAGTCGTCGACCTGGATAGAAAATTTGCACAGTTTTGTACAAAAAAAGGCCGCCAATCTGGCGGCCTCATTTGAGTCAATAGAAAAATGGGGATTTGACTATGGGATTAATTGGATTACGCCAAGTCGAGGACCAGCCGGTATGACCACGGTCTTCACGGCCGCAAGGTCTTCCATGGTGACCAGCAATCCGAAATCTGTCAGCGTCGTGTTGGCTTTAATTTCGGCTTCATTGCGACCCTTGACATTGACGATCTGTCCCAGCTTAGTGAACTGATTGTCGGGTGAAACGGCCCAGAGCATGTAGACCTGTCCCGTGGGAGCTTCCTTCAAGTCGTGGAAGACCATCTTGACTTCCGTCTCTTTGCCATTCTTGTGCGGCTCGATGAAAACATTCGCACGCGCACCCGACATGACGCCGGTGAAGTCCACTTTCAGTTTGGTGTCATCTCCCTTTTTGTAAGCCGGGACATTCAGCATCGGCACCGTGGAGGTGCTCGCCGTCGTAGTTCCCGGCGTCGTCGTCGCGGCTACCGTTTCCCCAACCGCCGACGTTGTGAGTGGAATCACCGCGAAGCCTTCCGGCACAGCGCTGCGGAAATAAATCTTTGCATTCGGATCGTAGGCCGTCAGACTCGCGTCTGGCGCCGCGATTAGCATGAACTTAGTAAGCGGAGTGGTGGCGGTGAATTTCCCGGCTCCATTGGCGAGCGTCACTGGCCCCAGCAATGTAACCACTCCAGCATCGTCCACTGCATAGACATTCATCGCGGAGACGTCGGCGGGGACATCCGTGACATTCAGGATCACCCTGGTGCCGGCGTCATCGCGCAGGATCGTCCCGACGGCTTTGGAAGTGGTTAGAGAGACTGGAGTAAATGTGAGCTGTACTTCCTTGCCCACCGGATACTCGATTATGGTGTAGGTGCCATCAGGGTTTTGAACTGTCTTGGTAACTGTTGTTGGAGTTTGTGTGACAACTGTGTTTGGGGTTTGTGTGACAACTGTGATTGGAGTTTGTGTGACTGTAGTTGTGGCCGTTTGCGCGGCTACGAATACGGCTGATGAAATAATCAGCAACGCGGCCGCCAGAAGTGAAATCTGTTTACTCATAAGTTTGACTGCTCCTTCTTTATTCTTAATCGCGATTAAGTTGTGCGTGGGGGAATACAGGCTGGTCAGTAATAAAGCAGCAAACACCATGCCAGTTGGCTGCGGAGTGCTAAGTGCTCTTGTTTGATTCCATTGGCGATTGTGGTGAGAAAAGAAATGAAATCGCCACACACAACCATACACTGGGTGTATGGCTTTTCGCATGACCGTGAGGATGCTGAAACGGCGAATGTCGTCGCCTCCAAACACTATCTGCCTGGAGCAGTTATCGCTTCGTAGGGGCGAGACGTTTATAGAACGAGGTAACCTAAATTAGCCTGAGCTTCTTTAGGAGCGGTAAATGAAGAACGATTCATGTGTTTGAGTCAGCGGGAGCGCTCAATAGCTCTTTAGCTCAAAAATCGCCTTCGCAACATCACTCACTTGCGGCAGGATTGCATCCTCGAGCTGTGGAGCGTAGGCGACGAAGGTATCTGTAGCCGCAACGCGGCGCACCGGCGCGTCGAGATATTCAAAGAGTTCATCAGAAATTCGCGCGGCGATCTCGGCGCCATAACCAAACGAGAGCGAATCTTCATGCGCGACAATTACTTTACTGGTCTTCTTCACTGTCGCCGTAATCGCTTCCCAATCGTAAGGCGCGAGACTTCGCAGGTCGATAATCTCAACGCTTATGCCCTGTTGTTCAGCCTGTTTGGCGGCGACGACTGAACGCTGCACGAGGGCGCCGTAAGTAATGATCGAAAGATCTTTTCCTTCGCGCACAGTCTTCGCTTTGCCGAAGGGAATCATGAAGTCGTCCGAAGGATACGCCGACTTGTTGTAGGCCTGTCGGTAGAGATGCTTATGCTCGAGAAACATGACCGGATCATCGCAGCGAATCGCGGTGCGCAACAGGCCGTTTGCGTCAAGCGCGTTGGAAGGATAAATGACTCGCAACCCCGGAATCTGCGTAAAGGTTGAGACGCCTGACTGCGAGTGATAGATGGCGCCGCCTTTGAGATAACCGCCTACGGGAACACGCATCACCACCGGTGCTTTCCAGTCATTGCCGGAGCGCCAGCGCATTAGTGCCAGTTCGTTGCGAATCTGGTGCATCGCGGGCCAGATGTAATCGAAGAACTGAATCTCGACTACGGGTTTCAGTCCGCGGGTGGCCATGCCGATAGCGCGCCCTACGATATTGGCTTCGGCAAGCGGCGAGTTAAAGACGCGGGCGCTGCCAAACTTGCGCTGCAGATTCGCTGTGACTTTAAAAACGCCACCTTTGCCTTTGACCTTATCGAGAAACTGTTCTCGCGAACAGTCGGCAATGTCTTCACCAAACACGATCATACGGGCGTCGCGCGCCATTTCTGTGTGCAGGCAACGATTGATTAGATCGACCATCGTCCCCGGGTTGCCCGAGAGCTCCGCCCCGTCTTCAGTGTCAAAGTCTTTAGAGGTCGGATCGACCGTGGGGGAGTAAACATAAAGGTTGACAGTTTTCGGATCGGGCTGCGGACTCGCGAGCGCCTCGTCGGCGGCCTGGTTTACAAGAGCATCGAGCTCATCCTTAATTTTTTGTAGCCCATCCTGATCAGTCACCTTTTCGTCGATCAATACCGCGCCAAAGCGCTTTACCGGATCGCGTTCAGCATCGGCCATCCGTTCCTCATCGGGCCGATAAAGTTTTTCGTCATCGGAAAGTGAATGTGAATAGGGACGGATAACCTTCGCGTGCACAAACGCGGGACCCTTGCCCTCGCGGCAATATTGGGCGGCCCGCTTCATGACAGCTAGCGACTCGAGCACGTCGGTGCCGTCACAGCGTTGCAGGTAGAGATTCGGAAAATTTTTGATCAGACGCGAAACATCACCACCCGCGGTTTGTACCTCAACCGGAACACTGATCGCGTAACCGTTGTCTTCGAGCAAGAAGAGCACGGGAAGTTTCAGGTTGCAGGCTGTGTTGAGCGCTTCCCAAAACTCGCCTTCGCTGGAAGTACCATCTCCAAGGGAAACGTAGACCACTTCGTCCTTCTGAAAATTCGAGGCACGCTTCCGCAACTCTTTGATCAACTTGAATCGGTACCCGGCTTCCGCGCAGCCAACGGCCTGCAACAGCTGTGTGCCGGTCGGCGATGACTGTGAAACTATATTCAGTTTCTTATGGCCCCAATGGGAAGGCATTTGGCGGCCGTGAGAATTCGGATCTTTTTCGGCCCCCACTGCCGAAAGCAATTGCTCGAGCGGAGTCATGCCGAGCTGGAGACAAAGCGCTCGATCGCGATAGTAGGGGTAAAACCAATCGTATCCGGGCCGCAAAACCATACCCGCAGCCACCAGCACGGCTTCATGACCGGCACCGCTAATCTGAAAGAAAATTTTGTTCTGGTTCTTAAGTTGGATTTCCTTGTCATCGAGCCGACGCGAAAGATACATCGTGCGATACATCCGCAGCATCTCTTCGCGCGATAGCCGCGGCTGCTCCTGGCGCTCGCTCGTCGGGCGTTGGCCGCGAGGTTCCTGCGCGCGTGCGGGTTTGCTTCCTGCTGGCGGCGGCTGGACCTGTGGCTGGGGTTTTATCTGAGGCGCGGACTCGCTATTAATTACGGTCGCCGGCCGCGGGGCGGGTATTGACACCTGTTTCTCTTCCGAGGCAACGGCCTGAACTTCTGCGAGCTTGAGCTTGCTCTTGGGAACAAGTTTTAGAACTTTGGTATCACTCATAATCATTACCCAACCGGGCGGACTATAAAGCTCTCGCCTCGACGCCACTCAGAACTCTGCCAACGCCATTCGATATTCTTCAGACATCGACGGATGACCATGCTTTGCCGCCGCGTCGATGCCGCGCTGGTATGCCTCTTTGGCCTTGTCGCGTTGCCCGGCCTTCTCATACGCGCGGGCCAGCATTCCAAACGCGTTGCCTTCATCGTCTGAGATAGCGATGTAACGCTCCAAAGTCTCAATCATTTCTTCGGTTTGACCGGACTTTTCATACTCTTTCGCGAGTCCAAACAGAATACTGCTGTTAACCGGATCGCTTGCGAGCATTTGCTTGAAGATGTCGATTCGCGATGTGGACATGGCAACCGGCAATCAGCAGTCAGCAATCAGTAATCAGCAATCAGTAATCAATAATCAGCATTCAGCGTGCGCGGCAGACGGCATTGTTGGCGGACTGCTGACCGCTGATTGCTTACTTCCCAATCAGCAATTTAGCAATCGTTTGCAATTGCATGTTTGAAGTTCCCTCGTAGATCGCGCCGATCTTCGAGTCGCGCCAGAATTTTTCCACCGGATAATCCTTCACATAGCCGTAGCCGCCGTAGAGTTCAATTGCCAGCGAACTAATGCGCTCGGCAGCGCGCGAAGAATAAAGCTTGGCCATGGCTGCTTCTTTTACGAAGGTCATACGCGCGTCTTTCATGCGCGCTGCGTTATAAACCATCAGCCGGGCAGCTTCGAGTTGCGTTGCCATTTCTGCAAGTTGAAACTGAACGCCCTGAAACTGGTTAATTGCTTTGCCAAACTGCTCGCGTTCGCTCGAGTAGGCGATAGCCGCATCAAGGGCGCCCCGCGCGATGCCGATCATCTGTGCGCCGATGCCGATTCGTCCCTCGTTGAGAGTCTCAATCGAAACCTTGTAGCCCTTGCCCGCTTCTCCCAGAACATTCTCTTTGGGAACTTTACAGTCGCTTAGAATCAATTCGGTTGTCGAGGATGCACGTATCCCCAGCTTATTTTCTTTCTTGCCGACCGAAAAACCTTCGAAACTCTTTTCCACCACGAAGGCAGTAATACCACGATAGCCGGCTTCTGGATCCGCGTTTGCAAACAACACAAAAATTTCGGCTTCGTTGCCGTTCGTGATCCAGAGCTTTTGTCCGTTCAGCAAATAGTGGTCACCTTTGTCGACGGCGCGAGTTTGCATCGCAAAGGCATCAGAACCCGAACCCGCTTCGCTCAACGCATAAGCGCCCACGCTGTTTGTGGCCAGCAGCGGCAAGTACTTCTTTTTCTGTTCGTCGTTTCCCCAGCGCATGAAAGCGTTATTGACGAGCGTATTTTGCACGTCAACAAATACGCCAACCGAAGCATCGACGCGGGACAGTTCTTCGACGGCCAGGATGGCCGTGAAGAACGAAGAGCCGGCGCCGCCGAATTCTTCCGGCGTTTCAATGCCCATCAAGCCGAGATCGAAACATTGCTTTACCAGGGCCGGGTCGAGTTTGCCCTTCTCGTCCATCTCCTCGACGCGCGGCCGCAGCTCGCCTTCAGCAAACTCGCGCACACTCGAGCGAAACATTTGCTCGTCTTCGGAAAGGGTCGTTAAGGGACGGCCGGCAAGTTCTTCAATAGCTGTCTGGGATTGACTCATGTTTATTACTCGTGGCTGATTGGATTAGACGCATGCATCATAATCAACGCAAAACTAAAAAGGCAAAGCTCGCGGTATTAAAAGCTTCGGATTTGGGGTTTGGCGTTCCGAGATTTACCTTCGGAGGGGTGGACACAGGGCCAGGTTTACTGGGAACCCGGAACTCAATAATCGAAACTCGGAACAAGAGAAGACTCAAGGCGCGCCAAAGCGGCCGCGATACTCGCCCGAAAGCAGAAACGATTTGACCATCTCCGCCCGACGAAAATCGCCCTCGAATTCGTCGAGCTTGGTTAGCCAGAAATTGTAGCCATCCAGGTTGGTATCAGGCGTTTCGTCAGGGTTCCGTTGCAGGTAGCCAAAGTATTGCAGCAACACAAAAGCAGGGTTCAGTTGATGGCGCGAGAATGTTTCGTTCTCGGCGATGCGACGCAATACGCTAGCGCGTGTTCCGACGTCCGCGCTCGAGGCTGCTCCCTGAAATTCCGCTATTGTGAGCGCCAGGTCATTCGCCGATAGCGGACCACCCGCTTCCAGATTAAGCCGATTAACAAACTCAGCCGGTGAGAGGTCTGAGGGATACGCTTCAGTAAACCGCGGGCGCATAACAAAGTCTCTAATGAATTCGTTTGTGTGTGCTTCGAGCAATTGTTCCCACCCGTCAGTATTTACAACAACTCCTTCGCCTATCGTTCGCGTGTCCAGCAGAAACTGCTCGAGGTGTTGCGGCGGTTGGGCGAATGACGCCTGATAGAGACGGTAAACCAGGAAGCCTGTTTGCTGGAATTCAATGGAAAGGAAAAAAGCCGCCGAAACATTCATGCGACGATCGGCAATGCAGGTGGCATCTGTTCCGCAACTTAGGATCTGGTTTGACCAGAAGGCGAGTCCTTCTGGATCGGCCGAGCGGTTGAGGAAGTCGCGATAATTCTGGCGAACGAAGAATTGCGCATCATCAATCGGGTTAGGGGCCGTAACAGTGCTGTCGTTATCAACTATAGTGAGCGTGGCCGTGTTGTTATTCTCAACCGTGCCGCCTCTGACATCGTACAACTCGAGTGTAATGCTTTCGTTACCTTCGACGTAACCGTCGTCTGTTATGAAGATTATGAAAGACTTACTGCTTTCACCCGGCTCGAATCTTAGTTTGCCGATCACGGGGATGACATCGCTCCGTTGCTGTGCCGAACCGTCTATCGCCGAGTAAGTCACTTCAGTCTCACCGGATATGTCACCGGAACGCTCGACAGTTACCGTAATCCTTCTCGAGTCCTCTGTGACGCTGTAACTCGCAGCGCTAAAGGACAGCACCGGCTCGGGAAAGGCTGCGAAATCCGCAAGTTGGTTAACCTCGAGGTCGCTAAAGGTCATGCTTGGGGGAGAAAACCGGTAGTTCGCTTTCATCGGGACAACGGTATACGTGGCCCCTTCTGCGAGGTCGAAAGAATAGTTCCCATTGGCATCCGTAATGGTGCTGTCGGCTTGTGAGCCGTTAAGAGTGAGTGTCACAACACTCAAGCTATTCTGGCCGACAGTCACACGTCCCGAAATAGAATGGAGATTCACTGTCGCGACAAAGTCGGCGGTCTGGTTCAAGCTCAAGTTGTCGAACGTCAGGGTCGGCTGGCTGAACGAGTAGTGGGTCCTCGAGACAGTTAAGGTGTAATCGCCGCCGTGCGGCAGCTCGGAAAAATTGTAGTTTCCATTTGCATCAGTTGTAGTCGTTCTGCTTGCGTAACCAGAGAGCGTAACGATGGCATCGCTCAGACCGGCGCCGCCCGAGAGCGTCACCCGTCCATTGATTGAGTGGGTCGTGTAGGTTGCAACGTAGGCCAGATACTGGTCAGAGACCAGCGGTTTATAGAATGTCGATGAAGGGTTGAACGAATTGCCAATCAGCCTGGGCGTGACGGTGTAGTCTCCCTCGGCGGGAACGTCGATGAAAGAGAAACTGCCGGTGCTATCGCTGGTAGTTGTGCGATCCTCTGAGCCGGACAGCGTTACCGTGGCCCCAGCTATTGGCTCGTTGTTGTCACCGATCAGAATGCCCCCGATGGAATATGCAACGAAAGTTCCGGTGAAGTGCTGACTCTGATCACAGTCGAGATCGTTGGAAGTTCGGGTGACTGGAGAAAACGCGAAACTTGTTTTGCCAGGCGTTACCGTGTAATTGCCGCCTGCCGAAAGATCATCGAACGCGTAGTTGCCATCCGCACCAGTCGTTGTTGTCATGCTTTGCGAGCCCGAGAGAGTAACGGCGACAGCAGCCAATGGGTTTCCGGCGGCGTCCGTAACTGTACCCGCGATGACATGATGATTGAAGGTGGCGACTGAGTTGAATATTTGATCGTGAGCCGGGGTAACTATCTCGTTGCTCGCCGGGACAAGCGTATGGTGTCTAAGCGAGGGAGTGAGGGTGTAGACCCCGCTTGTCGGCAAGTTGGAAAACCGATACCGCCCGGCCGCATCGGTTTCAGTAGTCATATTCTGAGTGCCGCCAAGAGCGACTCTTACGCCGGCCATTCCCGCCCCGTTTTCGTCAATAACGTGTCCCGATACAGCAAACCTCTCCTGTGGAGCGGTGGCAAGGTAAGCGCTCAGGGCCGCTCGTTGGATATCAACACACTGCGTGTCGTCACCGCATTGGAGAATTTGATCCGACCAGTAGAAGTGGGCTGCCGCGTCGGGATCGCGGCCAAGAGTCGCACTGAACTGGTGGCGCACGTATTGAACTGGGTCTTCGTCAACAGCATTAGTAGTGATGACCCTGGTGGTTTGCGCGAGAGAGTCAAGCTGGTTATAGACCGAGTCGATCACGGTCAGGCGATGTGTCTCGGAGTCGGCGCGAATGCGGTCGGCACTTGCAGTACATTCCACCAGATCAAGGATCGCATTGCTCACGTTGAGAATGTTGATGGCTGAATCTGAATTGTGACTCCATCCGTAATGCGAATTTTCGATCAACAAATTCTGAGAACCATAAAGATAGTTGCCAGAAGAGCTGAGGTTCGACACATTCATATACATTCCTGAGACGTAGATCAGATCAATCGATGCACTCGCCTGCGACTGAAGGTAAGGAATACTTGAGAGCCCAATGAACCCGCCCTCATCGAAGAACACGTTTCTGACAATTGCGTCGCGTCGTGGCGAGTCGCTCTCTCCGGCAGTTGCGCTGCCAATGTTCACCCACGAAAAAGGCGCGGCAAGTCCTAATTTTCCGTATAACTCCGGACGCTGGCCGTAGTCAACAAACAGCGTATCGGTGATCGTGACGCCTTTCCATTCGATATTCTGGACTACTGAAGTGTTAACCCCGCTGTTGCAGGTGTCACCCAGAAACACACTTTGCTCAAGCTTCAGATGGCTACGGAGCGCTTGCACTATGGCGCCACCTTCGGCGAGGCTGCTTAAGCCGTAAAACTCACAATGTCTGATTGTCAGATCCCAAATGTTATTCAGGGCCAGCGTTATTAATGCATCGGTGTCCACCCCGGCCGTACCGATAAAGGTAAGGTCTTTAATCAGGAAGCTTCGTAACCCGGTGATCGAAACAGCGACTCTCTCGGCCCCGGTTCGGGGGGCAAACTCCGACGTTAAGTCGAGCCCGCGAGTTAGTTCCACGCCCGTGGCGTTTGGGGGAGGGACTGCGGTTAACGACTCGACGCCGACGAGCGAGACATCCAGAGCAAGTCCGGTGAAATCCTTCTCGACAGGGGTAATGATGACGTAGCGACCGGCTGGTACAAACAGTGTTCCTCCACCGGATTCCGCGATTGCGTCCAGCGCACTCTGCAACGCCGGTCCATCGTCTGTCACACCATCGCCCACGGCGCCAAAGTCTGCGAGATTGAAAACGTCTTCAACGTTTGCCGAAAACGGCATATTGCCGGCGCGATAAACTTGAGGTGAGCCGGCGGATAAGGTTTTTGCCATTGTCACTGTTAGCGTGGGGGCTGCCAGCAACAAACAGAGGACTGTGGTGAGTTTCATTCGAATCCTTCCTAAAGGTTTTCGGACCAGCGAACAGGCTTATTCCGATGAGACCGAATTGGGACAAAAGGTACGGATTAGTCGATGAGGCGAATAAAAATTGACTGGATTGCGCCGCCAAATCGGGATGGGAAGACGGTGCGCCTCTCGTTCGAGGCTTTTTACATATTACACATTGCTGCTTTTCAACTCTATACCTAACTCATTTCAATAGTTCTGCACTTACCGGCAGGTCAGACGCTCGCGGGCCGCAAATGGTCTGGATTGGTCCAAAAAAGCGAATAGCAGGGCCTGATCAGGGCGCGGAAGGGCAAGAAACCGAAGGTTGCGATTGCCGAAAACGTTTGTCGCTGTGGTAGTGTAATTTTTATCCTTTGACGGATGCAGGGAATGTGACGAAATGCAGAATGAACCCGGACTGCCGCTCGCCAAGGCAGACGAAAAGGCGGAAGTCGCGGCAAAATCTGAACGCAAGGAAAGCAATCGCGGCAGAAATCGCAAACTGGCGCATTTCGGCATTCTCTTTGCGCTGCTGGGTCTGCTGCTATTTGCTTACTTCGTGAGGAAGGCAGGGGTTGCTGAAATCATCGTCGGCATCCGCCGGCTCGGTGTCGGCTTTCTATTGATACTCGCCATCTCTGCCGTACGACAAACGGCGCGATCGCTCGCCTGGCTCCGTTGTTTTGAGGCGCCTTACAGCTTGCGATTCCGCGATGCGTTTGGCGCGAGGGTGATGGGCGATGCACTCGGCAATATAATTCCGCTTGCCAGCGTAGCCGTGGCCGAACCCTCGAAAGCCGCATTCGTTACAGATCGAGTACCGCTGATGGCAAGCCTTTCAGCTCTCGCTCTCGAAAATATTTTCTACAGTCTCTCCGTGGTGCTTTTGATTTTCTCCGGGACCGCCGCCCTGCTCCTCAGCTTTTCACTGCCAAAGGCGTTGCGTTACGCGAGTCTTGTCGCCTTGATTATCACCCTTGTGATAGCGCCGTTAGGCTACTTCATCATACGCAGGCAGTGGAAGGTTTTGAGTACTCCTCTGAGCTTTGTTAGTGGACGAGGAATAGCGCGCGCCTGGCTGTTGGAAAACGGAATACCACGAGCGCGGACTCTCGAGGATCGTATTTACGGATTTTACACCAGAAACAGCAGTCCCTTAATCGTGATTTTTCTGCTTGAGATTTGTTTCCATCTGGCGGGCGTCGCGGAAATTTACGTCACGCTTTACTTCATCAGCAGCGTTGCCCCGACTTTGCTGACCGCTTTCATTCTTGAGTCGGTAAATAGAGTCATTAACGTCGTGTTCAAATTCGTCCCCTTGCGCACCGGCATTGACGAAGCCGGCACCGGAATGCTTTCCAAAGTTCTTGGGTTTACTACAGCCATTGGAGTTACCCTCGCAATCGTTCGAAAAGCACGCGACATTTTCTGGACAGCAATCGGCGTTGCCCTGATGGTTCGGCGCGGACTGTCGTTAAAGAATTTGGATAAGGTTAGCGAGGGTGAAACTAAGTTGGCCGAGGCTGTGCGTTGACATCACCTCACGGTAAACAATTGGCCGTAGGGTCACGGCATACCGTGCCCCTTCGCTGTTGACGAGCTACTCATAAGCGAGCGCGCTTACAGCGTCGAGGTTTGAGGCGCGCACCGCGGGATACAGCGCGCCGAAAGCTCCTCCCAGAATTCCAATTGCTGCCGCTGTCAGACCCCAACTCCAGCTAAATTCGAAATACAGACCATAGACCTGATGAATTGCGTAGCCAATCACAAACGATAGTACGAACCCGGCCACCAGACCCACCGCACTGATCACGAGCGCTTCTGATTCAATTATCAGCACGATATAGCGTCGCGATGCGCCCAGCGCTTTTAATATCCCAATCTCGCGAGTTCGCTCTGTGATGGTGGTATACATCGCCAACATGACGACCAGAGCGCTCACTATGGCCGCCAGTCCCACCAGAATTCGCAGGAACACTCCGAGATAGGGGATGGTTTTTTCCAGACTAGTGAACAGGTCGCGAGTAAACTGGATCTTGTTTCCTGGTAAAGTCGTGTTGATTCGTTCGGCAACCTGTACCTCTTCGTTGGGGTTGCGAACTTTGACGAGGATATAGGTAGCTTTTCCCGGCGACTCTAAAAGCTCCTGCATTGCTGCGAGCGTCATTTTTACGCGCGCGCCAGACTCCGGCCCGTAAATTCCGACGATCCGAAAAGCCTTGTCGCCAAAAAGTTTCAGTGAATCGCCGATTCTCAGCTTATTATTGCGCGCTTTAGTTTCGTCAATAACAACTTCGTCTGATGATTGCGGTGGTTTGCCTTCGTTAATATGAATTTCATTGACACGAGCGAATGGTTCCCACTCGACACCCTCAATTTGTTCAAAGCCAAACCCGCGGCCGCCCTGAAACACGTATCTGATCACCGGCAACGCTTCGGCAACGCCATCAATTTGTTTCAAGTTTTCGACATACTTGGTGCTAAGGTTGGCGGTAGAAGCAGTTAGTTGCATAGCCCCCGGTCGCGTAAAGATGATTTCCGCGCGTACATTCGAGGCGCGCCTTTGTAAATCATTTGACATGCCGCGCGCCAGTCCGGTGAACAGCATCACGAGGCAAACGCCCAGCGCCACTCCAGCGACACTTACGAGCGTGCGGATGGGCCGTTGGCGGATGTTAGAGACCACGAGATTATCCATAGCGGGTCATTACGATAAGACATTTCTCGAAAACTACCAACGCGGGAAATTAATCTGTGACCGTTTTAAGTTACGATGCTCACTGTAAATAAGGGGCCACTTTCATTCCGGACGCAACCAACAAATTAAGCTCCATTGCCGCAACTGACAACAGCGCTCAACGCGCCGACCCCGAGTGTGTTGACAATGAACGGCGTCCTGGCGGGAAAGTCAGTTGGGTAATCGCCGGCGTGCTTGCTCTGTTGGTTGTTATCGGCCTCGGATTCCGTGTCAATCGACTCGGCGCCATCGGGTTCGCGGAGGACGAAGTAAATAAAGTTGAAGCCGTAGAGGCTTATGAACGGGGCGATATTACTGCCAATGCCGAACATCCGATGTTGATGAAAGCGCTGATGTTCATTTCAATCACACGCGCCGGCCTGGGCGGCGGCACAGACAGGCTGAGCGATGAATTCGCTTTGCGTCTCCCCAATGCGATCTTTGGCGCGCTCACCGTGATCCCGCTGTTTCTGTTGACGGCCGCGTTTTTTGACCGTTGGACGGGCCTGATAGCTGCAGCGTTATGGGCCGGCGGCATCAATGCGATCACCTTCAATCGCATCGGTAAGGAAGACACCCTGCTTGTTTTCTTCATGCTCTTTGCGTTTTATTTCTACTTGCGGGCCAAACAGACCGACTCACGAAACGTTCCCGTCAGAACGAGAAACTACCTGCTAAGTGGAGTCTCGTTTGGCCTGATGCTCGCATCAAAATATTTCCCTCATTATTTTGGCCTTAACGCGCTTTACCATCACAACTTTCACGTACGCGAACGCGCGCCGGGAGAGCCTCCTGGGAAATCACCGCGACTTTTTTACGTCGTCATTCTCGTCGCTTTTCTGATTGCCAATCCGCCGGTATTACTGCCGCAGGTTTGGAGTTATCTGAATGCCTACATGGGCGAGAAACTGTTGGTTCATTCGGGCTATCTCTTTGCCGATCATCTCTACAAAAATAACGTTTCCAGTTCCCCCTTTTGGGGCACGCCGGTCTACTTCTATCTGGTATTCATGGCGATCAAGATCCCATTGCTGGTGCTTCTGTCCTTCGTTACCGGCTTTATCGTTTCCTGCAAGCGCTGGCGAAAGCCAGGCTACGCTTTTGTTCTCTTTATGTTTTTGCTCTGGATCGTTCCTTACTCTTTGATGGGCTCTAAGTGGTTGCGTTACACGCTTTCACTAATGCCATTCGTTTACATGCTGGCGGCTATCGGCGTAATTGAACTTATCAGATTTGGTTTCAAAGCATTGCAGGCTTCCAGACATATGCGACCGATTATTGTTGGGTTGGTAATAGCAGTTTTTGTAGGAACTCCGGCGTGGATTGCTTACGCGGCCGGTCCACACTATGCGCTTTACACGAACGCTCTCGGAGCAGGAAAGACAGGATATTTTTTTCCGCACGACGAGTTTTATGACGATGGCTTGCGGGAAGCAATCAAGTTCGTTTCTGATAACGCACCGCCGGGAGCCGTCATTGCCCACGAGACACCGGCAGCCACGCGCTATTATCTCGAGCGATTCACGCGCACGGATCTCGTGTCGAAAGCCATCTCCGCCCCTGACTTTGACCCGACAAAAAATATCGGGCCCTCCTACTTCATCGTGCAGCGGGGCCGAACGTATTTTGAAAACCGGGACAAGCTAGCCTTTGTTCGAACCAGATTCAAAAAGATTCATGAAGTTTCTATTAACGGCATGACGGCTGCTGAAGTGTTTGTGAATGAACCAAGGTAGGATCGGTCGATCTGTCGCGTCGGCGACCAATGATCAAGTTTTCTATGTTCGATAAGGCGACGAGCACTGCTACGATCCTTTCCCCCGACGTTAAAGCGCAAACCTAAAGCTCATTTGAACGTAACGCTTCCTTCTTGTACCTTTGGCAAAAAGCAGTGCAGGTGTTGGATATTGAACAGAGGGACGTTTATCTGAGGGGTAGATTCATGAAATCGAACATGAAGAATTTCGCCGCCACGCTGATGCTTGCAGTGATGTTAATTCTGGCGAGCTTTCCGCTCGCCGGCCACAGCGCGTCAAAGCGTGTTCACCTGGTCGTGGTCGGCACAACCGATTTGCATGGCAATCTTTTCCCGGTTGATTACTACACCGATAAGTCTGATAACCGCGGTCTGGCAAAAATCAGCACCTTGCTGAAACAGATTCGCCGCGAGAATGGAAACGTTCTGCTGATCGACTCAGGCGATACAATCCAGGGCACGCCACTCGAGTATTATCACAACAAGAAAAATAATCAGCCCCCCGATCCGATGATGCTGGCGATGAATTCGCTCGCTTACGATGCTATGACGGTAGGCAATCACGAATACAACTTTGGATTGCAAGTGCTCGAAAAAGCTCGCGCCGAAGCGAAGTTCCCCTGGCTCTCAGCTAACACTTACAACCAGGGAACCGCTCAAACACATTTCCAGCCATACATTGTTAAGGACCTCGGCGGCGTACGCATTGGCGTGCTTGGACTCACGACGCCGGGAATTCCGAATTGGGAAAACGGGCCAAATTACGCGGGGCTGGAATTTCACGAGCCCTTGAGTGAAGCAAAAAAGTGGGTTCCCGTTCTGCGTCAAAAGGAGCATGCGGACGTTGTGATAGTTGCAATGCACATGGGCCTGGAGGAGGACCTGCACACGGGCGAAATCAATCCCGGCCAGGTGCCGAATGAAAACGAGGCGGTCGCGATTGCGAAGCAGGTGCCGGGAATCGATATGATTTTCATGGGCCACACGCATCGAGACGTGCCGTCGCTCGTCATCAACGGCGTGCAACTGATCCAGGCAAATTATTGGGGACGGCATCTTGCGCGCATCGATCTTTACCTGGAAAACCAGGGCGAGGGGTGGCGTGTGTTTGCGCGGGCCGCCCGCACCATCCCGATAGACGATCGAGTAGCTCCCGATCAGGAATTGCTGCAATTGGGGGCGCCTTACGACCGCGAAACTCAGGCCTGGCTCTCACGCGCCATAGGCGAATCCGGAGCCGAGCTGACGGCCGCTGAAGCCCGCTTTCGCGATACCGCCATTTTGGATCTTATTCAACGCGTGCAAATGGAAGCGGGAAAGGCTGACGTTTCGATGGCAGCGGTCTTCAATCCGGAAGCACGAATAGCCAAAGGGCCCGTAACGGTCCGCGATATTGCAGGGCTTTATGTCTACGAGAACACGCTGGTAGTGCTTGAAGTTACCGGAAAGCAGTTGAAGGATGCGCTCGAACACTCGGCGAAATATTTTCGTCCTTACCAACCGGGCAAGTCTGCTCCCGATCTGGTTGATGAGAAAATCCCAGCTTATAACTTTGACATCGCTGAAGGCGTTACTTACGTACTTAATCTCGAGAAACCAATCGGACAACGAATCGAGAATCTGCAGTTTCAAGGCCGGCCCCTGGCTCCGACTCAAAAGCTGCGGCTCGCGACGAACAACTATCGCGTTAATGGTGGTGGCGGCTACACCATGTATAAAGGCGCTCCTATTGTTTACCGGTCAAGTGAAGAGATCCGCGAAATGATTATTGACTGGGTCGAGCGCCACAAGACGATTCCCACTGAGCCGACGAACAACTGGCGCATCGTTCCTTAAACGAATTCGAGGGGCTGGGGAACAGTCGAATCTGTACAGACAGATAAAAACCAAAACGGCAACCCGGGGGCTTTGGGTTGCCATTTTGGTTTCCAACAACCGGCTGGAGAGCGGGGCGCTCGCCGCCGTTGCTCTGGGAGGACGTTGGTTAGCGGAGGACCGCTACGATCTCAACTGTTTCATAGGAAGCGCGGGCGGGGTTATCCGCCGAGGCAAGGCCGGCAAGTTCCCGTTCAATGGCGCGCTCTTCCTGAGACTTGATCAATTGACGTCCGGTATTCTCGGCGCCATTCCAGACTTGGGCGAGAAAATAGCGCTCGCCATAGCGGTGAAACACAAGACGCGCAGGCCCTCGATCCTTGGCCCGGTTTGTTGCTTCACTCAGACGAAGGGCCGAACGTTTTCCATCGGCGCTTTGAATCAGCAGTGCATTGCTGGCACTGAGAATACTTTTCACCGAATATTCTCCGGCGGGCATTGTCTTGTAGCCGACACTGAACTCAAACGGAATGTTCGCGACTACTTTGTCGGCTGCTTGCGGGTTTGCTGAGCCAACAGCCGTGGCCACCGCAAACACTACTACAAGGGCCACCATCGTCAATGCTCTAACGAGTTCTATTTTCATTTCTCCTCCTCTTGCCTTGCGGCATTGGTCGATGTTTCGACCTCAACTCTCTTGTAAGCGACTCTTCTTTAGCGGCGGAAACCTGATGTTGTTCGAATGAATATCTTTGAGAGCCGTCTCGCTCCACTGCTATTGCCATGCCGCGAAATGGTGTGCATCTCAAAACTTGAGATTGCTTAGCTGAAAGGCCGTTAATATCTAACGATAGGGGTCAAAAGTGCTTTTCATAAATGCCGGCGAGGAGCAAGCGAGAGCCACTGCCCCACTATCTTTTTGGATAGCGCCGGTATCTGTTTAGATAGAATCTTAGTGAGGAAAGGAGTCTTTGGTGTGCCACACTAAGGGCCGCAACCAATGTCCGCCTATTGCCGCCACCCGGCGCTGCGCGTACACTTAGGCACTCCAAACGACAGCCGCTCAAACTCGGATGAACCCGCGACTCACAGCCATTTCCGGAAGACTCAAAGGCAGCGTCTTTACCATCGAAACATTGCCGGTCGTGATAGGGCGGGACACAACAGCCACGCTTTGCATCGCGGACGCTTCTGTTTCCCGCCGCCACTCGCAGATTCAAAAAGAAGACGGACAGTTTGTTATCGAAGACCTCGAAAGTCTCAACGGGACGTTTATCAACGACGTGCCGGTGAAACGTCGCAAACTTCAACACGGCGACCGGATCCGCATCGGCGATTCGCAGTTCATATTTCTAAGCCTCGATGCCGAGGTGAAGACGTCAAACGAGGTGCGCTTTGACGATGGGCAGGTTATCAGCGGGTCTACTTTGCAGTTCGGATTCAACGACGCGCTCTACGTGATGGCACGCGACCTGAGCGCGCTGATGAAGGTGAGCACTACCATCAACGCCATCCGCGGCGTGGAAGAATTGCAAAAGACCCTGCTCGAGTTGCTTTTCGAAGTAGTACCGGCGCAGCGGGGAGTTGTCCTTCTGACCGAAACGGGCGGTGAAGAAAAGGAAGGAGAGTTTGCATCAAGCTTTGGCTTGGACAGGCTGCGGGGCAGCGGGGTTTCCATCAAAGTAAGCCGTAAGGTAACCAGGTGGGTCTTAAGTCACAGAGAATCTATCTTGATCGCGAGTGAAGCGCAGGCGCGTGAGTTTGAACCCTCAGAAAGCCTGATTGCCGACCAACCCGCATCAGTGTTATGCGTGCCGCTTATCATGCTGGACAAGACGCTGGGAGTTATCTATCTCGATACGACCGAACCAGACACGCTTTTTGATCAGGACCAGTTACAGCTTGTGTCTGCTATCTCCGCCATTACTGCTGTGGCGATTGAAAACGCTCGTCACATCGAATGGCTGGTAAGTGAAAACCAAAGGCTGATCGCCGATTTCAACATTGAACACAACCTGGTGGGTGAAAGTGCGCCGATTCGTGATGTGCTCCAATTCATCTCCAAGGTCGCGCCCACCGATTCTACCGTGTTGCTCTCCGGCGAAAGCGGCACGGGTAAAGAACTGGCCGCGCGAGCGATCCATCTCAACAGCAAGCGAGCAGACAAAGCTTTCATGGCGGTGAACTGTGCGGCCCTTGCCGAGTCGTTGCTGGAGAGCGAACTTTTCGGTCATGAGAAAGGAGCGTTTACCGGCGCATTGACGCAAAAGAAAGGGCGACTGGAAATCGCCGACGGGGGCACCGTGTTCCTGGATGAAATCGGCGAACTTTCTCCGGCGCTACAGGTCAAGCTGTTGCGCGTGCTTCAGGAACGGGAGTTTGAGCGCGTGGGCGGCACCCGGAGCATTAGAGTTGACCTGCGAGTGATAACGGCGACGAACAGGAATCTGGAAGACGCCGTGAGGGAGGGCACGTTTCGTCAGGACCTCTATTACCGGCTGAACGTGGTCAATCTGGAAATGCCGCCGCTGAGAGATCGGCAGCCGGATATCCCACTGCTCGCAAATTACTTCGTCGGGAAATATGCAAAGAAGTGCAATCGACATGTCATAGGTATCTCAGAGGAGGCGCAGGCGCGTCTGCTCAATTACGATTGGCCCGGCAATGTACGAGAACTCGAAAACGCGATCGAGCGCGCAGTGGTGTTAGGCGCTTCCGAACGGATCCTGCCGGAAGACCTGCCTGAATCTGTTTTGGAAGCGGCGACGCCAGCGACAGCGGCGGCCACCAAATACCATGAAGCGGTAGCGCAAACAAAGAAGCAGATTATTCTGAGCGCGATGCAGCAAGCGAAAGGTAGTTATACCGACGCAGCAAAAATTCTCGGCGTGCATCCAAATTACCTGCACCGCTTGATTCGTAATCTCAACCTCAAAGATCAATTGAAGAAGTAACTGGGTGGCTCGTATTGATCGAGCCATGGTTAGCGACCTTATCTCAACAACTGGCTAATTGAGTCATCTGCGAGCCGGCTAAAGTCCCTGTACCAAACGCCGGCATTGCCAAACGGTTCCGGAGCCGCGAGATAGATAAGCTCATCTGCGAGCGCTTGGACAATGCTGCGGCCATCCTGTGAGGTTACCGGAACGGCTGCCGTGATGCGTGCAGGATTAAGAGTGCGCACGGCATCGATCGCCGCCTGCATCGTCAGACCCGTACGAATTCCGCAATCGACAATCAACACCTCCCTTTTTGCGATCTCGGCAGGAGGACGGTCGCCGCGGCAAACTCGTGCGCGTCGCGCGAGGCCGTTAAGCGCATCCTCTCTGAAATAGTCGAACGGCGTTTGCGGCTGCGCCGGACGGGGTCCTATTTCGTTGTCAACTACCAAAGTGCCGGCTGCGTTCACCGCCGCTGCCTGTGATCCCGGCCCGCGCGGCGCAAGCAGACGGCGAATTATGATTAGGTCGAGCGGCACTTCAAGGTGCTTTGCGACTTCTACGGCGACCGGTACGCCTGCGGATACGATTGCCAAAACAATCAGCGCGCGGCTACTGCCAACGCGCGGGAACGTCGCCGCGAGTGCGCCGCCAGCACTGGTTAGATTTGGAAATGGGGCAAATTCCCTTTGCACGCCGATCGTTTCCAGTGCTCCTTTCCCTGGCTTGAAACAAGAATTCTTGTATCGAGTATAGCGTTACACAACGGTTTGAGTGTATAAGACACCTACCACGTTCACCCGGGAAAGGGCGGTGCCGATCATTGAGCCGGTGGCGCCCTTTCTGCTTTGGTGTATCTGATTAATGGTCAAAACATTTGGCGTGATGCAAAAACACAAGCGCGAAGAAGAAGCTTTCCGTGCTGTAAGGTTGCGTCCGGCCACGTTAGAGGACGAACCATTTCTGGTGAACCTCTTCGCTGCCACACGCTCGGATGAGCTGGCCCTCATGAACTGCGATGAGAACCAAAAAGAGACATTTATCATGTTGCAGTTTAAGGCGCAGAGCCGGCAGTATGAAGTGAACTATCCCCACGCAAACAACAGCATCATTTTGTTTGCCGATGCTCTTGTTGGCAGAATGATCGTCGCCAGGACCGAAGCAGCCATATTGCTGGTAGACATCTCCCTGTTGGCGGAATATCGAAACGCCGGCATTGGAACCAGGCTGATTCAAAATCTATTAAAGGAAGCAGCGGTCGCTGGTAGGCCGGTTCGGCTTCATGTGTTCAGTTCAAGTCCGGCGGTGCGACTATACGAGCGGCTGGGATTTTCACGAATTGGAGACGAAGGCACATACCTTGAGATGATGTGGACTCCCGCCGTTTCTCATTCCTGTTGAAGTGCAATCACGATTTGTGCCGGCCATAAGATTCCGACATCCTCTTTCTTTCGTGCAAGAGTGAACTCATGATTTCTTACTGCCTCAGCCCCTACGTAAATTTCATCGAGAATCGCTTGTATCCCGGTGTTATTCAGCATGGCGTTTTTCATCGGCTGTCTGGCCAGGTGCTTGAGCCGGGTGAAAGAGTTCGCTCCTTACTGTTGGCGGTCCAAATAGGTAATCGGGTTTCACTTAGTGAACAAAACCTAATGAGCTTTGGCGCTGACGGATATCAACTAAAACAACTTATAGAGAAAGAGTTTCTAATCGCGGCTGATTACGATCCTTTGACTCCTTTTGTAGAACAGTATGTGGTACGCCCCATCCAGAATCCCGGGCTGACATATCATGCTGATGACGGAACGGTATTCCTGATCAGGACGTCAATGGTCCAACGAGTCTTCTCGCCCAAAGCAGGCGAGTTGCCGGAAATTATTGAAGAAAGATTTTCGCCGTTGGCTGCGGCGGTATTCGAGATGGCCGATGGGACCAGGACGCTGCAGGAAATATTCGCAGCGCTGGGAAGAAACAAGATCAACAGAATTGCTGACGACGAGGAGTTCAGGCGGGTCCTCGAATTTTTGACAAGTCAGGAACGCCAACTAATCAAATTTACCTCACGTCGCGAGGACCTGGCCGATCCCTACAAGCCGGTCAATACCGTACCGCGTGATCTCTATCATTCTTCCAAATGGAATGTGCACCCGGTTAATGGCTCTTCCGAACCCATAATCGATTTCCATTTAAAGGGAATTGAAGATGCGTGGTGGGAATTTGATCTTATAGAAACGACTGTAAACCATTCTTTCCGTTTGCCCAGCGAGCCACTAGGCGGGCTTGACTACGGGTCGCGGTTTTGCCTTTCGACGTTGCGGCCCGAAGTTGTTCCATCGCTCAATTTCACAAATCGTCTCGAGGTGTTGGAGGTGGGCGGCGGCACGGGTACCTTTGCTCGTTCGTTCATCGAGCAGGCTGCGACTGCAATCGCGAGCGCACCCAACGGGATCGATTTGAACTATCACATACTGGATCTGTCTCCCACTCTTATTGAAAATCAAAGAAAACTTTTGTCGAATCTCCTGCCCGCTGACAGACATTTCCATCAGGATGCAACGAAGTTTGATATTCCCGGCCACAAGTTCGATTTGATTATTGCCAACGAGGTGGTCGCAGACTTTCCCATGGCTTTGGTCCAACGCGCTTCCCCTAGCGACTCGGGCGACAAAAACAAAAGGCTGGCCACTGATTACGATCAGAAGTGGGAGGGAGTGGGCGCTAGTTACCTTGAGAAATACGATCTTTCAACCGAAGCCGCACCCGATAGTTTTCTCGTCAGCTCCGGGACCTTTCAGTTTATCGAGCGGTGCTGGGAACAGCTTTCCCCAGGCGGTACGCTGATAATATCCGAATACGGAGCTGCGCAAATCTATCCGGTTCAGGCTTTCCACTTAAACCACGAGGAATTTTCGATTCACTTCGGGCATCTGGCCACGTGCGGCACTAAAGTCGGATTTGATTGCAGACTGCTGAGACTGAAAGAATTCCTGGCGCTGGACGACAACGTTTTGGTGCTCAATGGCAAAGAGGAACACATACTATGTTTGAATCATGTGCTTCAGAAGTATGGGATGTCCCTTCCCTTTGCGGTGCTCTCAAAGACAGAATTCGAAAAACGATTTCAAAGAATCGTCGAGCAAATAGGATTGACCGGATTTTCATTCTCACCCGTTAGCAAGGGCTACTACTTTGGTCCCCGGATAGACGATTTTATGGTATTGATATTGAACAAGCCTCGTCAATAAAACGAGCCCAAACAAACTGCTGTAATGACTAGAGTGTTGCACAGTTATGGGGAGAGGATACATCCATGGAACCTTCATTGACCCACGAAGCATTTACAAAACACGTCGACACAAAGTTCAACGTTCCAGTCGACGATAATCGCAATGTCGAGTTAGAGCTTGCCGAAGTTTCAGAACTCACAGAGTGGCCCGGGCAGGAGCAGTTTGCTGTTGTATTCCGTGGCCCAAATGACGTGTTTCTGGGACAGGGCACGCGTTCCTTCGAGCACGATCAGATGGGCCGGTTTGAACTATTAATAGTTCCCATTCGTCAGGATCAGCAAGGCTATTACTACGAGGCGGTATTTAATCGGTTTCGTCAGTAGACGACACTCCGCGATGCTTCTTTGAGCGGACGACCAGGATCAATTCAATGAAACAGTCTATCGATCAATCACCCGCAACTTCAGCAATAACACTGCGTCCAGTTGCGGCGGAGGACGATGCGTTTCTCCTTGAACTCTACGCCACCACGCGGGCTGACGAGATGGCCATGGTGCCCTGGACCCCTGAGCAGCAGCAGGCCTTTATCAAAATGCAATTCACAGCGCGGCAAGAGGATTATCAGCAGAAGTATCCGACGGCAACCCATGAAATCATCCTGTCGAGCGATCGACCTGTGGGACACCTGTATGTTGCCCGGCTCCAGCATGAGGTTCGAATTATAGATATTACTATTATGCCGCTGGAGCGAAACGGAGGAATAGGAACTTTTTCGCTAAGGCAACTGCTGAATGAGGCAGCCCGTACGGGCAAGCTGGTTAGAGTATATGTAGAAAGCTATAACCCTTCACTTCGTTTCTTCGAGCGTCTGAGCTTCAAACAGGTCGAGCAGCATGGAGTTCATTTTCTGCTTGAATGGACGCCCACATCAGCTAGCTAAAGACAAGGCGCCAGCGAAACCGCATAACGGCCCGAATTCAGAATAGGCATGATCTGCTTTTGGGAAGAGAGGTTGCGGTCGTTAGCTAAATTGAATTTACGGATTCAGGCGATTGATGATTGCTTCGTAATACACTGCGCTTTTCTGTCTGCGCATGACCGGTACGATCAGGAATGAGAATAGACCCAGGGTTTCGTGTTCAATCAGGTATGTGTTCTGTTTGAGTGCCGTTGCCCGATCGCCTCGGAACAGAAGAGAGAAGGCTTCCCTTTGGGTAGTTGCTCCCCAACGAGGCAAGTCGGTAACGTCAACCAACTTGATCCCGACTCTTGAGGCTCCGTCATGGATAAGAAAGATGGTGTTTAGCTGTGCTTCAAATGCCGTCTTATTGAGGCCCGAGGCAACTGAAGGAACCTCGCCCTGGCTGGCCGCCGTCCTTTCCAGCCGACTCAATGGAACTCCCGCCGCCAGCGCTATCAGTGAGCTCTTCTTTATGAAATCCCGACGCGAAGTAACCATTGTTTGTCCTCCCAGAGAGAATTGAATCGTGAAAACCGGCCGTGAAGGGCGTGCAGCATATTTCTTCTTTCTCGAAGTTGCAACAAAAAAATTATCAGAATAAAAAATCTCTTGTATTTCTGTTCTGGTTCAAGATATAGTCCGCGGCGCACCAAAGGTTGACTTCGGTTGAGCAGCTCTTTTCCGCTTCACTCGCACTGGGGAGAGGGCAAAAAGCTTCCATACATTTGAGAGTCGTGACGGGTTGGTGGCATTCGTATCATCCGGTGCCAGTTTGACGAATCTGACTTTTCCACACCTCTAAGGAGAACTACACATGGGCGAACCATTTGTCGGTGAAATCAGAATGTTTGCAGGTAACTTCGCTCCTGCCGGGTGGATGTTTTGCGAGGGGCAATTGCTTCCCATATCTGAAAACGAGACCTTATTCCAGTTGATCGGCACCACTTATGGCGGCGATGGGCAAAGCACTTTTGGGTTGCCGGACCTGCGCGGCCGGCTGCCGCTTCACATGGGCAACGGCTTCACGTTGGCGGAAAGCGGCGGTGCGGAGGAGATAACACTTACGACACAGCAAATACCAAGTCATACTCACCCGCTGTTCTGCTCATCAGGCGGACAAGCTACAAACTCAAATCCTCAGTCAGGGGTTTGGGCGCCGTCTGATGCCTTGCAATACAGTACGCAAGCCGCTGGCGTGCAAATGGGAACTCCCCCAATCAGCAGCGATATGACAGGTGGGTCCCAGCCGCACACGAATTTCATGCCTTACCTGTGCATAGATTTTATTATTTCTCTCTTCGGCGTATTTCCGTCTCCAACATAAAACCGGTTACGAATTGCCAGTGAACTAGAAACCAATCGCGGTTGGAGTGAAGCCGGAACGAACACGAACGATAAGGAGTAACAAGCATGTCTGAACCATTCTTGTCAGAGATAAAAATTTTTAGCTTCAACTTTGCGCCTAAAGGCTGGGCCATGTGCAACGGCCAGTTACTGCCCATTAATCAGAACCAGGCACTCTTTTCACTGCTGGGGACGACCTACGGTGGCGACGGGCGGGTAAACTTCGCGCTGCCGAATCTACAATCTCGGGCTCCGATCCATGAAGGCAGCGGGCACACATTGGGTGAGGTGGGTGGCGAACAGGCCCATACTCTTTCCATCAGTGAGTTGCCCACTCACTTGCACGGTTTTAACGCCAATTCAGCCGTTGTTGGCGGCGCTACTAACGCGACCCAGGGTGCCCCCACCGGGAATTACTGGGCCAATACTGGAAAGTCGGTCTACAGCACAAGTCCGGGAAATGCGACGATGTCGTCTCAGGCGATTACGAATGTTGGCGGCAGTCAGGCGCACCTGAATATGCAACCCTTTCTGGTGCTAAATTTTTGTATCGCTCTTCAGGGTATATTCCCGTCGCAAAACTGATTAGGCGACGTTTCTGTTAGCTAAAATAAGGAGCAAAAAATCATGGCGGATCCTTTTGTAGCCGAGATAAGAATTTTTCCTTTTAACTTTGCACCGAAGGGATGGGCCTTTTGTGACGGACAACTAATGCCTATTAGCCAAAACACGGCGCTCTTCTCACTTCTCGGCACGACCTATGGTGGTGATGGCAAGTCTACTTTTGCTCTGCCCAATTTACAGGGTAGCGCGCCGATGCATCCTGGCCAGGGGCCAGGACTGAGCCTCCACGATCTGGGTGAGACCGGTGGCACTGAAACGGTAACGCTGCTGAGTTCGGAAATGCCGGCGCATGCGCATCTCGTCGGCCGGTCGACCGCCACAGCCGGCGATTCGCTTACCCCGGTGAACAATATCTGGGCCCAGGTGCCGTCTGGTCGAGCCACGCTCGCTATCTATCACGAAGCTCCCCCCACGGGTGCAATGAACGCGACTGCGATTAGCGTAGCCGGAGGCGACCAGCCACACAACAACATGCAGCCATACCTGACGCTCAATTTCTGTATTGCGTTGCAGGGAGTTTTCCCGCCTCGGACTTGAGCGTAGCAGTCAATGAGCGGGCCATGAGACGACGATCAAGCCGGCACGCCAAAGCGCGAAGCTGGGAACATTAAATCCTCATGGTTCCGCTCTTTCACATCGAGCCCGTAACTCTGAATCTCTGCGGGTTTAACTGTGTGCTAATCATCCAGAGTCGGCGTGGAGGCTCTGCCGGCAAGTTTGCTTCAAATCACAAGCTCCAACGACGCCCGAACAAGGAGTCCGCAAATGTTTCACTCTCAGGATCGAAAAACCCACAGTGAATCTCCAGGCCGCTCAGTTACGAGAGTTTCGTTAATGCTGGTTTCGCTTGCTATCGGCATGTTAGCAGTAGCGGCCGTTTCGGTGTCATCGCGCGCGGTCCTGGCGCGAGCGGAGCTCTCGCGAACCGAGATTATGGATCAGGCCAGACAAAGAAATTCCCGCGGTAACGTCCGTGTGCCCTCTGCTGCGCGGGTGAAGGCGAGCGCAGGGATGGCAAGTATGGTTCCACTGCTTGCGTCCATAGCTGTGGATCGGACGGATGATAATCCCTCCGCTTCCGCCTGCACTGCGGCAGCAAATGATTGTAGTTTGCGCGGCGCTGTGGCCTTTGCCAATTCAAATCCGGGAACAACGATAAATGTTCCTGCGGGCACTTATCAGCTAAACATTGCCGGCGGCGTCATCGAAGGCTTTAACGGAGATAACTCAATCGGCGATCTCGATATCACGGCTAATAACACATCCATCAGCGGCGCCGGAGCGGCCACTACCATCATCGAGCAGACTCAGCCAAACGATCGGGTAATCGAAGTAAATCCTTTTCTTGATGCCAGCTTCAACTTTGCCATTTCCGGTGTGACCATTACGGGCGGCAGCGAGACAACTGCGGTTGGTGGCGGCGGCATAATCTCTGGCTCAATTGACAATACGACTACCGTAACTGCATGTGTTATCTCAGGCAATTCGGCAACCGGCGCCGGCACGCTCGGCGGCGGCGGCATCTCCAACCTGGGTGGCAGCCTTACGATCACAGGGAGCACATTCGCAAACAACTCG
>DATGYM010000065.1:0-2059 GCA_035297925.1 Pyrinomonadaceae bacterium | reverse complement strand
GTTCGTGTTGTTCCAGGTCAGCGTCATGTAGCGAACGCCCAGGCGATGAAACTCGCGCAACGCGGCGAGTGAGTTTTCAATGGCGTGACCGCCTTCAATGCCCAGTAGCGCGGCAATCTTTTTCCGTTTTTTAGCGAGCCGTATGTCGGCCGCGGAGGTAGCTAACATCAGATCGTTAGGATGGCGTTCTACGGCGCGGTAAACAGAATCGACCATGTCTAGCGTGCGGCGAGCTGCGCCGCCATGCGTGACGTACCAGGGTCTCACGTAAAGCGAAAAGAACTCTGCCGTCAAACCACCCTGCTTCATTCGTTCGATGCTGGTGCGATAGGGAACAGGCGGCGGGCCGCTAAGGTCATAGTCATCATTCGTCATCGGCGTCGTCACGTCATTATGCGTATCGATGACGATCGCCTTGCGATGTATCTGTTGTGCTTTCTGCCAGAGTTTTTCGTCGCGCTGAGCCTGAGCATAAGCCGGCGAAATTACGATTAGGAATAAGAAGATTAAGACAGCCGGAACACGAGTTTGCATTTGATTTCCCTCAAAAAAGGTTTCTTGCTCCGTCGGGAGCGAGATATTTATAGCACGCGTTGTCCCAAATGAAGCCCGCTCGTTTAGTGCCGCCTGCTGTGCGGAAAGGCTCTCCCTTTCCGATGACGCTCCTCAACCCACAACACGATAGCGAGGCTCAGACTCGCTATCCTTAAGAATGACCAAACTCGACGCACATTGGGGCGCGACCACTGCACCATGTGTGGCCAGCCACATTGTGTGTTCAGCGAGAGAGAGCCAAAGTTCTGGCATGAGGTGCCTTCAACTCGCGCTACTTGGACTTTTCAGCATCGGCCTCGTTGTATGTGGCGGCTCCAGCCGGGCAGTTCAGCGAACTGTCCGAGACAATGGAGCGCCGACTGATTCGAAGCCGACGCCTTCACCTCTTGCATCGCCCACGTCAGTCAAGCCATCGCAGGCCGAGCAGATAGATAAAACGTGGTCGAGTGAATTCCAGTTTGAAACGAAGACAATCAATCAGAAGCATGAGGGTCTTCGCGCCTATGAGATTTCCGTTGACTATCCTCAAATAGCACATGCACGCATGACTTCAACGAAACAATTTAATCGCTGGATCAGGAAGAAGATTCGTGGCTATGTTACTCAGTTCAAGGGACTGGAACAATCTGCGGAAATCCACGACAAAAGAAAACGTTTATCAAAACCAGGGATCGACGAGAGCCTGAGAATCGGATATCGAGTGTACTACTCCAACAATCGTCTCTTGAGTCTCCGTCTAACGCATACCGTGATGGCATTAGGGCAAATGCATCCTATCGACTACTACGAAACGATCAACTATGACTTCAAAAGGGGACGCGAACTCCAGCCGTCCGATGTGTTTATGCCCGGATATCTACGGACGCTTTCCCGGTTTTGTCGCGACCAGCTGAAAGAAAGGTATGACCTTAATTACACGACAGATGATTGGCTGAAGGGCGGAACTGCACCCAAGGCGGATAACTTTAAGAACTGGAACATTGTCCCCGATGGAATTTTGATTTCCTTCGAAGACTATCAAATTGCCTCACACGCTTTTGGGCAAGCTGAGCTAATCATTCCTTATTCAGTACTGAAGAACGTCTTACGTCCGAATAGCGCCAAGGATCTTGATTTATGAAGCAGATTTTTCCTGAAGGGCTTCCCAAAGAGGAAGCGTCCGGCAAAGCCGCTTTACCGTATGTGGCAGGCCACGTTACGGCAGACCGAGTTTCGCGCTATCATCTCGCCCGATGTCAATCCTGATAGCCGAAGACAACGTAGCTCAACGTCATTACCTGCGCGAGATTCTGGAAAAGGAATTTTCCTCGCACGCGCCAATTGTCGAAGCCGCTGATGGAGAAGAAACCGTTAAGCTCGCGCTTGAGCACAGGCCCGAGGTTTCAATTCTCGACATTCAGATGCCGAAGCTCTCCGGCGTGAAAGCAGCCCGCGCAATCTGGCGCGACTTTCCGACGGCCCGGATCATTTTCTGGACTCAGTTTCCACACGAGATCTACATCAA
>DATGYM010000064.1:0-36488 GCA_035297925.1 Pyrinomonadaceae bacterium | reverse complement strand
TAACGGGATTGGAAATCCGCCAAACCCGGACTTTTTGAAGCCACGACCGTTACTTGGAAACGTGAGCGCGTTCCATCTCCCGTTCAACATGAGGCTGGGAGTTAGATTTGAATTCTAATTTGGATTCGAAAACGAATCTTTCACGGGAGGGGAGCAATCTCCTCCCAATTTCTTTGTCGACCCCCGCTCTTTACACGGATCGAGAAATCTCATGAACGTAAGTTCATCAAGCTGCCAAAGTAGTTAACAGACGAGAAAAGCCGTTGCGATTCTAAGAGAGGAAGACCACCTATGTATGCTGGATTGTTTCGCGCTTTTTTTATTTCCGGCTGGATACTATTTCTGTCATCTCAGTTATTGTCGGAACAGAGCTGCCAGATTTCGCTTTACTGGTCTGACGCCTTCGCAATACACAATTACAATACGTGTCCCTGGATACATCGAAGAAAGGCAGACGGTCGAGTTGCTGACTTCACCTTCGGCCAATTTACAATTTCAACTGCGATCGAACGGCGCGAGTAGGGCGGCAAATATTAGAACGGCGGTAACGAATGCGAATGTCCCTTCGGAAGCCCTAGCTGAGTTTGAGAAAGCTGAAGCGACATTAGCAACGAACAAGAAAAAGGGACTAACGGAATGCCTTCGTCATCTTGAGAAGGCATTAGTAATCTATCCGAACTTTCTCGAAGCGAAACTGCAACTGGGCGCGGTACAGGTAGATTTGAACCTTTGGGATCAAGCCGAGCAGACGCTGAAGAAGGCGCTCGAAATCGATCCGAAGGTAGCGAACGGATATTTTGCCCTGGTGATCTCTATCTTCATCAAAAAGACTACAGTCAAGCTGAAAATGTTTCGCAGCAGGGCCTGGCAATCGAGACGCATTCTGCAAGAGCTCATCTGACTTTGGCTCGTGTGTATTGGGAGAAAGCTGGAACCACAAAGGACCAGGCCGTATGGCGACCACAGCTGGAAAAATCGTATGAAGAAGTCAAGCAAGCACTGACGCAGGATCCGAAGCTTGCACCGGCCCACCTTTTGAAAGGCAATCTTTTATTCAAGGTGAGACGCGCTGAAGACGCACTGCACGAATATGAAGAGTATCTGCGGCTCGATCCGAAAGGGGAATCGGCAGAAGCAACACGCGCACTCGTCGATAAAATTAAGCAAGCACTGGCCGCAACAAAGCCATCGCAATCAGACTAATATAAAATAAAGCAAGCCGCACAAGGTGTCGTCTTGCCCTCTCAAAGGTGTCACGGATATGCCTTACTCATTGAACGCCAAGGCCCAGATTCGCTTCTGCTGGCTGTGCATGTCCAAGGTTTGGGTTGTCTGTAGACGAGTCAGTCTTGGCAGACTGATCATATGATTTATCAACTCCTGCCGTAACCGATCTTGTAGGCCTTAATTTTGCTATTAAGTGTCGTTGGATTGAGGCTTAGAAGATCCGCGGCCTTTACCTGCGAGCCCCCGGTGCATTTCATTGCCTGCTTGATCAATAATATTTCGAAGCCTCTAACCTCTTCGAAAAAGTCGATACCCTCGTTTATTGGTAAAAATTCCACGGGAATGCCCGACAATTGCAGCGCATCCAGTTCGCCGGCAATTTCGGAAGCCAGCCGGATTAGATTTTGCAGCCGCATACGGCTGGCTTCTCGGTTTTGGCGGATGTTGGTCCGCTGGGCCATTAGCTTTCCACTTACGCTCTTCAGATGATGCTGGCTTCGCATTCACTCTTTCCTTCAGGTCACGATTCCCGGCCAAGATCGCTTTGCCTGTCGGCCTGTTTCCTCAACCGGGCAACGTCCTTTCCTCATGCAGGGTAGCGAAACACCGATCTAAAGTCCTAAAAGTCATTTGATAAAGTTTTGATAGATTTCTCATTATTCTCTCAAGAGCGCGTGCCGAAAAAGATGTTTGCTCGCCAATTACAAGACAGCAAAAGCTTCGTCAGGCGCTGGACCAGTGAGCCCCGAGCAAGACCTGATGACTGATGATCGGAGTTGGCTAGAAAAGTCAGCACCGTTGCTGGAATCAGGCAACAATCGAGCGAGTAGAAGAGATTCATCAGTTCTGCCATAAGATCCGCGTCAGTTCTTTTCCGGGGGCCGCGCCAACTGCGCCACGTTCTGTTCTTTGATCAGATATTTGGTCACATACTGGCAATTTGGCTTTTGGGGCGAACCACTCTGTTGTAATGAGCTGGAATCGGCAAACCTTGGTTTGGGCGATAACAGTTTCGTTCGGCGCTCGATCACTTGGTCCGCCGTCTGAGTTTGCCAGTGCAGTCCGTGTCAGATAGTCGACTCTGCTAACCTCTCACTCGGGCAAAACGTCAATGAGAAATCTATCAAGAGTTTGTGAGCTAACTCTCAGGAAAATCTGCTTAAGACGCGTTAAAGTTTTACTTTGGGTGAGCCAAGGTCGAGGTTTGAAATCGTGGAAATCTACGTAGGATCCTTAGTTCGTAGTCCTACCTCGTATCGTGCTACGTTAGGGGCGACTCGATGTTTGCCCGGCGAGAAGGCGACAATTTTCAGAAGTGAGGTGAGTCATCCACTTGTTATGAGCGCTAGCTGTTTCTCGAGATATCTGATTGTTTTTGCCGCTCTGACGATCTCTTTTTCAGCGGTTCAGGCGCAACAACCAAATCGCGACCCGAGACAACAGGCTGTGGTTTATCGTCTGCCTAACATGGACCAGATTTCGGTCCAAAGAGACATAACATTTAAGAATGTCGGCGATCTGCGACTCAAAATGGACGTCTACTATCCAGCTGACGTTAAGAAGGATGAGCGCCGGCCAGTCGTCGTTTTTATTGATGGCGTCGGCAACCGCTCGGATCGGCCAAATTTCAAAGATTGGGGACAGTACCGCGATTGGGGAAAACTGGTGGCCGCCTCAGGCCTGGCCGCGATTAATTACGATAGTCGCGGCGAAGAAGCGGTGGCAGACGCAAGCTCATTGCTTGAATATATCAGGGCCAACGCGGCGAAGCTGAGTCTTGACGAAAATAGGATCCTGATCTGGGCTTGTTCGGCGAATGGCCGAGCTGGAGTCAAGATTGCCATGGAAGATCGTCCTTATATTCGCGCAGCGGTCTTTTATTATGCCGCATCGGAAACGCCATCGCTCTTGCGCGAGTTGCCTTTGTTTATCGCCCGCGCCGGACTGGATAGCGCGAGCCTGAATCAGGGCCTCGATCATTTCACTCAGACTGCGGTGGCGCAAGGTTTGTTTGTAAGTTTCATCAACTATCCCGAAGGACACCATGCTTTTGACCTTGTGGACAACACCGATGAATCGCGTGAGATAATCAAACGCACCCTCGATTTCATCAAATTTCAGCTGGTACAAAACAACCGTCCTCAGGCGAGTCGCGCTCCGAGTCCGGCGCGATTCATTGCGGTCGTGAACGCTCTCGGCTGGACAAAAGCGCTGGAGATTTATGAACAAGCGAAACGTGATGAGCCGCAAGCGGCGTTGTTCACGGAGCAGAGTTTGAACGGAGTTGGGTATAGTCTGTTGCAAAACAAGAAGACTAAGGAGGCGCTTGAAGTTTTCAAACTCATCGTGGCCTCTTATCCAAACTCGGCCAACGCATACGACAGCTTGGGCGATGCCTACGAAGCGGATAACAATAAGGCTGAGAGCATCAAGAGTGCCGAGAGAGCGATCGAGTTGCTCGACAAAGATACAAATCTACCGGCCCAGTTACGCGAACAGATTCGGCAAAGCGCGAATCAAAAGCTTCAGCGTTTGAAGGGAAATTAAGTCAACAGTACTCCCCTGGTTCCAGCCAGCAATGATGTCTCGCGTGTTCTGTTGTCCGCGCAGGTGTAGAAGTTCCCGCCAAGCCTCTGATCTGGAAGGGTCTAGAATGAAGAAAATCTCATGATTAGTGATCCTCTATGAACTGCTTCGCGCAGGCCTTCAGACTGCAAAATAAAATGAGGTGGACGCCACGGTGCACCAAGAATCGAGAGATGCAAGGGCGCAAAATTACGAGCTGCTACTGCGCTTTTTTGACCAATCTTAGTTAGATCGTCGAGATTTTGCTTCGGACCCCATCTTTGAAGCGTTCTAGTGTGAAGAAGGATTGGAAGAAATCATTAGATCAGTTATGCAAAGTTCAATTCATGCCAGGAAGCATCTTCGTGATGCCGAACTCGGCGGCGTGATCTTAACTGAGTTTGTTCAACCGCCTTTGATGAAGGTTCCGACGCACCGGCATGAGTGCGCTACCGTCTTGTTTACGATAAATGGATTTGCTGCCGACTATATCGCCGGCCGCACGCAGGAGTGTCGTCAATCGAGTCTCCTGATAAGGCCGCCGGAAGAGAGTCACACTCATTATTATGGACGCGCCGGCGTGCACGGCCTGGTCGTCGAGATCAAGCCGGAACGATATGCAGAGATAAGCTCCTGTTCCGCTATCCTGGATCGTGTTGGTAACTTCCAGGAATTGTTGCTCGCAGAATTAGGCCTGCGTTTGCGAGAGCTTTGGAGCTGGATCCCCGAAACGGATTTATCGCTAGTAAACTGCGACAACTGACCGGGAAGTGAATGTGGCGTTGCCTGCTGACTTGATATGTCGATCGGTTCGACGTTGGAAACGGTAAACGGTCATAAAGAGCGGCTGTTTTTAATCCCGCAAGCGACTGACCTGTAGGAACATCCTTTTTCTCGGCAATGGATTCCGGCTTCCCTCTCACGCTACCGTCCACCGTGCCGGGCGCTCCAATCGAGATTTTGACCCAGCCAAACTCTCGCATCGTCATCAGCGTTTCCACGCGGTTCGTTTCTCGCGATTCAGGGATCGAAGTAGCAATGACCGTCACGTGAAATTAGGGAATCCGCATTCTTTCGACGAACGTCCCACGGTGAGCAGAATCTATCAAAACTTTGTCAGGAAAACCTCAGGACTTTTAGAATCTCCCAGCCTAAACTCTCCGCGCAGTGAGGCGAATACCGGATAGAAAACACGGAGCGTTACAAGTGAAGCATACACTAGTTGTGTTGATAGCGATTATGTGTTGGATCGCGAACCATCAACTTCCTGGCCCGGGCGCGTCCGCACAAGTTTCCGGAGGGGCCGAGACTTCTCGGAGCCAGCCAGCCGTTGACGAGGTATTGGAAAACTATGTTAAGGCGCTCGGAGGGCGCGAAGCGATTGCCAAAATCAATTCGCGCGTCATGAAAGGAAAATATGAAGGCGTCAAGTTGGGCGACAAAGGAGAAATCGAAAGTTACTGGAAGGGTCCTGATAAGTCGCTTTTCGCATTGGAGGTGCTGGGCCGCGGGTCCGGTGTCCAGGGGTTTGATGGCACGACCGGTTTTTCGCAGGATCCGCGTAACGGCTTTCGCGAAATGAACGCGAATGCCGTCGTGCATTGGAAGCGAAACAACGACCCGCAATTGCCCATCAAAATGAAGGAGTATTTCACCAAACTGACTTTCACCGGTAAACAGTCTATTGGCGGAAAGGATGCAAACTGCCTGGAGCTTACCGCCCCCGTGCCCACTCCGGACACCTGGTGCTTCGATTCGAAGTCCGGGCTATTACTAAGTCGTAGCTTCGAGCCCAATGCCGAAATCGGCAAGATCGAATTCCTTTATGAAGACTATCGTGACGTCGACGGCGTCAAGCTTCCTTTCCTGGTGCGCCAAATTAACCGCACCGGAATGACCACATACAAATACGAGAAGGTCGTGTACAACGTGTCAATTGAGGATTCCAAGTTTGCAGCCTCTCGGTATCGCAAGTAAGAGTCTCTGCTTTGCCAACCATGCGAACGAATCCTCTAAGCACTGCAATCGTCGGGATAATATGTCTCTTGAGTATCGCCCTGGGAGTGCTTGGAACGGACAAAGCCCAGACCCCTGGTCAGACACTGACAGGAGCCGGTCAGTTGACATTGCAGCCGATACATTTCGCTCCGGCGGACGGCCAGGGCGAGAATGCTGAGATGGGTCGGCTTGCCGTTCCGGAAAGACATCGGATCAGGAATGGCAAAGTGATCGAGATAGCCTTCGTGCGGTTAAAGAGCACGTCTGAGAGACCGGGTGCTCCGATCATTTACCTCGCTGGCGGACCTGGTGGATCAGGTATTGACTCGACCAACGCGTTACCGGTGCTGCTCGCCTTGCGCGCGCTCGCCGATGTGATACTGCTGGACCAGCGTGGAACCGGACGCTCGTTGCCGAGCACGATGTGTCGTGAGTCGTTCGATCTTCCACTCGACAGACCGGGCGATCCACGTGAATCGATAGCTATATTAAAGGAGCAATCACGCAAGTGCGCGCATTCATTAACTGAGCGCGGCATCGACTTGTCCGCTTACAACACTGAAGAGAGCGCCGACGATATCGAAGATCTCAGGAGCGCCCTAGGGGCTTCAAAGGTAACGCTTTACGGTCATAGCTATGGGACGCATCTGGCAATCAGCGCTCTAAGAAGACACGAGAAGAGCATCGATCGCGTGATTCTTGCGGGCGTTGAAGGCCCGGACGATACCCTGAAGTTGCCAGGCAATGTCCAGAGGCAATTCGAGGAGATCGCGCGGTTGGTAAAGGTAGATCCCGAGGTTGGCAAGGCCGTGCCAGATTTCATGGGCCTGATGCGCGCCGTTTTGAGGCAACTGGGAAGACAGCCAGTAACGGTCTCTGAGTTTGACCCACAGACACGCCAGATGACGAAGATTGTGATCGGAAGGTTCGACCTGCAACTGCTTACGGCGAACGCGATTGGAGACAGCGCGGCGATTAAGGCCTTGCCGGCTTTTTATTTCGAACTGGCACATGGTGATTGGTCCCAACTTGCTCGACAGGCTATGAGCCTACGTCGCAGACCCCTCGGCAATGCGATGGCTTACGCGATGGACTGCGCTTCAAGCGCGTCTGTCAGGCAGCTTACAAGAATCAAGCAAGAGGAAAAAAGAACTCTTCTGGGAAGCGTGATCAATCTGCCGTTCCCGGATATATGCGAGGCGTGGGGCGTGGCTCGACTGGGAGAGGATTTTCGCCGCCCGCTAAGATCCAAAGTGCCGGTGCTGATAATAAGTGGGACGATTGATGGCCGCACGCCGGTTAGTAACGGACAAGCTATGCAGCGCGGACTTTCCAGGAGCGTCGAGCTCGTAATCGAGGGCGCGTCGCATGACGGACTCTTTACCTCGTCTCCTAAGATCACTGAAGTGGTATCAGAGTTTGTGACGACAGGGAGAATCTCTACAACGCGAATCAAATTACCGCCCATCGCATTCTTGCCGGTAGATCGGCCTGCGGCGAGGAATGGTGAGATTGTTCATGACTATATTAGAGGAGCAATCACGCAAGTGCGCGCATTGATTAACTGAGCGCGGTATCGACTTGTCCGCTTATGAGAACTCGGAGGAATAGATGAAAGTCTCCATAGTTATCTTGATTTTAGTCATTGGAGGCCTCTTAAAGAACGCGCCGGCGCAAGTCATCAAGGTGCCTGAAGTTAATAGCACTCCAATTTTGATTGACGGTAATTTTGGCCAGGACGAATGGCGAGGCGCGGTGGTCGTCAAAGCCACGGATGCGATCATCCTCTACTTCAAACAGTTCAAAGGACACGTTTTTATTGGCGTAAAGACGGATACCTCTTACCCTGCCTACGTGGATATGTTTCTATTAGCCGGAAGCAACGAACTTTATGATCTGCATGCCTCAATGCAGATCGGGGAGCGCCTTCTTACCGGTAATTCCTGGACCGATAGAGAGCCAGCCTGGCGCTGGGGCAATCATGTTGGCTGGATAGCTAACGAAGCTAAATGGGATTCGACGAAAGACAGGAGCCTGCCTGATAAGGAGAAAATGTTTCCTTTTGAGGGAAGGGAGTTTCAGCTTCTGAGGTCGCGCTTTAGCGGCGAGGAGTGGAGGCTAAGAGTTGAAGTGCGGGGATCAACAGAAGACATTGTATTTCCGAGCAAATCTGAAAGAACAAATACCAGTGGCTGGGCAACGGTAAGGTTGTAAGCGTCTTGGAGAAAGGATGTTCTTGAGAGCGCGAAGCCCAATTGCTGTTTCCAATCACCATTTCACCACACAGTCAGGAGAATATAGAACGGCATGTGCGCATCGATGAAAAGGAATATAAGAGCGAGATGTCTCCGGAGTACTCTCATAGATCTACGTAAGTTGCGACAGTCACTCAGCACTCGGCCAGTCGTTTACTTTCTGCCTGAGGAACACTGACGGCCGCGAGTTGCCAGGGCCAGGCGATTAGAGCAGGCGACGCGTGGAACGATCGTTTGGTTTGCGATCGATTTACCGCTCACAAATATACAGCGAGACATTCAGCAATAAGTAAGGAGTTTTCCAAATGAATCGACGCTTCACTTTCCTTTTAATGCTGATGCTTCCGATCTCAGCTGCAGCGCAGATGAAGAAGGCTGCTGAGATCGACGCCTATGTCAAACCACTGGTGAGAGTCAATCAGTTTTCGGGCGTCATCCTCGCATCCTACCGAGGCCGGGTCATTTACGAAAAAGCCTTTGGCATGGCCCAGGCTGAACATGGCGTCCCGAATCGAGTTGATACCATTTTCAGCATAGCTTCGGTGACCAAGCCGATGACCGAAGCCATAACCGTGCGCTTGATTGAGGAAGGAAAGTTGGGGCGGCAAGATAAGTTAAGCAAGTGGCTGCCTGACTTTCCCCAGGGTGACCAGATTACGGTTGAGATGTTAATGCTGCACCGCTCAGGCATTCCTCACCGCGGCACTAAACCTGAAGAAGAGTCTCTGCGTTATACCGCAGCCGACATGGTTGAAAAAGCCAGGGGCGTCCCGCTCATGTTTCAACCAGGGGAACGCGAGAGTTATAGCTCTCTCGGTTATTCTGTGCTGGCCAGAGTTTTAGAAATAGCCTCAGGTAAGAGTTTTGGGCAGCTGTTGCAGGATTACATCTTCGCGCCAGCGGGGATGAAAGACAGTGTCGAGTTCAACGGTGAAAGAATGCTGCGCCGGCGAGCTCAGGAGTATTTTCTGGAACCCTCAGGCTTAGTTCACGCTCCGCTCAAGGACTATTCATTCTTAGTCGGAGCAGGTTCAGTTTTCAGTACGGCCCAGGATGTTTTTAAGTTTGGAGAGGCGGTGATGAGTGGGAAGTATGGTCCGGGTGTGAGACAGGCCTTGAGTGACAAAGACGAGTTTTTTGACAATGGCGTCAGTAATGGCTTTCGCTGCTACGTGGATATTGATAAGCAAAAAGAATTTGGCTTCGTACTCATCTCGAATTTGCAATCGGGTGCTAACGATTTGTTGGTTCATGAGCTGCCGAACATTTTGCAGGGCAAGCGCGTTGCCCCTCCGACACCACCGGATCTCACTATCGGCGATCTCCCTTCCGAACGGCTAAAAGAATATGTTGGGAGCTACAAATTCGCTAAATTCACAAATAGAATTGTTCTGGAGGGCAATCAACTAATTTCGGGCGATTCCAAAATCTTTCCTATTGGCACTGATCGTTTCTATCGTTTTGCGGATTTCGCCACGCTCACTTTCAATCGCAATCCTGACGGGACGATCAAAGGACTACAGTGGGAGGGAGTTGCATTCAAAGGAATGGGAATGCGGCAGCCACAGTAGATATGGCTCACCTGAACGAAGGTAAGAATGCACACATCACCTACACGAAATGAGAGCCGGCAGTGACTTTGTGGTTGTAGACGTCACGTTGGAATCCGATATCACGGTGCAAAGCGGAGTTCTTGAGCACATCAGGCGTCGCTGGATGACAATATTTGAGAGCGCAAAAGAGAATTTGAAGAAGATCAGTAGCGTTGGGAGGAAAACCTCAGGACTCTTCATTGACGTCGAGGCTATGCTCGGCGAATTAGGGCAGCGGGAGGCCAAATATAACAATGCGGAAATTCGGGACGTTTGAGACACCATCGATTATTTTCGTTACGCTTATGTTTATCTCTCCGTGTGCGGCACAGGGAACCTCGAAGCCAGCTGACGTTGCGCCGATCCGTCGCCTGGCGGAAATGTATATGTCTGGTGAGGCTGATAAACTTCGCGCGGCATTTTATTCGGATGCAAGACTGTTCGCGATCAAGGAGAACGGCGAATTATGGATTATTCCCTTTAGCCAATACCTTGAAAACGTAACGAAGAATTTAGCGGTTGCAACATCGCGCCCACTGCGTACGATTGATTTGATCGAGCGAACAGGAAACATCGCAACCGTGAAGGTCACGAGTATTTTGCCCAAGGCAAGAGTCACGGATTTTCTCACGATGTTGGAAATTGCCGGCGAGTGGAAGATCGTAAGCAAAGCGTTTTATGTAGAGAAGACAGTTGGCGTGGAAACCGCGACCCCGAGTCCTGATCCGTCCCCTTTAACAGTTCAGGCAAATACGGGTAACGATAAGAGCACCAAAAAGTTGGAGGAATAGTCCTGGCGTGCTGAAGTCCATGGCCAGGAAACGGCTCCGTTATCCCGCTGACAGAGTTGGTGTACCAGGAAGAACATTGTCCGCGAGTTTGCAGGCTCAGTAGAGTCAGAGCGTGCCCGACTTAATCGAGAATCATCAAGTTTCATTTATGACTCAGCTCGAACCACTGGATTAACAAATGAGGAGCAAAATGATCCGCAAGATCTTTCAAACCTGCTTAGGAATCATGCTCTTGTTTTCGGCCGCGTTAATTTACGGGCAGACTACCGGCGCGGCGCCACCTTCACCGGAAAAGAGGTTCTACGACTTTTGGCCGGGCACCTGGGCCAAGATTATCAATGGCCGGGTTGACGAAAAGGCCTCGTCCTTTCACGTTACGCGGAGCATTCATGATGCCGCCTTCGATGAGGATTGGCGACTCGTAAACGAGAAGGGCGAAGTCTTGCTATCGAAAGCTATCCGCGCTTGGGATCAGGTTAACAATCGTTGGATGTTCGTGTGGATTAGCGATAACGCCCTGTTCCAGGTATGGGAAGGCCAGAAGTTTGGTGATCGCTGGTATATCGTGCGTGAGTTCGAAGCCGGCGGACGAAAATTCTTGTCCCGCCAGGCCTGGTGGCCGGAAGGGTCAGATCGCGTGGTTCGAATCAGCGAACGCTCATTCGACGGAGGAAAGACATGGGAACCGAGATTTCGCGAAGAATACGGACGCTTGCCTGATAAGCGCAAGCCTTGATCACTGAAGTCGATTCGGAGTTTGTAAAGATGGGAAAGATATCGGTGAGTTGGATCTCGGTGCGACACTCACTTTGTGTTTCAGTAGAACTCTAAGTGGTGACAGGCGCACCAGAACAAAATTTCGATGCTTAAACGTCGTTCAGGTTCTTGAAGAAGAAAATGCTAATGCGGATTGCTCCTGGTAGTATCACTAACTTTACTCCTGTTCGTACCATGCAGGTCCCGGGCGAAGGAACCTTCTCAAACAGGGAGAACTATACGAGCCATTGAAAATTATACAGAGTTAGATTGGCGGAATTATCGCGGGGGGAAGAAAAGTCTGCGCCTGAGCTGGAAACGAGGACGCTTCTCTGCAGATTGCATAGCGATTGCGGCGACTAGACATATCCTACGAGTAAAGTGAACGGTAAGGATCGTGTGTAAACAACTCCTGCGAACGATAGTCTTTCCTGTCGCGCTTATATTGGTCCACTCAACCGGACTTGCACAACAGCAAAGACCACCTGACCTTAAGTTAGATGCCAGCACGAATCGGGAAGTGATCGAGGGTGTGCTCAAAGCGATTCGCAAGTATTATGTTTCGCCTCAAACTGGCCAGCGAATAGACGAAATCATCCGCCGACGGTTGAATAATGGCGAATATGACAAGATCAGTAGTGCATTCGATTTGGTCCACGTCCTCGATGATCAGCTACAAGAAATTAGCGGGGATAAGCACATTTATCTCGGCTACAGCTATGAGCTCCAGGCTTTGGATGAGCACCCTGAAGTTGATACCCCGGAAGATAAGGAGGGCGAACTCCGCAACGCCCGGGCCGAAAATTTTGGCTTCCAGAAAATCGAAAGACTACCGGGCAACATTGGCTATTTAGATGTGCGGCGTTTTGATCGGCCGGAGTTCAGTGGAGAAACTGTCGGGGCCGCGATGACTGCGCTGGCGAATACAGATGCGCTGGTGATTGATCTTCGAAACAATCGAGGCGGCTCTCCCGTGGGAATGATTTTTATGACCAGTTATTTCTTTGATAGTGAACCTGTCCACCTCCGCGATATGTTCTTTCGCACTGCCAATCCCGCACAACATCGTCCGGAGAATACGACCGTACAGTATTGGACCTACCCATACCTGCCCGGCAAACGTTACCTCGGCAAAGACGTATACATCTTAACGAGCAAGAGGACATGGTCCGCTGCTGAGGCCTTCTCGAAAATACTGCAAGGGCAAAAGCGGGCCGTCGTCGTGGGTGAGTCAACACGGGGCGGAACTAATCCGGGCCTTTTCATTACAATCCACCCGCACTTTGCGGTTTTTGTTCCGATTGGCAGACCCGTCAACGTCGATAACGAGATAAGCAATGCGGAAGGAGGTGTCAAGCCCGATATAGCAGTACCTGCCGATCAAGCTCTGAAAAGGGCCCAACTCGAAGCCTTAAATAAGAAACTAAACAGAGTCCCTGATCAGAAAGCGGAACTAGAGCCTATCATTAACGCCTTGAAGAAAGAATTAGAGGCATTGAGCCCGAAGCCGTGACGATGATGGGAGGCGCAAGAATCGATTGCCTGAGACTTAATCAGCATCCACGCAAACCCTACCGGATAGCAACTCACCTGGCCCGGTCCTCGATCGGATCGCGTAAATCATTCGCCTCCTTGACAACCCGAATCTATCAAAACTTTGTGAGGAAAAGCTCAGGACTTTTCAGCGCCTTCAAGGTTACGCTCCAGCAGACTGAGCGCCGAACGCGGTGTATCCGACGGTTGATCCCAATCTGCGCAACGCGCCGGAGGTCATACGATGAATCAGCTGCGCGATTGCTCGGCCTCGGTGAGTTCGTGAGAAATGGAACAGCAACGAAGTGAGTTCTGATGCTGAATCTGTGCGACACTCCGATCCTTTGGTTCCATCTTACGCAAAAAGCTATTCCATATCAGCTATTCACATACTCAGACTACCAGGGAGGAGGCACAATCCTGATCGACGGCCGGCGATTGGTGTTGGCTCTGTGGAGGATTCGGTGGTGGGTACGCCAGGGACATCCGGCTTGAAGAGCGTAACGGCAAGCGCAGTGTAGCTTATAAGTTCTCGATCGGAAGCGGCGTACAAAGCCAACTCTCTGGCGTGTATGAGATCGGATCAGGGACCGCCGTCTTTGGGCAGCCGGGGCAACTGATATGACATCACTTAATCAAATAAAAAGGAGCTCGTGGTTCCGATGCTGATGTCCGCAGAGGATCTGGAAAAGGAGCGCCGTGAATTTCAAGCGGACCTCGTGCGTTTGTCACGCAGGGGAAAGTTGATCTTCGCATCACACTCAGGTCACAACATTCACCTCGAAGATCCTGGCCTGGTTGTTCGATCAATACACGAGATTGTGAGGAGAGGTTACCAATGAGATTGAGGTTTTCCGGAAGCTTTGGACTGGTCGAGGCTGGCCAACTGTACTGCTTGAGAGCGGTCATGATTTTGATTTTTTCGCACCAGTAAGTTCGGACCAATGTTACCACTCGCGACTATTGTCAGATGCGTCCTCTTCATCTTTTTAGCTTTGCTCATGTCAGCTGGAGATGACCTGGGTTCAAGGTCTATCACCGTCATTAGTATGGATTTTCCGCACGGTGAAACAAGCCTTGTTGTCAAGAGGAATGGCGAGGCTTTTCTCTATTATGGTGCCCGCCCTCAGGGAGCCGTAATTAAGCGTGGAGCTTTCAATATTGATAGGCTCTACCGCCAGCTGCGTCGCAGACTCCATCCGGTTGTTGCCGCGGAGGAACGACCCAACCCAACGGCGAAATACGGTATGGTCACTATCTTCTATAAAAACAAAAGTGAGAAGAGCTACCTCATTTACGATCGTAAATTTGCAGAAAGTGTGTTTGAAAAAGCCAGGAACAATTTGGTCGGCAATAAGAGATGGCCTCCTTCCTGAGGAAATCGTAGAGCTCGCAATCTTGATGGAACGTCTCAGCCTACACCAAAAAGGTGAATCAATTTCCCGGGCACTATTCAGGAACCTGAGTTAATCTCTCTGAGATTGTTGGACTTGATCACCGTTCACGCAAGTCTGCCAGATAAACGCCTCGTTCGCTTTGATCGTCTCTTCACAACCCAATCCATCAAAAATTTGTGAGGAAAACCTCAGGACTTTTCAGTGTCTTCAAGGCTAATCTCCGCAGACTGAGCACAGTTACGGGTATATCGGATTAGCTGATCCAAGTCTTCTGCTTCGGAAAGCGCCGTAAACATCTGGGGTGCGGGTTGTAGAGTCCAGTCATATCAAGCACGAATCAGAGATGAGTTTAGACGGAATCTTCTCCGGGGGTTTTAAGGAAGGAGTCTTACCATGAGAGCAAAATCGCTTGTCACATTTGTTCTTTCACTGCTGTTGGCGGTAGCAGCCATCGGTCAGAGCGGATCACGCAGTGGCTTTGACCGCAGCAACCTCGATGAAACCTGCGCGCCGTGCCAGGATTTTTACAAGTATGTCAACGGCGGCTGGATGAAAAAGAATTCGATTCCGCCCGCTTTCAGCGCGTGGAGTGTGTTTCGGAATCTGAGTGAGCGGAACCAGGAAGCCTTGCACGAGATCCTGGTGACCGCTGCTGCCAACAAGCGAGCACCCGCAGGTTCCAACGAGCAGAAGATCGGCGACCTTTACACAAGCTGCATGGATGAGCAGGCGATCGAATCGCTCGGCGCCAAGCCGCTCGATCCCTTCCTCGCCGAAATCAAAAAGGTCAAAGATGGGCGCAGCCTGCAAGCGACCGTCGCGCAGTTCCACGCCAAAGGCATCGGCGTGATGTTCAGCTTCTCCGTAAGTGGAGATGCTAAAAACAGCACAATGAATATCGCCTATGCTGGCCAGGGCGGACTATCACTGCCTGATCGGAACTTCTATTTGAAGCAGGACGACAAGTCGAAAGAGACCCGAGTCGAATACACAAAGCACATCGCCAGGATGTTCGAGCTGCTCGGCGATGCGCCCGCGCAAGCTGAAACCCAGGCGCAGACCGTGCTCACGCTTGAGACCAAATTGGCCGCGGCCTCGATGGATCGAGTGGAAGCCCGCAACCCGCTCAAGACGTACTTCAAGAAGACGCTGGCCGAACTCAAACAAGTGAATACAAACTTTTCGTGGGATCAGTACTTCAGCGACATGGGCCATCCCGAAATCAAAGACGTTGTCGTTCGCCAGCCTGATTTCTTCGCCGCCCTTGATCGCGAAATAACTGCGACCCCTGTTGCTGATTGGCAAATCTATCTGCGCTGGAAACTCCTCACGGCGGCAGCCACAGCGCTACCTGCCAGATTCGACAACGAGAACTTCCGGTTTTTTTCGAGCTACTTGCAAGGCACGAAAGAGCAGCTCCCGCGTTGGCGGCGTTGTGTGAGCGCGGTGGATGGCAGGTTAGGCGAGGCGCTCGGCCAGGAGTACGTAAAGAAACATTACCCAGCGGAAGCCAAAGCACGAATGAAGGAATTGATCGGTAATTTGACTGGTGCGTTGCGCGAAGAGTTAGGTGAGGTGGAGTGGATGGGCGAGGCCACGCGCAAACAGGCAATTGAAAAGCTCAATGCTTTCACGCCACGCATCGGCCACACCGACAAATGGAGGGACTACAGCAAGCTCAATATTGATCGCGCTTCATATATCGCCAATCTGCTGCGCTCTAATGAATTCACCATTCAGGATAATTGGAATCGGGCGGGTAAACCCGTGGATCGCGGCGAATGGCTGATGACGCCGCCGACGGTCAACGCCTACTACCAACCGGTCAATAACGAAATTGTTTTTCCGGCAGGCATCTTGCAACCGCCATTCTTTGATTTCACAGCGGACGATGCGTTCAATTACGGCGGCATAGGTGCGGTGATCGGTCACGAGATTAGCCACGGGTTCGACAACAACGGACGACGCTTTGATGCCAGCGGCAATCTGCGTGATTGGTGGACGCCGGAAGATGGAAAGAAGTACGACGAACGTGCTTCGTGCATCGAACAGGAATACTCAGGTTTCCAGGCCATGGAAGGCCTGAATCTGAACGGCAAGCTGGTGCTGGGTGAAGCGATTGGCGATCTGGGCGGCTTGAAGCTGGCGTATCGCGCGTGGAAGAAGTCTCTGGCCGGCAAGCCAACGCCGCCAGTGATTGAAGGCTTTACTGCCGAACAACGGTTCTTCCTCGGCTTCGCGCGCGTCTGGTCGATCAATCAACGGGCTGAAGCGCTCCGCCTGCAAGTGCAGACAGACCCGCATGCTCCAGGACCGTTCCGTGTGGACGGGACGCTGATGAATATGCCGGAATTTGCCGCGGCCTTCAGTTGCAAGGCGGGGGATGCAATGGTACGCGCGCCGCGCTGCGAGGTATGGTAGGTGCTTCTACTTCGACTTGAAACTGAGAGCACTAGTTCTTAGCTTTCAGGAGGATGAAGGACGTCGTGAGGAGTACCCTGTTTTCGGGGTTTATTGAGATTTCGAGGGAGGCCTTATAGCTGAGGACCGTTCTCGGTGGCATAGTGTGTCGCATCCGGACAAGCAGACCTCGTGTCAAAGGTGAGATGAGCAAAATCCTGACGAAGCTATTCTGTTTGGCGCTGTTAATTGGTTGCGAACTAGCCGTTGTGAGTGCGACTTTCGCCCAGTCGCTGGAAATCAAGTTGTGGCCGCAGGATAAGATTTACACCTACACCGTCGCTGACCCCTGGCTGCATGACATCGTGCTCCAGAACATCGCTATCATTAATCGATCCGACAAAAAATGGATCAATTCCACTTAGAAATAGGCGTCGCCCCAACTGAAATTGCCATTTGAGAAATTTATCAAGAGTTTATCAGCAAAGCCTAAAGACGCCTTTTCGCTGCGTTTCTACACTCTCAGTCGACCGAAGTGAATAGTTAAGAAGGATTGCTGCGGCCAATCGGGCGTATCTCTTTCTTTGACGCCACGGATGGCAAACGTTCTCAAACAGTCTAACAGTCGGGAGAAGGATCGAATGAAGACTCTCTAGGGAGGTATGAAACCGTTATGCCGATGAAAACGACTGTTTGGATCACGCTCGGCTGTATCGTGTTGAATTCCCTAATACTCGTATCTCCCGTGACGGCTGGGCCTCAGTCTGATCAGGCACAGCGCGTGGCAAGAATCAAAGAGAAGGTCACCGAGTATCGTGATAAGGGAAAAGTTATTACAGTCAAGACTAAAAGTGGAAAAAAGCTAAAGGGGATCGTGGTGGAAATCGTTGACGATAGTTTCACTATTAGAGACATCAGTGCGAGCACGACCCAGGCCATTGCATACAGCGAAGTCGCTGAGATAAAGGGCAAAGGGCTTTCGACTTTCGCAAAGATAGGCATTGCCTGGATGGCAGTTGGGCTGGTTTTGACATTGGTTGGCGCGAATAGATGAAAAGATTTGCTGGCGCTATCGATAGACGACCAACCGCATGGCCGAAATCGGAAAGTAGGAAGGCGGTTGTTACCCGACCGCTCTAACTCCGTGTTTTTTTGATGTCCGAATCCAAGCATCCTGCTTGCCTGTTTTCTCGAGATTCTGGAGAAGAGAAGATGATTACGATTAGGAAGAGCATTTCAATCGTACTTGCTTACCTGCTGATCGTTCTGATTATGCCGTTTCACGCGGGGCGTCTTTATGCCTCTGACAATCCTAATCAGAGCCAGGATGCCGAGCAGGTAAAATCCGCAGTGGCGCAGATTGGAACTGATCCAGACGTCCATGTGAAAGTAACGTTACGCAATGGGACGAAGGTGAAGGGCTACATCAGCTCCATAGGCGCAGATTCGTTCTCTGTGACCAGGGAAGGAACTGCCAAAACGACAACCATAAGTTACACGGACGTTGTAAAAATCGAGAAAAGCAAAGCAACACTGCCGGGTCGCGATAGTGTCTTTTGGCGGGTTTTGGCGGGCATCAGCCTCGTAGTTATCCTGGTCGTTGTATATGCAAAGAGCGATCGACCTGGATAGAAAGTGAGGTAACAAAAATGCATTGGCCCCTGTTTAAGAAAGCATCGGAAGACGCCCAGCCGGTTCGGCGTTTTCAATTTCTTGCTTACGTCTTCAGGTCAGGTGTTCTGCGGGCCGGCGCGGTAATTTTTCTGTTCGGATTGGCAGGCGGCACGCTCATCCAAGCGCAGAGTCAAAGCTCTGCTCATACCCTGAAACTGGATGAAAAATCCATTTCTCCTCCGGCTTCGATTGCGGATGTCTCGTGGATCGCAGGACACCGGAAGGCTGCGGCGCGAGGGGCAGCAGCGAGGGAGGCATACAACACACTTGTGTCCGGCTACGGTGCGCCGTCAGACAGCGCCACACTACTGGCCAAAATCGCCGAGGTCGAGCGCCGCCCGCCACCAACTGAGACAGTCGAAGGTCTACTGGCCACGCCACCCCCCACGCCGGAGGAGGCGCAGGCGTACATCGGTGACTGGGTTGGTGATATTTGGATGAATCCGGATGAGCCACGTACCGGCAAGGAAACGTTGCGGATCAGCGTCGAGAACGGCCAGGTGGTCGGCGAGATGATTAATCCCACGGCGCCCGCGGAGTTTCGGACACAGCGTTTGCAGTACCTTCGAGTCACTCCTACTGGATTGACCTGGGGGAACCTGAACGGGATGCGGCCGCGGGGAGTGAAGCTCTTCGAGGGCAAGCTCGAAGGCGACACCCTCGCCGGTGAGACACGCTGGGGCGGAATCGACTTCAGGCGACCGGATGGCTCGAAGCCGAAGGAACCCCAATTCTCGTTCAAGCGGGTCGGCAGGTGATCGATGAGGGCCGGAGCCATTGAATGATAAAACACTCGCACCCATGGCCTTCACGTTGTTCGATATGTAACCCGGATGAAAACTACCCTAACTATAAATGTCGAGTCTTAGCGGGAAGTTTCGGAGGATTAACTGATGGTTCGACGAATTTCAGCAGTAGTGCTCTTGGTTGGTGCGAGCCTGGCAAGCACTGCCGTTGCGAGACCGAGACTCGGATTTGAGAAGACCGGCGAGATCACGTCAGAAAGTCCGAAGATCGAAGAAGGATACATTCCCACCGAAGACAACACGCGTCTCTTCTATCAAAAGGTCGGCACCGGCAGACAGACTGTGATCATTCCGGGAGGGCTTTTTCTGTTCAATGATTTCAAGCAACTGTCAAAGGGGCGGACTCTTGTTTTCTACGATATGCGCGGTCGTGGTCGCTCCGATGCAATTCCAGACGATCGAAAGCGCGAGATTGTAAGCATCTATGACGATGTAAAGGATGTCGAGAGAGTTCGTGAGTATTTTAAGATCGAAAAGTTCAGTCTCATCGGCTACTCGTACCTCGGCTTAATGACGGTGATGTACGCGATGGATCATCCACAACGCGTCGAGCGGATTATCCAAATGGGGCCAGTGCCGTTGAAGTTCGGGACAGAATACCCTGCGCAGTTCACGAACAACGATAAACTTGAGGACATTGGCGCAAACGCAGATCAAGTGGCCAAAGTGCAGAAGCTAAGAGACGAGCGCTACTACAAGAGTAACCCGAAGGACTATTGTGAACAGGAATGGCAAGTCACGCGGTTTAGACTGGTTGGCAATCCGGCCAATGTAGACAAACTGGGCAAAGGTTGGTGTGACACGCCAAACGAATGGCCGGTCAACCTGCAAAAGCATTTCCAATACTCTTTTGCCTCGGTTCAGAAGCTTGATATCCCACGAGAGAAGGTCGCGCAAGTGAAAATTCCGGTCTTAACCATTCACGGCACTAAGGATCGGAATGCGTCGTACGGCAGTGGCCGGGAATGGATTTCGATCTTGCCTAATGCGCGGCTGTTGACAATTTCCGGCGCCGCGCATCAATCCTGGGTCGATGCGCCAGAAATAATTTTCCCGGCGATAGAAATATTTCTAAAAGGTAATTGGCCTGGCAAGGCTGAGCGAGTTTCCGAGTCTGACGGTTCTGTACAGCGGCAACCGTGAAGGAAAAGTGTTGGATGACCTCTGGGAGTGGGCGGCAAGCAGTGGACGCAGATCAAATAAGGTAAACATGAAAGTTATTTTCACCGTCGCGATAGTTCTATTGTTAGTGCTTTTCAACCCGGTCTCTCAAACGAGAATTGCTGCCTCCCGGCCACCAGTGGAGATGCCTCCGGTGGCCGCCAAACCTAGCCCGCGAGAAGGGCATTGCCTGGTTTACGATGACGTACATCACAGAGTCATTCTGCTGGATGGATACCAAAAACCATATCAGCCGGAGCGAGGAGAAGTTTGGAGTTGGGACGGAAAGCGTTGGGAGTTAATACCCGGCTCTGGTCCCTCGGCGCGCAGCCTGAGCGGTGCGGCCTTTGACTCCCACCGAAAAAGAATCGTTCTGTACGGTGGAATCGGAAATGAAGGCGCTAAAGATCTAAGGGGCGACATTTGGGAATGGGACGGCAAAGGTTGGCTTCAAAAATCTGATACGGGTGGGGGGACGCGCGATCACCATGTAATGGCATATGACGCGGCGCGCAGAAAGACCGTAATGTATGGGGGTCAAATCTCCAACCGCACGTGGGCGACTGATACCTGGGAATGGGACGGTATGAAATGGACCAGGATAGTCACGGCCGGCCCCGGGGGTCGCACTCACTTCGCGATGGTTTACGACAGTAAGCGCAAGAAAATAGTTCTCTTCGGGGGGTTGGGCGAAGACAGAAAATATCACAACGACACCTGGACTTGGGATGGAAAGATTTGGCAGAAGATCAGTGAGGAAGGACCACCGCCACGCGCCAGACATCGCATGGCTTTTGATAGCCGGGCGGGAGTGATGTTGCTATTCGGCGGCGATGGAGTGAAGGCGCCGGGCGAACGAGACTTCAATGTGCTTCAGGACACCTGGGCCTGGGACGGTCGCAGGTGGACGGAAATCAAGGCGGGTGGTCCGGGTAAAAGATTCATGCATGCGATGACCTACGACAGCGCGCGAAACAGAATCGTATTGTATGGCGGCAGCGACGGACACCAAACATTTGATGACACGTGGAAATGGGACGGAAAGCAGTGGATGCAAGTGAGGCAATAATCAACTCCATCAAGATGGAGGAGAACTACTCTCTATCTTTTCGAAGGCACAGAAACATTTATGTCCAGATTTACGATTAACGTCAATGGTAAGCTTCGTACCGTAACGGCAGATTCTGAAATGCCTCTGCTCTGGGTCTTGCGCGATCTCTTGTCTCTGACCGGCACGAAGTACGGATGCGGTGTTGGTGTTTGCGGAGCTTGCACGGTTCATGAAGGACATCGCGCGGTTCGTTCCTGCCAGATCAAAATCTCTGAGGCGGCCGGCAAAAGGTACACAACGATCGAGGGACTCTCCAAGGCTGGCGATCATCCATGCCAAAAGGCCTGGTTGGAAGAGGACGTCGCGCAGTGCGGTTACTGCCAGGCGGGGATGATTATGACCGCCGCCGCTTTGATTCAGGAGAACTCGAATCCGACGGATGCTGATATTGATGAGGCCATGTCTGACTCAGTCTGCCGATGCGGCACATATCAGCGCATGCGTAAGGCCATTCATCGAGCGGCTCTTGGAAGGTAAAAAAGGATGAAAACAATTCGGCGATTCCTTGAAACTTTGGCGTCTTCAAAACGAAGTGCAGGAATTCTGTGTGTGCTAAGCCTGGCTGCTCTAGCGGGTAGCGAGTTGGCCGCTCGTCAACAACAACAGAATGGGCTCGCTCATAACGGTTTGGCCTCTCCGGAAATCGAGATTCTTTTGCACGCTGATTCGCCGCAGGTCTTTGCATCCGGCATTATTTCCACCGGCAAGGAATTCGGGGCGACTTTCATGCCTGATGGGCGCGAGGTCTATTTCACGCGTTATGACACAGAGAAGAAAGTCAATCACATTTATCGTTCGCTCCTCTTGAGTGGAAATTGGCAGCCTGCGACTCCGTTAGAGTTTTCGACCGCCACATACTCCGATCTTGATGCTGAGCTCAGTCCTGACGGAAGGCGACTTTTCTTCGTTTCGACGCGGCCAAAACCTGGAACGTCGGTCGACGGTGTGAAGAAGGACATGGACATATGGGTTGTCGATCGGCGCGGCGACCAGTGGAACGAGCCTCAATGGGTTGAAAACGTAAATTCTGTCGGCAAGGAGGGATCGCCGTCGGTTGCTCGCGATGGCACATTATATTTCTTTTCGGATCGGGACGCCGCGCCAAATACAAATTCTATTTACGTATCTAAGTTCGTGGGCGCGAAGTATGCCAGTCCTTTGAAACTACCTTCCCCCGTTAGCTCAACTTCGTCCGACACTAGTCCATTTGTTTCTTCTGATGGAAAGACCTTGCTTTTTTATTCGACCAGGCCGGGCGGTTACGGCGGCGCGGATCTCTACGTGTCTTACGCGAGCCACAAACGATGGGCGCAGCCAATAAATTTAGGAGCGGTGGTCAACACTGAAAATTGGGAATACAACCCGTCCGTCTCTCCAGACGGACAGCTTTTGTACTTCGGCAGAAATCGACAGATTTATGTATTGCCTCTCAAAGATGTTGGGCTTCGATCACTAAATCCCGAGCGGTTCCGAAGCCAGGTCTCATGAAGTTATCACGCCGCATATTTCTGAAAGACAGCACAGTCGCCGGTGCTGGTTTCGGTCTTGCTTTCTATCTTCCTGGACTTCAAGTCGGCGCCGACGAGTCGAAGGTATTTGAGCCGAACACCTACATTCGGATCACCTCCGACAACTGTCGTTACACTTTGAACTATGAAGCGAGAAAACGATGAATAAATTTGCTGAGAAATTCCTGCTCAGGGTCATATTAATTGGCCTCATCGCAACAATTCCACATGTTGAAGTTAACGCGCAAGACGAGAATCTGACGCGCATCGTGAAGAGATATCTTGAGGCCCGCAGGGCAACAATGCTCGAAAAGTCAACCACAGCCGATGTTGACGCCCTGCTCGCGTTCTACACTGAGAACGTCATCTATGAGCACCCAAGAGTTAAGGCGAGAATCGAGGGCAAAGCCAAAATGAGAGAAGGTATGTCGTCCTTTCTGGGTGTTACCAAGAACACAAAGATTGCGACGCTTAGTTTCATTTCCGGCGTCAACGTGGTCGTCGCCGAATATCGAGTTACTTTTAAGGCACAGGAAGGCAGCACCTGGAAAGCCTTCTCACGTACTCAAGTAACATTATTCGAATTTGAAGGGAATAAGATCAAACGAGTCGGAGACTATTGGTAACGGTTCAGCATCATGAAGTTAACGCGCCGAAGGTTTATGCAGAGTAGCGCCTCAGCTGGCGCCGGGCTTGCGATTACTTTCTATCTGCCTGAAGCAGCACGAGGTTCTGAAGAGAAGGCGTTTGAGCCGAACGCCTACATTCGCATCACTTCAGATAACGTCGTCACGCTGTGGGTGACTCGTTCAGAAATGGGACAGGGTGTGCGAACCAACCTGCCTGCTGCTCTTGCAGAGGAGTTGGAAGTTGATCTCGACAAAATACGTCTAGAGCAAGCCATGCCGGGCGCGCGCTTTAAAGGCATACGTTTGCGAACCAGCGGAAGCGGAAGTAGTTCGGGTACGTTTACGGAGCTGCGTAAGGCCGGCGCGGCCGCCCGCGAGATGTTGATTGCCGCGGCTCTTGAAAGATGGGTGAGAGAGCCATCTACCGAAAAATGGGTGCACGACCGGTCTACCTGTCGGGCTCAACATGGAACCGTAAGACATTGGCCCTCGGGACGCTCACTGACTTATGGCGAGTTGGCTGAAGCTGCGGCAAAACAACCGATTCCAACCAATCCTCCGCTAAAAAATCCCAGCGACTTCAATCTGATTGGAAAACCCCTCAGGCGTTTAGATGCTCCCCGCATAGTCACTGGACAAGCCGTTTATGGCATTGACGTGCGCGTGCCTGGCATGCTCTTCGCCGCGATGAAACGTTGTCCATACCTTGGCGGCAAAGTTCGAAGCTTTGATCCAAAGAAAGCCAGGGCGGTGTCCGGAGTTCGTCACGTCGTACCAATCAGCAAAGGAATCTCAACCGGGGTTGCGGTCGTTGCAGACAATACCTGGGCTGCGTTCAAAGGTTGCGAAGCTCTCAATGTCGAGTGGGAAGCCGGCGCCAATCGTGATTTCGACTCGGATCGCTTCATCGCCAAGCTTCAGTCAAGTTTCGATCAGGAAGGGTATCCAATTCGACGCGGGGGTGATGTCAGTAAAGCGATGGCCTCCGCCGCGAAAAAATTGGAAGCCGTTTACGTCTATCCGTTTCAGGCACACGCTCCGCTTGAGACAATGAACTGCGTCGCCGACGTGCGCCGTGACTCGTGCGAGGTTTGGGTGCCCACGCAAACACCCGAAACGGCACATCAGGATATTCAGAAGATGCTTGGCTTGCCTCCGGAAGCTGTGAAGATTCACACCACGCTGCTCGGCGGTGGATTCGGACGGCGGCTGTTCGTCGATTACGTTCACGAGGCAGTGGAGCTTTCCCAAGCGATTCGCAAGCCTGTTCAATTGGTGTGGACGCGCACTGACGACATGCGCAATGGTTTTTTTCATCCCGCCTCCGCTGAACATCTCGCTGCCGGGCTTGATACCAACGGACAAATCACCGCCTGGTTGCACAAAAATGCCGGATCGGACCTGTCAATGTTTGGCCTGCCCACCGAGGAGGAGAAGAAAGACCTTCAGATGTATGTGAAAGGTGAGTCACCCTGGGGCTCGTTCGACAACCCGTACAACTTTCCAGCGATGAAAGTCGACTATGTTCCGGTTGATACGCCCGTTCCAACCGGCGCCTGGCGCGCCGTTGAGTATCCTTCGACTGTTTTTGCCCGCGAGTCGTTCATCGATGAGATTGCGCATGCCGCCGGACGAGACCCGGTGCAACTACGAATCGACTTATTGCAGCCCGGCGATGTGCTTGCGCTGGGAGAGCAGAAAATCGATCGCCGCCGCATGATCCGCGTCCTGGAAATCATGCGAGAGAAATCGGGATGGACGAAACCTCTCACTGATGTTGCAGGCCGCCGGCGCGGGCGGGGGATGGCCCTCAATATCTATCATGCCGGCAGCTACATGGCCCAGGCAGCAGAGGTGTCAGTGGCCCGCGACTTCAGCGACATTCGAGTTGAGCGAATAGTCTGTGTTTTCGACTGCGGCCTCCCGATCAATCCCGCCGGTCTTGAAGGCCAGGTCGAAAGCGGAATCACCTGGGGACTTTCGGCTACGCTGCACGGCAAGATCGATTTTCGCAATGGCATGGCACAGCAAGGAACATACAGCGACTTTCGCGTTATGCGCATGAACGAGATGCCGTTGGTCGAGACCTACATCATTCCCAGTAATGCGCGTCCAGGTGGCTTCGGCGAGCATCCTGTGCCACCGGTTGCTCCGGCGGTAGCTAATGCAGTATTCGCCGCCACCGGCAAGCGTATTCGGCGGCTGCCCATACGCGCAGACGATCTGCCGGATCCAGGTAATGAAACCATGATTAAGGATAAAGTATGACGAAATTACTCATGTTAGCCCTCCGAATGGCGACAAGATTAAGATTCACACCTGCTGACACCGAGGACCTTAAGATATTTCGGGATTATGTCGGGCGGTATGAAGTTAGCCCCAAATTAATCATGACCATTAAGACAGACGGGCGCCATCTCTACTTGAAGGGCACCGGAGGATACTTTCTTGGTCTCCAAGCAGCCAAAGTCTCCGTGGATAACAGAGGGAAGACTCACTCAAGCAGAGTAAGAAGCGAGTTGTCAATATGAACGATAAAGAAGAGTTCGAACAGATCAAGCGCTTGCTTGGAGAGATCACAGACAATCAGAAGGCGCAGCTTGAGCTTCATGCGGAATCGCTGTCGATACAGAAGCAGCAATTTCAAGTTTTTGTCGAACAGCAGGAGAAGACGCAGCGCATCCAGGAACGCGCTGAAGCGATTCAGGAAAGAAGCGCTCAGATACTGAACTTCGCTCGCAGGTTTTTTCCGTTCGTTTTGGCGGCAATCGTCCTTTTGCTCGGATATGTTACCTGGTTGTTGTGGCGGATATTGCGATAGGCCCAAGGTCAGAAATGGCGCTATGAGTTCAAAACTCTGGGGAAGTTGGTGGCTGAGGCGAGTCCTTGTTGTAGGGCTGATCTTTGCCCTAACTTTTTTGCTCGCCAGCGACACCAAATATGAAGCTTTTGTTTAGCACCAGACTTTGGCTAGCAGTCTTGCAATTACTGCTGGTAGCGCCAGCTTTAGCGCAAGAGCCATCCCTTCAAAAACAAGCTCCTCAGGTAAGAGCCACTGCCTATCTTGAAGAGCAAAGGAAGTCGAGCGGTGCACCTGCCGTCTCAGTCGCCGTCGCTCATAAAGGGCGGATACTTTTTTCTAAAGGCATCGGTTTTGCTGATCTTGATAACAACGTACCCGCTACAAGTACGACGGTTTATAACATCGGTTCCGTCTCAAAGCTGATCACCGCCGTAGCCATCATGAAACTCGTCGAAGAGGGGAAAATCAGTCTCGAGGATCCGATCCGCAAATATGTGCCTGCGTTTCCAGACAAAGGGTCGCAGATCACAATCAGGCAAATCATGACGCACACCAGCGGCATCCGACATTATCGCAGAGCGGACTTTCCGGATTCGCTGGATAACGAGAATTGGAAACCGTATACCTCGTTGGTGGAGGCCATTAAGATCTTCAAAGATGATCCACTGCTCTTCAAACCGGACGAGTATTACCTTTACTCTTCATACGCAGTGAACCTGCTTCAGGGAGTCATCGAAGAAGTTACCGGGATGTCTTTTGAAGATTATTTGAGAAAGAACGTGTGGAGTCCCGCCGCGATGTTTAGCACGAGCCTTGATGTGCCGGAACGGATTGTGCCGCATCGCGCAAAAGGATATATGCGGTACCAAGACCACTTAATAAACAATCCCTATGGAGACTTAACCTACAAGTTTGCCAGCGGCGGAATGATTTCTACCGTCGAAGATCTGGTTCGGTTCGGAGTCGCTCTCAATCGTGGATCACTGCTAAAGCGTGAAACCACGGCCATGATGTATCAACCACAGTTGAAGACTGTTCTTCGGTATCAACCAAACGGTCCTCCCATCCGGGAGAGTTTTGCGCAAGGATTAATCTGGCGAATCCAGAAAGATATGGGCGGGCGCACGTTTGCTTATCATTGCGGAACCGTCAAGGGTTTCAATGCCTGTCTGGTGAATTACTTTGGCGAAGACCTGGTGGTGGCAATTGCTGACAACATGGAAGCAATAGGCTTTCGTCCGGCGTTGCAGTTCGCGGAGTTTTTTCGCAGCACCTCGCCAAGGCAAAACCAACGCAGTAAACGCAGGCTTCTGTTCGACAGGCCGATTCTTTTGAGTCGTCCTACGTCTAAAGGTTGCTAAGGGAAGTTTCTTTTTTCTTCGGTGCATCTACCTTCCCCTTCCTTCGCCATGTAAGCCACTGCTTCTTGAGTTTCCACTAGCGCCGGATCATTTGGCGACTTCGTCTTCAATTTCTACGGGTATCAAGACCTTGGTTTTGGTCACTAACATCAGGCGAGCGCCAATCAGGAATCTATCAACACTTCGTCAAGATATTTTTAGGACAAGTACCGCACCATTGGACTAGCCTGACTAAGGATGAGTTCTGAAGAGTTCGCGCGCAGGAGGCTATGGATGCACGCAAGCGCGTCGCAATCGGCAGATTGGCGCAGGAGCATCAGCACCGTAGAGCGGGATCGTCAAGCGCGAATTGAGCGGCTCAAGGGCAAACTCACAAAGGTCGAGGCCCAGTTGCCTTCTGCCACCTTATAACTCCGGAAGTGATGGGATGGCAGACAAGATCCTCGGAGATTACCTCACCGCTATAGAGCTTCCTGAAAAGTCAAAGTACTCCCGTGGTTACGCGTGTGAGTCGCGCGTGCACGAGCGAGATGAGAATTTACACGTGCGATGTAATCCTCATGTAGATCTGCCCTCAACGGTAAATCGTTTGGGGCGCTGAATCACCAATTACTTCGACGCCATTCCAGACAATCTCGTTGAGGAATTTATCAGAACTTTATCAATGAACTTTTAAGACATTTGAATCTCACTCGCCGTAACGTATGCAGAAAAATGGATCTGTGCGAAGCCGTTGAAGGGCAAGTGAGCGGGTTGATTCCCTGATGTGCTTAACACCTTATGATCTCATGCAGCACGAGCGGCGGATCTCGCAAGAAAAACTTAAATAACAATTAGTCTCGACCAAAGAGCCTGCGTCTCGACCATCAGGCGAATATCTAAATTAGATACCCACGATAAAAATGGGGTAAGGCGGGCGTTGCCACTTAGGCAGATGGCCGAGCACCAGCTGAACAATACCTTAGTGCATGAACACACTTCGAGTAGCAACACGAGGCGAGGACGTTAGTACTATCGCTGCCGACGAGATCTACAAGTTTGGCGATTACATTCTTTATGGAAAGAGGTACCTGCTTACTCACAGAGGTAAACCCATCAGCCTACCGTCGAGACTCTTTGATACCTTGTTATGTCTTCTGAAGTCAGCCGGAACGCCTGTGGCAAAAGATTGTTTGATACGTACAGTTTGGCCCAATCAGCATGTTTCTGAAACAAACATCACAAGAGCACTCGCAGATTTGCGACGAGTACTAAAAGATTACGCGCACAACCTCAAAACGATAACAGGCGTTGGTTACTGTTTCATTGGATCGGTTGAGCGAATAACTGCCTCCCAGTCTCCACATTTAATAGAGGCGCTATCGCCATATCCGGATGCCATTGATGGATCGATCCAACTGATCTCAGTATTACCTTTTCACTTCCCTGGTGCAGAAATCGGATTGGGTGAAAGATGCGCGACAGCGACCGCGACTGAACTGAGCATCAGAACGACCTTGCCGGTAGCCTCGCCAGCAATCATCAGCACCGACGATCCACTGGCAGTCGCAGCAGAAGTTTCCCACCTCCTGGTTGGTTATGTTTATGCCGCGGACACTGTATCGTCGGTGCAGGTCCATCTATCCAGGTTAGATGGCCGAATCATATGGGCGACTCAATTTTCTATTCCATCTTCGGTCGAAGACAAACCTATACACATTGCCCGTCAAATTTGCAGATCTCTGGAGAACAAGCTGCGGCAACCGAGCAGCAGTATTCTCAGTGCTAACAGTAAGGCTGTTCAGTTACATGGGCGTGCTCTGTTTCACTGGAAGACTAGAACTGTTTCAGGTCTTCGGAAGGGACTAGAGTATGCCGAGGCTGCGTTAGAGGCTGATCCGTCGTTTGCTCAAGCATATGTGACAGCGGCGAATTACTACTGTGCACTCGTGCCGCACGGTGATTTTCTGCCGTCAGAACTGCTGCTGAAAGCTAGAGAATCCGCTTTGCGAGCACTCGAGCTTGATCCTGACCTGGCCGACGCCCACGTGTCATTGGGGATCATCAAGTTGCGGCACGAGTTTGACCGTGTCGCCGCCGAGCAAAGTTTTAAGAACGCGGCGATCATAGACCCGAGAAGTTACACCGCCCTCCACTGGCTAGGCAATCTCCAGTGCACAAATGGCCAGTTCGCCCAGGCGTCCGAAACACTCCGCGAGGCTTATGAGCTGAACCCGGAATCCCTGTCAATCAGAGGCGCGCTCGCACAAGCCCTGTTCCTTGCAGGTGACTTGAGGTTATGCCGTGAGTGGCTCGAAGAGACCCTGGAGTTGAATCCCACTTTCGCGACGGCAGAGTTCGGAATGGGAATGTTGTGCGGTTGGGAGGGCGACAAACGAGGTGCGATACGATTCTTTCAGCAAGCCGCTGAACATTCGAGTGGACGTGCTTTCTACCTCTCGAGCCTGGCGTATGGTGCTTCCAAGTGGGGAGATCAGGGAACGGTCAAGTCTATTCTTAAACATCTGGATTATCGCAGAAGGCGACGGTATGTTCCGCACTATGATTTGGCCGTCGCGCAACTGGCAAATGGCAACTTGGATCGCGCTGTCCAATCGATTGCGCGGGCGATAAGTTCACGTGACGCGCTCGCACCCTGGCTGGGCGTAGATCCGAGAGTCCAGGATCTTCACAGCTCGCCGAGGTTCATAGAGTTGCTGGGCCAGGTGAACTTCCCAAGCCCCACCCTGCAATAGTCTCAGGCCACTTTCATAATCTTCATAATTATTCAAAAGGATTCATTACTACTCTATCGCAAGCGAAGATAGTATCCGTGCCGCGGCACTGCATACTCCGGCGTAATTTTTGCCGGGCGTCAAACCCCCGATACGCTCCCCTTATCTCGGGCTCTGAATGTGGGACAGGACACGAGGATGCGCAGTCTTTGGTCACTTTGTGCAACACAAGCAATTTGTTTATCGCCTGAACTAATCCTTAATTGAAAAATAATTTTGGATAAGAGAAACCAAATCGACCGCGGTTCGGACGGCCTTCGCGTTGGGTATCCGGATTGATTTGTCCGCCAACGCGGATTAGGAAAATTCTATTTGGGTAGCGGGAGAGTAATATGAGATTGAAGAGTATCCTTGTAGTCATCATAACCAACCTCTTATTCGCCACGCTTCTACAGGCGCAGAATCAACACGTAAATCTGGAACGGGGGTTCAACGCAAACCGGACATACTCCGGCTCTGATATTGACAGCATTAATACATTCAATGGGAATCTCATTCTGCGTATCCCACTCGGCATGCCATATAAAGTCGGCGGCGGCGTTAACTATTCATTCAATCTCATTTACAACTCCTTCATCTGGTCACAGAGCTTTGACTGCACAGGTGCCGGCGGTAACAGCACTGTTAATTTTGATCTACACATGTCGTCGCTCATTTCGCTTAGCCGGCGTCGGTTTGCGGACGTTCCGGGCGCTTGCGGCGGCATCTCACCCATTCACAACGAGTCTTTGGTTTGGTGTGAAGAGTGGGAAGATATATATCAGACCCCGGAATTCAATCAAACAAACGATGGGCCAGGTGTGCCCCTGCGGTCACCTGACGATGTCTGCCAGACGGGCAACGACATCAATCCGGCCAGCAATGCCGGCGTCGGATGGCAGCTCAACTTCGGCAAAATATTTCGGCCTCGTAGCATATCACCGGACGTCACTAACCCTAACCAGACAGCGAGGCTTTACGACGTTTACCAGTCACCTGACGGCAGCGAGCACCAGTTCTACCCGAAACTACACGAGGATGATCCTGACACGTCCGTAGGCGACTCGTCCGAGTACTTCTTTACGAGGGACAATTCTTATATTCGCATGTGGCGGAACCCGGTTCCCGGCACCGCCCTTTACCAGCATAACGGGGGCGGCAGCTACTCCTATATCCTGGAGTTTCCTAACGGTGAGAAGCATTTTTTCCAGAGGCTGCGAATTCAGAACGGCACCTCTGACCACTTTGGTCGCATCATGACCTTGCCCTACGACGAGGACAAGCTAGTCAGGATCGAAGACCAATTCGGCAACTGGATCAAGTTCTTTTACAGTGACGACACCAGCGACACCGATGACGACGACGGCGAGGGTCCAAACGGTGAGTTGCGCGACAACCTGATGGAGATCAGGGACAGCGTTGACCGTTATCACCGAATTGAGTTCGTTAAAGTGGGACCGTGGGGTCCAGTTCTGATCAAGAACGTCAAGCTGCAGTCGATCAACGGCGCCGTTGCCCAATATACCCTGAGATATGGCGAGACCTCTGCCCAGATTGCCCAAAACAACCCGGATAAATTTGACACCACAACGCTTATAGCCTGGCCGCACCCGGCAAAGGATTTTATCCCCGGCTACAACACGGGCGACCGTGACATGGCTGAGAAGATTAAAGTGCCTTACCTCACTTCGATTGAGTTGCCTCACGGGATTGAGTTGCCTCACGGGATGATGTACTCAATGCCGATAGACACGTCATACCGGCCCGAGGATAGCAGCATATTTACATTGGCTCCGGGCGCCATTGCGGGCATCACTCTGCCTACGGGCGGGCGGATCGAGTGGGATTATGCCATCCGCGATACAAACGACCCGCTCTTCGGGGACAAGACCCATGGCTACTACTTCTCACCAGGCTGGTCCGGGACGCGCGCAGCGCGCCTGTCACCCGGCGTTAGGAGACGGAGGCTGATCGAAGGACCGCGGACGCACGTCTGGAAATACGACCCACTGATCGGGCCTCAGCCCGCCGGCTGCACCCCATTCAACATTCACGAGCCCTGCGGCGCTTACCACATCACCAACACTGTGACAGCGCCGACTGGTGATTACACTAACTACTACTACTCGATTTACCCGTATCCCCAGACACCCGGACCACGGTCACTCACGCAACCGCATTCGGCTGACTACGGTCTGCCTTTTACGAAAGACCCGAATACGCCTGGTGTCACAGATAGTCAGGGTCAACCGCTGTTCCTTTCTTCGCAGGTATTCCCCGCCGGCGGAGGCCTCCCCGCGCGTACAACATACGTACGCTATGACATGGACAAGTACGTGCGCACTGACGGTTTCTCGAACGCCTCTGACACCAATCAACGCGTAGCTGCTAGCCGGACTATCTTCAATGACGACCCTAACACGTATGATGAAACCCGGTACACGAACTACGACGGCTTGGGCCACTACCGGCAAGTTGAGAGGCATAGCAACATCCGCACCGGCGTTGATGATGATGTATCCTCGGGAGAAACCAATTTCACCAAAGGTGGGATCTACTCAATCGACCCCACGACCAACGCGCCTGCGTCAGGCAGCTTCTTCAACCCGATTCCGCTCGGCAGCCCGTGGGTCACTGGCACATACGCGAGTAGCCTCAAACGAAACCAGCTGACCGACGAGACAGTTGTCGAGGATGACCAATTCAGCGATACCGGGTTGCTGCTCCGTAAGCGCATCCGCAACGGTGTATCAGTTGCGGAGAGTCAACCTCCCCCAAGCTCGCACGACGTGGTCATTACTTATGACTACAGCCAGGGCAACGTGACCCTTGAGAAGTACTTCGGTGGTGACAAGCAGACCGTTGGTGCTAGCGACGATCTTGCCACCGTCACTCTGCCCGGGAACAGTGAGTACACGATCAGCCACAGTTACCCAATATGCGGAGGCGGTATTCTTGGGGTACCAAAGTCGAGTCAGTATATCGGCCTCAACGTCAACTTCAAGTCAGAGGATTACGACATCGACTGTAGCACGGGACTTGTAACAGCGAGCCGCGACACGGCGGGCAATGCCACCAGTTACTTCTACGATTTGCTCGGCCGAGTCACCGACATCAACAAGCAGGAAGGAAATGCTACGCACATCAACTACAACGATGTCGTCGGTGGCAGCCGGAGTGGTAACCCAAGCGTGAATGTCTTTTACAGATTCAGCGCTACCAACTCTACGAAGCTTGCTGAGGAGGAGTACATATACGACCAGCTTGGGCGCCTGACCAGGGAAAAATCGAAGCTGCCTAACGGCACTTTCTCCTTTCGCGACACGGTCTACAATGCGATGGGTTGGGTAACGCTTGCCTCAGAGTGGAGTGATGGGACGACAACCGACGGGCGCAGCACCCGGTACGCTAGTTTTGATCCGTTCGGGCGACCTCGACTTATCACTACGCCTGACAATAAGGAAATAACGCAGGAGTTTACAGGTGTCCGCGAGGTTTACCGAAAAACGAAGGTCGGCACTTCCATATCAGCTGTTGGAACGGTTGGTGAAGAGTTTTCGGAGAAATGGGAGCGCTACGACTCGTATGGCCAACTCTACCAGGTAGAAGAGCAGTCTGGAACGGGCGGAGCGCGTACAACTACGACGTACCGTTATGGTGTGCTCGGAAAGCTCGAGTCTGTCTGCACGCCGAGCGCTGGGATATCGCAGTGCCGATCCTTCACCTACAGCGGTCGCGGCAACTTAACATCAGAAGTTCATCCCGAGCGCAACTCAGCTCAATACAGCGACTACGACACGATGGGCAATGTCGGTACGACTTTCGACGGAACCCATTGGCTGAAGTATGCATATGACGTTAGCCAGCGGCTCAATTCAATCAGGGAGCTAGACCAGTCCAGCTCGCAGTGGCGAATCCTCAAACAATATACGTTCGACACTGCTGCCGGATTGGGAATGGGGAAAGTAGCAACGGCCACACGCCACAACTTCGTCTTGAATCCTTATGACCCTGGCTCTACCAGCGTCGCCGACGTCTCAATAACTGAAGAATATGCATATGAGGGTCTTGATGGTCGTTTGAGCCAGAAGGTGACCAAACTGAATGCCGCTAATCCGGCAGCCTATACCTTCCAGCAGAATTTCACCTACGACCAACTGGGTAACCTACAGTCCCAGGACTACCCGAAATGCATAAACTCGAACTGCGCCAGCACGTCGCAAACTGGAGGTTCGCAAAGCCGACCCTGGACGGTCCACTACAACTATCAACAAGGACGGTTATCCAGCGTCGGCAGAGGCAATGATGCGACCTTCAACAACTACGCGAGTTCGATTACCTATAACGATAACGGGACGATTCAGAACGTGGTGCATGGCAACAATGTAACGGACGCATGGACTCGCGACCCAAACTCGATGCAGCGTCCGGCGCGCATTCAGGCGCTGAAAGCGGGCGTGGCGGCGCCACTCTGGGACACGGGCGCCGGAGCTCCAACCGACCAGGAGAACTATAAGTATGATGGCGCCGGAAATATCACGCGCATCGGCCGCGATTGGTACCTGTATGACAAAGTCAATCGCGTGGTCGAAGGCTCGGCGATGAGCGCCGGTATGAAGAAACAATATAGCTATGACGCGTTCGGCAACATGTTGACTTGGAAAACCTACAGCGGCGTAAGCGGGCCGCTAACCGGCCAATTGAGCGAGCTTTTCGACACCGGTACCAACTCGAGCAAGAACCGGCTCAATCTCAACTACGACGCCGCGGGAAACGCTTTAGGCCTATCGGGACAGTCGCCGCTCTACACCTATGACGGCATGAATATGATCAAAAATGCCCCGGGCTTCACCTATCTGTATAACGCAGATGACGAACGAGTCTGGAAGATCGATAGCAGTGGAGGCCCCGTTGGTGGACCGCCGCTGCCCACGCCGACGCCGACACCAACACCGACACCGACTCCGCCGCCAGCAGACACGGTGTGGGTGGAAGACAGCATACCTGCAGGCGCGAGCATGCAAGGAAATGAGCCGTGGAATTGGATCGGCTTTGGCGCGCCCCCAAACCCCTTCTCCGGCAGTGTTTCTCATCAATCAGACCTAATGGACGGACAACATCAGCACTATTTCTTTAGTGCTACCCAAAAGCTGGCAGTCAACTCCGGGGATACCCTAATTGCTTACGTGCGACTGGATCAGGATCACCCGCCTACGGAGATAATGTTGCAATGGGACGCCTCCGGGACGCCCAACTCGGCGGAGCACCGAGCCTACTGGGGTGCTAACCAGATCATCGCGGGCACAGACGGGACGAACAGTCGCCGCCGTATGGGAAACCTGCCGACGCCGGGCCAGTGGGTGCGGTTGGAGGTGCCGGCCAACCTGGTTGGAGTGGAGGGGCTCAACCTTGATGGGATGAATTTCGTGCTTTTCGGTGGCGTCGCCAATTGGGATCACGCCGGCAAAGGGCCGGCAACAGCTCCGCCCACGCCGACGCCGACGCCACTTCGAACTGGGTCGATCAGCGCCAGTCCCAATCCCATTCAGGTATGCGATGGCGCCGGGCTTGGCAGCACCAGTTTTTCGTGGACCTCTACAGGCGCTTCACAGGTGGATATACGTCTGGGCGCTCCAGCTGGTCAGCTCATCGCCAGCGGCGGTCCCAGTGGAACATTTACTACTGGGCAATCGGTAGGTAACGGGTACATCTTTTATTTGCAAGATCGCACAGCCGGACTGGAACTGACAGCGGCAAACACGCTGGCCACCGTGACGGTGGGATTGACTAACGCCGGCTGCGCAACACCTACGCCAACGCCGACGCCCACGCCCACACCCCGGCGCATCAATGTAGCGTTGGCGGCAAATGGTGGCGTGGCCACGGCCTCATCAACATTTGCTGGTTGGGGCTCGCCTGCGGGAACGAACAATGGCGATCGGGCAGGTCGCAACTGGGGTCAGCCCGATGGCGGCTGGCTGGATGGGACGAATGGGGAATACTCGTCCGACTGGCTGCAAATCGCATTCAATGGCACGAAAACAATAAACGAAATCGATGTAATCACTTTGCAAAACGATCCGGCGACGGCGGTCGAGCCAAGCTTAACGCAGACCTTCAGTACTACTAGTGACGTGGGGAAAGGCATCACCGCTTTTGATGTGCAGT
>DATGYM010000063.1:0-2741 GCA_035297925.1 Pyrinomonadaceae bacterium | reverse complement strand
TCAATCAATAGTGCGACAGCATCCAGGTGTGGCAAGCGGTCACGCGGCGGACCCTTATGGCCGACTGTCGGCTTCACAACCCACAGGAGGTTGACGATGAAACTTTATGGATTTGGTCCCACGCGCTCATTGCGAGCACTCTGGGGGCTCAAGGAGCTCGATGCGGACTTCGAATTTATCCCGGTCAATCTGCTAGCCGGTGAGCATAAGCATCCTGACTTCTTGCGCCTCAATCCCGCGGGCAAGGTTCCGGTGCTGGTCGACGGCGACATCGTCATCCCGGAATCGGCCGCGATCGTGCTGTATCTTGCCGACAAATATCGCGACAAGGGGCTAGTGCCCGCCAACCTAGAGGAAAGAGCAGAAGCCTATCGCTGGGTCATGTTTGCCGTGACAGAGCTGGAGCAGCCACTCTGGAGGATCAGCAAGCACACGGCACTTTCATCCGGAGGACAAGCGTCTTCCAGCGGATATTGCACTGGCGAGAGAAGAGTTTCTCGCCATGGCCGCAGTTCTCGACTCTCATCTCGAAGGACGTCGACTGATCGTTGGGGATAGCGTCACAGTCGCGGATTGCGTCACCGCGTATCTCGTCGATTGGGCCAACGAGTTCCACTTGATCGACGACCTTGCGCACCTGCGCGCCTATCTAGAGCGGATGTATGCGCGCCCTACGGCGCCACAACGTATCGCCGAAGCTTTCGATGAAGTCCGCGCTGCCGCGCGGATCTAGGTGGGTAGGGGCTAACCAATTTTCGGCAGGCTCCCGGAGCAGAGAAGCAAAATCAGGAATTGTCTCAAGTGTCGGCTTTTCATTTCCATGCAACTCATGAAGGGCACCAAGACGGGTTTTTAATGTCGCGGCGCTTTTCTCGCCTATTGATTGCGCTGTTGTCTCGGCTCTTAAGACGGCCGCCTCGAATGCAATGCGCTCTGCTATTGTATCTTGTGTTGATATCTGTGGGCCCCTCCTGTCCAAATGTGCGACGAGAATCGCTCGCGCTTGTTCGTACAATTCTTGGCGAGCCTGAGTGTTGTTTGTTGCCAATCTCCAAATGGCACGGGCAAGGATCGAATAGTAGTCAACCACAGGATTATGAGACTCCGAGTTTTGTATCCTTGTGCGAGTTCTGGCGTGCCACTACCCCCCTCTATTGTTGCTGCACGATGCGGAAACGGTTATCGCCGCAGGCGGCGGCGGTCACACCGATCTGGGCGTGACCATAATCCGAATCACACCAGCGCCCACCTTCGAATAAGCCGTGTGAAGCGGCGATTTGACCGAGGGCGACGCGGCCGGGCAGATTGCAGCGCGAATCAACCACGCCGCGTCGGTGCTGGCACACGTCTAAGGCTTTTCCGCATGGGTGTTCACTGGAACTCGAACATCGGCCGGGCCGAATGCCGCCCATAAACAGCACGCGCGCGCCGTGGTTGGTTTCCAGATCGTCGATATACGCTTGAAAACGTGCAGCATAAGCGACGCCAACGCGAGCACGCGCACCGGTCTTGCGGGAAACGACAACACCGGCAGTCAGCTGCTTCTGGACAGCGGTTGCCGTGTCTTTAGCTTTGTCCGAATTGCCACTGACGTTCGGCGCGGGCGACTGATTCTGAACAGTAGCTGCAGACTCTTTCGCGCTTTCCGAGTTGCCGTTGGCGTCAAGTGCTTGTGACGGAGGTTGAACAGTGGCCGTCGTTTTTTTGGTGTCTGAATTACCATTGGCTTCAAGCGCGGGCGAAGCGACCGCCGTTTTTTTAATCGCCGGCCGGGTCTTGCGAAGGCCCGGCGTTGGCGCGGTTACGTTGGAAGTAGTACAGCGTCCATCATTATTGCAGGTGAGCGTCGACGAACCGCTTACCTGATGACGTGTTGCGGCCTGTGCCGGTAGCGCAATGAGTACAGTGAGGGCGGTAAGTGCGATGGCTTTCATGCTCTCCTCTGGGTGATCGAGAGGGCGGAAGCACACTCAGTCACACTCAATGCTGTTCGTGCTTAATAGCGGGTTAACAAATTTGACTGGTGGTAATTCTGAACCTGTGAATTGCGCGAACCACACTGCCGGCGAGTGGCAGTGCGACCCAGTGCCGAACTTGTAATCGCTCGACAGACTATTCTCACCATATATCGTTCGTGGTTCTTATCGGCCAGGCTGCTCAAGCTTGGCATCAATATCGTCATGCTAACGTGGCCGAGTATATGGCGAGGAATAGGAGACCGCCCTCGCAAGGTTGGAAGACGTTTCTGCGCAACCACGCTGACGAGATTGGCCTCGATGGGTTTATTTGTGTCCCAACAATCTCGTTTTTACTCATGAAACTTTTCCGACCTGCAACCATCTAAACAGTGCCCTACCCCGTCTCGGAGGCAACAGTCATGACCAGACACGTGGACTTTCTGCTCGTTGGCGGTGGACTTGCCAGCGCGACTGCTGCCGAAACACTGAGGTTGGAAGGGGCAGATGGTGCAATTGCCATTTTATCGGCGGAAACTCACCTGCCATATCAGCGTCCACCATTGTCGACACAATTTCTACTTGGGACGCAGACAGAAAAGCAATTATCGATCTTCAATGATTCCTTTTACGGCGAGCATTCGATCGACCTAATCCTGGGTACGCGTGCAGCCCATTTGGATGCTGATCAGCAGATTATACAAACCGATCAAGCGGGCGCGATTCGTTATGAAAAATTGCTGATTGCCACCGGCGCGGCACCGCTTCGCTTACAAATTCCCGGAT
>DATGYM010000062.1:0-5579 GCA_035297925.1 Pyrinomonadaceae bacterium | reverse complement strand
TCGGCTGTACGGCCATCGCCGGTCCATGCTTCGCTTATGCCGTAACCGCCAGTAAATCCAATGTGGCCGTCGATCACCAAAACGCGTCGATGACTTCGGTAATTGTAACGCAGTAGTTTCCACGGAAAGAGGATTCCCTCGGCTTCGATTCGGCGGAAAAATTCTACCTGACAACCGCCGTTCTTCATGATCGTAATGATCTCATGAGGCGCATTACCCGACCCGTGATCATCCAGAAGAATAGATGCCTTGACACCCGCTCGGCACCGCTCGGCAAAAGCCTCGGCCAGGTCGTGGGCTATCGAACCGTCTTCGTAGAGATATTGCGCGAAGGTAATTGTGGATTTCGCGTTTCTGATATCTCGCAACATCACGGGAAAGGTTTCATCCCCGTTGAGCAAAACCTCGATCCGATTCCCACTCACGATCGGGGCGTCGGTATGGGCTTCGATGGTGCGAAAAAACTCGGCTTCCCCGACGATAATCTGCGGAATTTCTCGAACGGCCAAGACCTTGGCACAGCCGGTGAGAATAAGGATCGGAAAGAGCCAATATAGTTTTTTCATCATTGCAGCTTTTCCGAATTGTCCACGCACAAGCCTGCAGAACGAAAGGCCTTATGTATAGAAACGATCACACCGGGGCAGTGACTCGCATAAAGCAATGGGTTTCGCGCTTCAGCCTCACTGCAACTGATAACGGTATTACTCCCGACAAAACTCAAGCGAGCGGGGTCGTGCAGAAGCAACTTCGAGCGCGATCCCGCAGGAATGACTTGCTTCAGACAGTGAAAATTTTTCTCGTCTAGAAAGATTTTGAGAGTCATTGGAAGAATCGCTCAGTCTCTGCTTTGTTTATCCTCGCTACCTCGGTCGAGCAGCAGGAAAAATGCGACTATTGCCAAAACGATGAAGGCAATGATTAACCCGGCTGCATAGACCAGCAATATGGCCATAGAAGCTCCGGCACCCAAAATGGTGCCGGGGCAGGGAGGTACAAAGGTGTGGTTACGAAGGTGTGGCTCCTGTGCCCCAGCCGGATCCGGACTTCAGCACGGACCGTGCCTCATGGCGGAGGAAGTTCCGAGAAGTTCGAGACTTAGCAGGGAGTCAATGGCGGGCACACACCGTGGCAGTCTCGCCCTGAGGGATTAAGAACGAGTGAAATGGGTCAAAGCGGCGATACCATCTGACCTCTTCGCCGGATATTCATAAATAAGGTGCGGCTTATGTTGCCTACTGAGAATTTCTACTGAGCAGGGGATGTGCTGTTAACCGCAGAGGTGTTCTGGAGAGGTTGCTGCTAGATCAAGTGACAAACATGTTCCAATCGGCCATGGAAGCATGGCCTCACACAACTGCTGTCACCGCTTCCACGCCAGTTTTGTCTCAATGCAGACAATTTGACAGTTAACTGTCACGGTGACTTTGCCGAAACCTCGGCCACTTACAGCTGGACTTGTTATTGCCTTTGTTATCATTCACTGGCGCGCGGCTTCAGATCGGCTGGAGAGGAAATCAGGGCAAGGAAGAAGAGGAAAAGTACTCTTAAACAGAGCGGTGCGATAAATCTAGATCAAGGTTGCGGGAACTACCGAAAAAACTGCTAAAGCCGACGACGACGTTGGATACAACACGTGTGACTATGTGTGCTGAGCGGCTGACTCTTTTTCCACTGTCTCAAACTGTTCTTTTGGAACATGAGCCAAGGCAAGCGCCTCGTCTAGTTTAGCCGGGTCATACTGATCGGCTGATTTAGCGCGCTGCTTTATAATCATGGTGAGGGTAACGCAGAGCGACATCGACGATTGACGCTCCGTTCGTTTAGGATAATGGCGCGCCCAAATAATACCGATATCTTCGTCGTCCAGTCGGTCCATTTTACTTCCACACCGAGTAACGTGGTCTTTAAAATTCTAAAACAAATTTACCTCCTCGCAAGATCCGACATTACGAAACTGGACAGAATTGTCACTAAATGTCGCTGTTTTCTCATTTTTTTGTTGATTAGTCGTTTGGCGGTATGCTACAAATCGGCGCTTCACAGGATATTTCATGATTCTCCTGGTAGATGATGAGGAAAGGTACCGGGAACTTATCGCTCGGGTCCTTACGAAAGCGGGGTACGAAGTCGTTCAAGCAGCCGATGGAATCGAAGCCCTATCATTGCTCGAAAAATCAAAGGTCGAGTTGGTCCTCTCCGATATCCTGATGCCGGCTTTGAATGGGTACGCACTAGTGGCTCGAATCCGTGCAAAATGGCCAAACATGCCGGTCATTCTAACGACGGGGTTTCTTTCTCCGGATGCTGCGAAAACTATGATGAACGGCTCAGTGGATTTTATCCCAAAGCCCATCAACGCCGAGACATTAATCGATATGATCCACCGTAGAGTACCGCCGGGTCAGGTTACAAGAACGAATTGTTGACGGGGTAATGCAGTGATCGCAGTTCTTACCGGCAGAGATTTTGAATTACCGGTCAGGCCCAAATTGATTTAATAACGTCTCCGCTTGCCTGTTAAACATGTCAGCCGCGTCGCGTATACTAACTCTATTACCTTCGCTCGCAGGTGGTCCGCTGTAAGATTCTTGACAGCACTCGCACTACTCTTCGAAGTCACGAGAGCCATGGCAGCGTTCAATAGACCCAGGAGAAAGAAAAAGATCGCCGAGTCATACTCCTAGTGAGCGCTCGCGTTAAAACTAAAAGAACCACCAAGAATGACGGCCACCATGTTTATAATGATCGAGGTTCCCAAGAAGAGTGCTGGGACGCGCTTGGACTGCGCCCTATTGACTGGAGAGAGAATGTGAGAATTTGAGGTACGTGCGATCGGCTCAATCCGCGGGTAGGATGGACCCGCTGCAAGGAGTCGAGGGATGGGAAAACAGCGACGCAAGGTTTGAAACCGGATTCAAGCAACAGATTGTAGGCGAGATTGAATCAGGGCTGCTGTCGGTCAGTGCGGCCAGCCGCAAGTATCAAATCTCCGGCAGTGTGATTGATCGCTGGCGATGGCAAGCTCGGCAAGGGGCTCTGCAGACGCCGCCCTTAGCTCGGGAAAGAACTTTGGAACGGGAGAACCGTGAACTCAAGGAGAAACTCGCCGAGCTGTATCTGGAGAATGGCCAGCTAAAAAAACTCGGGGACTGGCTACGCCGGCACAAAAGCGTCAATACCTCCGTGATCGCCGTCCAGAGTTTAGTTCCACAGTCCAAGGGCTCCAAATCATGAAGCTAGCGTCGAGCAGTTATTACTACCAGCCTTCAACCGATCTCGAAAAGCGCGATCACAGCGACGCAGAGTTGCGCGATCACATCGAGGGGCTCCAAGGCAAGTTTCCAGGCTATGGTTATCGGCGATTGGGACGGCAACTGCGTCGTGAAGGAATCGTAGTCAACGACAAAAAGATCCGCCGGCTACAGAGGCAATACCAGCTCTTTCCCATCCGTTGGCACAGTTTCAAGATCTCAACCACTGATTCTCATCATGCGCATTAAGGTTTATCCGAATCTGCTGGCGAAAAAGCGCCTGACAACAATCAATCAGGCCTGGGTGGCCGACATCACCTACATCGGGATCTTGAAGCAATTTGTCTTTCTGGCCGCCCTCCTCGATCGTTACTCCCGAAAGGTGATCGGTTGGGCGATTTCCAAACAGATCGATGTCGAGTTGTGTTTGGCTGCTCTGAAAAGCGCTCGGCAGACACGCCAGCCGCCACCTGGCTGCATTCACCACTCCGATCGCGGCGTGCAGTACGCCTATCAGCAATATATCGCTCTGCTCGAACAGGCCAAAATGCAGATCAGCATGTCCAGGACGGGTAATCCTTACGACAACGAATCGTTCTTCAAAACCCTAAAGTACGAGGAAGTGCATCTGTGAACTACGAAACCTACGACGATGTCATCCAGCGCATTCCTCATTTCATCGAGGAGGTGTATCACACAAACGACTGCATTCTGCCCTGGGGGTATTTAGCCCCGATAGAGTACGAAATGAAAATTCAACTGACACAAACGGCCGATCGGGCCTCCCTCAACTCTCGATGAAAAGTCTCCAGTCGGCGGGGCGCAGTCCAAAGCGTATCGGCTAACCGTCCGTGTGCCCGCTGAGCTTATCGGCGAGGCAGAGGCAGCCGCTGAGGCAAGCATGAAGCCTCAAGATGCTGAGGCCCAAGTTGAGGGCTAGTTGACGGTTAAAAACTATCGCGCCGCAACGTATTGAGGATTAAGAAACAGGTTTTGTCGGACGCTGGGATCGTGAGGCGAGATATGAAGCGATACGACCGTCGATGGAAGTTACGCCTGAGCACTCATTGCACAGCTTGAGCAGTCTTGGCGGCTTGTTCAGCCATAGGAGGCTGACTCGTGGTCCACGCGGCCATTTTGAGCATTCTCGGCAAAAGTGCCAAATGTCTTTGCCTGGATCGGCGCGATATTCCATAGGTGCGCGAGTTTCAAAGGGTGAATAACTCTACGCCTAAGTAAAAACATATTACAAGCGGAAGTTTTGTATCGTGAAGCGACTATATTTTGTCGCCGGCTTGATTGCTTTTATTTTCGTTGGGCAGCTTAATTCGATGGTGGAATTAAGTTTGGCGAGTGCCCTTCTAGGAATACGCCAACGGCTGCCCACCTATAGAGCCGACAACTCTTTGCGGTGGATCATTTGCTGTACCGTGTGGGCCGGTAAATTCAGCAATTTAGCGGCCTGCTGCAGAGTCGCGAACGACGGCATCGGATCAGATTGCTTTTCCATAGACAGCAAGATCGGGCTTCTCTATGCGTGAAAAGAGCCGAGCACCTATTTAGGAAACCCTAAGTAGATAACGGCGAGGACAACGAGAACCACCAATCGCCAAAACGTCAGACTGGTCCATTGCATCTTGATTGGCTCGGGGGTTGCCATGCCAGGCTCAAAGTGATTTGGGCATAGATTAATGAATCGGTATTTATCACCAGGAATGTTCTTACGGCCTTCAACGCTCAGTAAGGTACTGGGCGCGCCGTCAAAGAGGCCGACTTCAAGCGAACAGTCCGTCCAATCACAGCTATTCATGCTGCTCTCCTTGTTAAGAACGCCGGGGGAGTTCAACTGCAAAGTTTAAGCTTCTCCCGAAAAATCAGCAACAAAAATTCCACGCGGGGAGAAGCTAGGCAAACGTCAATCTAAACCCACCCTCAATCATGTTGAGTTGATCGAAAAAGTTATTCGCTGTGATGAGAAGGGCGAGCTGTTTAACAAGGAGAGGCGCTCCGCGCGCGAGGCGTTTTCAATCTAGCGCGTGAGTAGAGCTTGTCACGCTCCGCAATCGGATTGAACGATGCAGGCTATAGGATTCGACGATATATTGGCCTAAGGTCCAATATGCCCACCGCTTTCTGCTCTGCTTCAATTAAAGCGTGTTCCAACTCTACCGAAAGCGCAAAGACTCGCCCGATTCAGAATGGCATCTGAATACGCGCTGTCCGGATTGGCCAGAAGTCGATTATGTCCAGCTGCGGTATCTTCCACCTGAAGAACGCGAGCATATCTGCCCGGAGTGCAAGCGCCTGGAAGCCAAAATGTTTCCG
>DATGYM010000061.1:0-15065 GCA_035297925.1 Pyrinomonadaceae bacterium | reverse complement strand
GTGCCATATCTAATTTTTTCTGTCAGGCGGTCCGCAAATGCCTTGCTAAGCTGATCGGTACCGCCTCTGATCGTGTACGACTGTTTTTTCTCTTCGCGGTGCACGTCTTCCCGCAACAGATCCAGCGCCGAAATCGCGTCCCCGCCATCGCCGAGTCCCGCAGGCAGTCCTAGCTTTAACAGTGCGATCGCCGCCGATGTGGCTCCACGACTGCGCAGAAACTCCGAGAAGACTATGCGATCATATTTTCTTGCCGCGGGAGCTATCCCATCTAATCTCACGCCTTCCCTCACGTCAGACAAAGCCGGCACAACGTATCTTTCCCACAGCCCTCGCTGACCGAGTTTCCTTTCATCGGCGGATAACGCGATTGGCCACTCAACCTGTTTACCTTGTTTGATCTCGATTCTCTTACCCTGCAGATAAACCAATGAAGTGAGGGGAGAAGGTTTGATAGGATCAATTTCGAGGTTGAAAAGCTTAATGTATTTCATTGTCCAATGGTGATTGTCGAAAACCTGCATAGCGCCGGCTTCGGCATACAGTCCATCGGCGAATGGCTCGCGCATAGTGAAAACCCGGCCGCCAAAGCGTGTGCGAGCTTCGAGCACGGCCACGTCGTAGCCGGCTTGCAGAAGTTCGTAGGCAGCGGAAAGTCCGGCCAATCCGGCGCCAATCACTATCAATTTTTTCGCCGGAGCAGCGGCTGAGTCGGAATTTCCTAATGGAGAGAGGAGAGTCTTGACTGGTGAGACCAACAGAGCCGCCGTTGCAAAGGCAGTCTTACTTAGAAAGTCTCGACGATTTACCCGTGATTCCATTTTGCAACGGGCAGGGGCGTCCGGTCTTAGCAGGCCGGGCCAATCTCAAAGCTCCGCACGCGCCACCGGAATGTTCCCAGAGCTTAAGGCGTGACCAGCGGCAACTCGATAAAGCTCTGCTGTTTTGGATCGCCGGCTGAGTGATAAATCCTTTGATTAGCCTTCCGGTAGTCTCCCGGCTTAGCCCAAAAAATATTTGGCACAAACGTTTGCGGATTGCGATCGTAAAGCGGGAACCAGCTTGACTGCACCTGCACCATAATCCGGTGGCCCGGCAAAAAAACGTGGTTGGCAGTTGGTAACGCGAATCGATACAGCAAAGGCGTGTTGGCCGCAATCGGTTTCGCAGTCGCGAGACTTTCGCGGTATCGCCCGCGGAAGATGTCCGCGGAAATCATTAGCTGATAGCCACCCATCTTTGGTTGGCTCGCCACTTCATCAGGATAAAGATCGATTACCTTCACCACCCAATCGGAATCAGTTCCGCTGGTTGAAGCAATCAGATTGGCAATCGGTTCGCCGCTGATCTTCACTGGCGCAGTCAACGTTTCGGAAACAAACGCCAGCACGTCAGGACGGCCCGATGCTTCGCGTTGATCGTCGACGAGCCATTGTCTCCAGGTGGTGCCGTCGATCGGGCGTGCGCGATAAGGAACCGGCTTGGCGGGATCTGAAATGTATTCTTCATATTGCGAATCGGAAGATCCCGGCGCCGTAAAGCCGGCCTTCAAACCAGCCTTTAAATAGAGCGGTGTGGGTTTCACTGTGCAGCCACTAGCGCAGCCTGCCGGCCAAGAGTCCAGCCGCTGCCATCTGTTCGTGCCGGTTTCAAATGCGATTACCGGAGCGAGGTCAGGTTTCGGCGCGTCTTTAAGATAATAGTCGAGGAACGGCCGCAGGATTTCCTGGCGAAACGTGAGAGCGCTATCGCTGTTGAATTTGATGGCGCCGAGCGCGCTGCCTTCCCGGATCTCCTGTCCGTGATGCCACGGCCCCAGAACGAGAAAAACCTTATCGTTATTAGTATCCTTCGGTTCGATGGCTTTGTAGACTGCGATGTCGCCATAGATGTCTTCCTGGTCCCAGAGACTGTGAACCAGCATCACCGGAACCTTAAGCGGTTGATTCGCGAGAATTTTGTCCACTGCCTGGTCCTGCCAGAAAGCATCGTAGCTGGGATGCTCGAGCAACTTGCGCCAAAAACCAACTTGTTCCATACCGCGACGGCGGCCCAGTTCACCGGCAGAGCCTGCCTCCATAAACATGTCATAATCGTCAAAATGGCTCGTCCACCATTTCACATCGTTCTTGCGGGTCGCCTCTTGATCGTAGATGTAGCTCATACCCTGCTGGCGGAAGGCGCCGTTATGAAACCAGTCGTCGCCGCGCCAGCCATCAACCATTGGATTCATCGGCACCGAAACTTTGAGCGCTGGATGCGGATTGACAAGGGCCATCAAGGGGAGAAAACCGTCGTAAGAGATTCCCAGGATGCCGACTTTGCCATTGCTCTCATGAATGTTCTTCACTAACCAATCGATTGTGTCGTAAGTGTCGGTCGCGTGATCGACGGCGGTAGGATTCTGCGGGCCATGCAGGGGACGGTTCATCACGTAATAGCCTTCGGAACCATACTTGCCACGGATGTCCTGCACCACGCGGATATATCCTCCCTCGACGATCACATCGGTGGCGTTATCGTAACCCTCAAGGCTGGGTCCCAGATGGGAGCTTTCGGTATGCGTAGTAAGTTCGGTGGCCTTGTAGGGCGTGCGCGTCAGAAGGATCGGTGCGTTTGCGGCGCCTTTGGGTATCAGAATGACGGTGTGCAGCCTTACGCCGTCGCGCATCGGGATCATTACTTCGCGACGAACATAGTCAAACCCGTAATTTGTTGGTTCCATCTTAGCGGGCGTTTCGTTCGGCAAGTTGGGAGTTTGCCGCGGAGTCTGGCCTGCTGCCGACCCAATGAAGACCGATGTCGCTATTGACAGGATCACTAACCTCAGGCTCAACATGCGCACACACTTTATCGTCATTGTTCAATTGCCTCCAGGAAATTTTTTTGAACCTGCAGTTACCGCTTCACGGTTATTTTCGCGCGCCTAAAGTATTCGTTTTGACTTTCACAATAATAGTCGTTTAAGTGCGCTTCGAATTTCCGCTGGTATGGGAACAGGTCTTTGCGTCCCGCGATCGACGAAGACGTGCACGAAGTAACCCGCTGCTGCAGCCAAATCTTCACCTTGCTTGAAGATGGCCAGCTCATAACGCACGCTGGAGTTTCCCAGCCTGCCGACCGGGAGGGCAACATCCATCACGGCCGCAAACGCGAGCGGCTGCAGATATTGGCACTGCGACTCGGCAGCGAACGCTATCACCGGCCCGTTGGTGCTGTCGAGCCGACCCTCGCCGATCAGGTATTCATGATGGCCGTGTCAAAGAAGGCGTAGTAGAGCGCATTGTTCACATGCCCGTAGATGTCATTGTCCATCCAGCGAGTAGGCAGTGCCAGAACGTGCCGGTATTGGTCTCGGGTGATGTGCGGTTTCTCAGACATCGGGAGACCGAATGATCAGACGTACAAGTCTTCGGCCCTTTCAAGCAGTTTCATGGCGAACGGAGTTGCGTCAGTCTTACGGGTTGTCTGTTACCGGAATCGACTGTGTGGAAATCAGCGCCGACGGCGGCCGGTGCAGATCCCAGACAATTCCGAACCATGACAGCACCGTCAGGGTGTAATGGGATACATCGATTTCCCACCAACGAAAACCCTGGCGCTCAGAAGATGAATAGTAGTGATGGTTGTTATGCCAGCCTTCGCCCAGCGTGATCAGCGCTACAAAAAGGTTGTTGCGGCTATTGTCCGGAGTGGCAAAGCGGCGTTTGCCAAAAATGTGAGCCAGAGAATTCACTGTGAAGGTGCCGTGATAGAGAATTACCGTGCTGATGAAAAACGCCCACACCAGCATCTGAAAGCCGTTCGTTCCCAGGGATGGTGCATATTTCTCCAGCAACGAACCCAGTAAAAACGCGGCTGCTGCCAAAATGATCGGCGGCACTGAATAGTAACGATCCAAAAAGCGCAGTTCGGGATACTTGCTCAGGTTGGCGATAAGTTTCCAATGGGTCTCTTGACTGTCGCGAGAAAGAAACCAGCCAAAGTGCGCGCGCCACAACCGGCGCGTGAGGGGCGAATGGAAATCCTGATCCGTATCCGCTACCAGATGATGGTGCCGATGATGAGCCGACCACCAAAGAGGCCCCTTCTGGTATGACGAAGTTCCCGTAAAAGCGATGAGTAATTGAAAAAGTCGGCTGGTGCGATAAGTGCGATGCGCCAGCAAACGATGAAAGCCCGCCGTAATAGCAAACATGCGCACGATGTAAAGCGCCAGACAAACTGTAACCGCCGTGACGCTTACGCCCGCCCAGACAACAAGCAGGCAAGCGACGTGCATGAAAAGGAATTGCGCGCAGATGAAGTAGTCCAGCTTGTCTTCTGAGAATGCGCGCGCGCTCTTTTGTAATTCCGACACCAGGGTAACCTGCTCTCTCTTTCCGAATTCGTGAAAAGCTATTGGTAGTTTTTTGCGTGTGACGTGGGTTACTTTGGCAATCAAGCCTCGAGCCGGGCGTCCATCGTGATTTCAGCCTTGAGGAGTTTTGAGACGGGACAGCCCGCTTTGGCGTTGTTTGCCGCAGTCTCAAATGCCTGGTTGTCAGCACCCGGAACCTTTGCGGTTACGTCGAGGTGGACCTTGGTAATGGCAAACCCGCTGTCGGTTTTCTCCAGGCTCACAGCCGCCGTTGTGCGGATGCTTTCAGCGGTCAACCCGGCCTGGCCAAGTTGGCCGGAGAGCGCCATGGAAAAACAGCCAGCGTGCGCGGCAGCGATCAATTCTTCCGGATTTGTTCCGGCGCCATCTTCGAAGCGAGTGCTAAAAGAGTATTGAGTGTTTGAGAGAACGCCACTATCGGTGGACATCGTTCCTTTACCGTCTTTGAGGCCGCCGTTCCAGACAGCCGATCCTTTACGTTTCATTTAATCTCCTGATGCGAACGGAATAATTGCGCGAGGATAATAGCTTATTTCAAAGGTTGAACCACAATCGCCGCCGCTCACGTCCGGCAAATATCAACTTGCTGAAGCAAACAACCTGACCTGCGCTTGATCTTCACCGAGGCTGATCAAACCTTCGAAATGGAAGCCCATCCTTTCGAGGAGCTTTATAGAGGCGGCATTATCCAGCGAGGTAATCGCGACAATACGTTTCAGACCGAACGCCTCACGCCCGTAGTTGACGACGGCCATCGCCGCCTCAAACGCAAAACCCTGCGACCAGTATGATGGAAGAAAAGCGAAGCCGACATCCACATCCGGCAACGAATCTCTTTTCAGCAATCCGCACATCCCCACCGGCACTTCCGAGTCTTTCAATTGCACGAGATATAGCCCGAAGCCAAACCTTTCATAACTCGCTACCGGACCGGATTGAATATACTCAACCGCATCGGCGGCATTCCTGACGCCCTTGTCGCCAATGTATCGAAGGAACGAAGGTTGGTTGAGTAGCTCGATGATGAAGTCTGCATCGTCGGCGCAAAGCCTGCGGAGCACCAGCCGTTCTGTTTCAAGCACTATTGCTCGGGTCGCGTTTATCTCGGTCTTAATATTTGACATGCTGGTTTGAAAGCGGACCTCTACAAATAGCGTTCTTTAATCACGTTCAGATGACGAAGCTCGTGGCCGGCAATGTGATATGCGGCCGCGCGCACACTGATAATGTTGCCGCTGGCTACACCCTTTCGCAACAATGCCTTCTCATCAAAGCTTTCAAACAGCGACACCGTGGCGTTTCGCACCGTAGCAAACTCCTGAAGCAAATCTTCAATCGCTCGCTCGTTGGCGCCGGAATAAATTGCGTAAGCGTCCTGGTCAAAGCCAGGCAGCTCAGTCGTATCGTTGCGTGCAAAACGTAATGCTCGATAGCTGTAGATCCGTTCGTCGTCGATGACGTGGGCCAGTATTTCCTTAACCGTCCATTTGCCTTCGGCATAACGATAAGTGAGTTTTTCTGTAGGAAGGAAGCGGAAAAACGCGCCGGTGGTTTTCAGATTATCCTGCAGGTGTCTTAAAACAAGGCCGTCTTCGGGCAATAAGCCGATGTAGCTGATGGTATACGGTGCGTACTCATCTTTCTCCGGTTTGGCAATCAGTTTCATAATTGAGTTAATTCAGCACAGCGAAAGCCAAACAAGTCTTCAGTGCGTTGCCGAGGTGGCCTTTGAAACGTAAGCGTCGTAGGCCGTCCGCGCCACCTCCGCGATCAGTTTCTCTTGCTTATCAATCGACAATTTCGATCCGCTGATTAGTACTGCGATCGCGAGGTGCCCCTGGTTGCCGGGTAACGTAATAAGGCCAACATCGTTCGTCGCATCATCACCACTGCCTGTTTTGTCGGCTACTTGAGTATCAGCCGGCAAGTTAGCGCGCAGCCGGCGCTCACCGCCTGTACGTGCTCGTTCCATGAACCCAAGCAGGAGAGAGACCTGTGCTTGCTGTAACAGGTCGCCTCGTTGAAGTCGCGCCAGCAAAAGCGCCAGGTCCTCCGCTGTCCCTGTGTTTGGGTTCTCCCGGTGATCGGTGAAGCCACGAACTGTGTTTACGATATCGATATTTGAAAATCCGAAAGCGCGCATCCGTTCAGTCACGGCGCCGGGGCCACCAGCAAGTTCCATCAGCTTATCGCTTGAAGTGTTGTCGCTGCGCACGATCGAAAGCTCCAGCAGTTCGGACACAGTTTTTTCCACTGGCTCACGCCAGAGGTCAGTGTTGAATTGCGAACCCGGAGCTACATCTTCGGGTGTGACCCGAATTTTCTTATCCAATGATATTCGGTTTTCTTCGACACCCTTTAGCACTGCGATAGCCAGCGGCAACTTAAAGACGCTGTACAACGGCAACTTTTCCCCGCCCGCGACCGCTACCATCTGGCCCGACTCTACCTGCATAACAGCTACGCCGATCTCACCCAGCGATCCATCGCAGAGAGTTTTGAGACGCTGGTGAAGATTCGTAGCATCCGACTCTGATGTTACTTGAGAATCATTGGCCGGCGGCGACGAATTGGAGGTCGCCCCACCGGGGCGGTTGCACCCGGAAAAGCCAAGAAGCGCCGCAATGAGAACTATTGGCAGATTAATTCTGGCGATCGAACTTGGCATTGATTAGGCTCTTGTCCCTTGCTCCAGGTGTAGCTTACAGATGATTACCATGGGAAACTGTTGAGGCGAACTTCACCCTGCGGCCACTGTTGTTTGCCGATTGGAAGCACCATCACTTGCAGCGGCGAAATAAGTTCTCCGGAAGGCTGTTCAATTACGACTGGCCCATCAATCAGCTGCCACCCCATCGACTGATAGTATGGAACTCGTTTCTGCAGACAAAAAAGAAGACCGGCAGCCACCTCCCAGCTGGCAAAGAAATTTGCCGCGTGCAGCATCAGTTCTCTAGCCAGCCCCCGTTTCTGAAACGCAGGTACAGTTACAACCCCGCCGACCCCACCCACCATCACGGGTTGGGCTGCCACGATCACTTCGTGCTTCAGGATACCGACATGGCTTACGGGTTCGCCATCGGCATAAATCAGAAAGTGCAGTTGTTTTGGGCGCCAGCGCAGGTTGAGATTATCAGCGCCGAAAATGTCGTCGCCCCAACCAAACAACTGGTCTTTTTCAGCGTTCGTTAAGGCCTCGACTTGTCTGATTTCGCTCGACACGTTACCTGATAACGCGGCCAGCTTAAGGTCAGCCTGCACTGTTAATCTGCACGGAGTGGAAACGACTTGCCGTTCTCGCGCGCGCCTTTGCGTTTTCGACTTCACGATCTCGAGGAGGAGCATTGCTGACCAGGGACGCGAGCAGTGTGCGGGCTGCCTGTGCCACCTCGTCAACGGCTCGATTGAAAGCCAACTCGTTCGCTTTCGAGGGCTTGGTGAAGCCGCTGAGTTTTCGCACGAATTGCAATGACGAGGCGCGGATTTCTTCCTCAGTTGCGGGCGGCTTGAAGTTATGAAGCGTCTTGATATTTCTGCACATAGTGGTTGTTTGGTCACCAGTTCCAGCGTGTCGTTTACCTGTTTCGAAGTACCTGAATAACTGCGACGACCTCGGCCGCTAATTCGATTGTAAGAACGATAATATAACGCCGCTCTTCCTTGCCGGCCAATGAACGCATTGCACACATGAGGAAATCCGGAGTGGTGCGTGCTTGACCATTGTCCAACCAGACTGGTATTTTATGCATCTATGCAATTGTTATGCGAAAGATCTGCATAGTGTCGGACTGGCGATGAAGAAAAATGTGCGGCAGAGAAAGCTTTTGAGTCTTATTCAGGCCCGGCCATTTGGGACACAGGCCGAGCTGCGCGATTCACTCGAGCGGGCGGGCGTTCCCGCGACGCAGTCCAGTTTGTCGCGCGATCTTGAAGAACTGGGCGTGGTAAAGCATCGTGGTCATTACACAATACCAAAAGCAAAGGCGGCAGCAGCTCGGGGCCTGTTGAGTCTTGATCTGTCGGGCGAAAACCTTGTGGTAGCCCGAACGGAACCCGGCCTGGCCTCGGCTGTAGCTGTAGAGATTGACGGCGCAGCAATTTCGGAAATTGTCGGAACGCTCGCCGGAGAAGACACAATCTTCATAGCCGTTCGCGATCAGAAGGCGCAGCGTCTGGCGATCAAGAGAATCTGGCAGTTGTTCGGATAAAAGGACGAACTTTGTATTTTGTTATTTGTACCAGGCTGCCTTTATTTTGCGAAGCAGTTGCGCGCGACGATAAGAGTGAGAAGGCAAAGCACAGAGCACAAAGTACAAAACACCGAAGTGAATTGAACCATGGAAAACAAGATTAACAAGATCGTCCTGGCTTACTCGGGCGGGCTGGATACATCCGTAATGCTTCGCTGGCTTAAAGAGCGTTACGGATGCGAGGTGATTTGCTACTGCGCCGATGTGGGACAGGGTGAGGAGCTGAGCGGTCTCGAAGAGAAAGCCCTGGCTACCGGCGGTTCAAAACTCTACGTTGAAGACCTGCGGGAAGAGTTTGTGAAAGACTATGTATGGACCGCGATTAAAGCGAACGCCGTCTACGAAGGCGTTTATCTGCTCGGCACTTCCCTCGCCCGACCCGTTATCGCCAAACGTCAGATCGAGATTGCTAAGCGAGAAGGCGCTGACGCCGTGGCGCACGGAGCCACCGGCAAAGGCAACGATCAGGTGCGATTTGAGCTGACCTATTACGCGCTGCAACCGGATATCAAAGTAATTGCGCCGTGGCGCGAGTGGGAGTTTAAAGGCCGTAGCGACCTAATTGCCTACTCGCGGGATCACAACATCCCTATTACAGCCACGCAGGAGAAACCATATTCGACTGACCGAAACCTGATGCATGTCTCTTACGAAGGCGGAATCCTGGAGGACCCCTGGGCCGAACCGCCTGAGAATATTTTTCAGCTTACGCGATCACCGGAAGATGCAAAGTCAGATGCGGAATATGTTGAGTTGTCGTTTGCAGCCGGCGAGCCGGTGGCGATTAACGGCAAGCGACTCGGGCCGGTGGATTTACTCGACAATCTCAACAAACTCGCAGGAGCGCATGGGATTGGCCGCGTGGATATCGTCGAGAACCGATTCGTGGGCATGAAGTCGCGCGGAGTTTATGAGACCCCCGGGGTCACCGTCCTGCAGGCGGCACACCGCGCGCTCGAATCAATAACACTGGATCGCGAAGTAATGCACCTGCGCGATTCTCTGAGCGTGAAATTTGCGGAGAGCATCTACTACGGTTTCTGGTTCGCGCCCGAGTTTGAATTAATGCGCAAGATGGTAGACGAAACGCAAACTAATGTGACCGGGGACGTGCGCCTGAAGCTTTATCGCGGCAATACGATTGTGGTCGGGCGCCGGTCACCACGGTCGCTCTATGATGAAAACGTTGCGACCTTTGAGGCTGACACTGTTTACAACCAGCGCGACGCTGAAGGATTCATCAAACTAAACGCGCTGCGTTTGCGACTGCGAAAACACTTTTCACAGGTTTAGAAACGGGCTTCGCCAGCCGACTCAACTAACGAAAGTTCGGCCGGCGGGCGCTGCCCGCCTCTAAACGATCGAAACCATGCCGGCGGGCGCTGCCCGTCTCTAAAAGATCGTAAGTATATTGGGAGAATTACATGAGTAAGTTAGAAACAGCGCCATCGCCAGTCGGAATCATCGACGCAGATAAGATCGGCTCGGCAACTTCACCACTTAATCTGAGCCGTACGGTAACAGTGGTTCCCTCTTCACCGACGCCCCGCGCCGGCGATGTCGTCGTGGTGCGCGCGCTGACTGACAGCGCCACTTACAACATGTTAGAGCTGCCTACCGGCCGTCTCGCCAAGATTAACCCCGGCGATATCTTGATCGGTGTACTGGGTCGGCGCCGCGCGTTGAAGGGTTTTGTAGGCGACGTGCCCATCACAGTCAAACATGGTGATCAGTTGCACCTGCTCAACATGGGCGGCGTCATCGGCAGTTGTACGGGGCATCATTCCAGTTTGAGCGATGCAATTCAGGTGGCTGTCATTGGCCTCGCCAGCGACGAAGACGGTCGAGTCTTGAACATCGCAGATGCGGCATTGCCGCCCCAAACAGATATTGGAGAGACCGCGCCGCTCATAATCATCGCCGGCACGTGTATGAACAGCGGCAAAACCTATGCGGCCACCGAGATCATCAAGCAGGCAACTCGAAACGGGTTGCGCGTTGCTGCCGCCAAACTATCCGGTATCGCTTGTCTTCGCGACACGCTGAACATGGCAGATCACGGAGCGATTGCGATCGCAAGTTTTCTCGACTGTGGCTTACCTTCAACTGTCGGGGCCACGAATCTCGCCGTGGTTGCGAAAACAATCATCGCGCGTCTCAATGGAAGTTCGCCCGACCTCATCGTTATTGAACTTGGTGATGGCCTGCTTGGGGGCTACTCGGTCGAATCTGTTTTCGCAGACGAAGAGTTGTGTAAGGCGACCGCGGGCCTCGTTTTCTGTGCGTCCGACTATGTCGGGGCGTGGGGTGGTATCGAACTGTTGCGGCAGCGCGGCATCGAAATCGATGTGATTGCCGGCTCGGTTACCGACTCGCAAATGGGCGAAGACTTTATCGAGAAGGAATTCGGGGTGCCGGCAGCGAATGCGCGGCGAAATGGGGAACGGTTGTTCGAACTGGTTAACTCGAAGGTTTCGAGTTTCGGGTTTCTAGTTTCAGGTTCGGCGATTTCGCCGGAAGACAATCTTGAGAACAGTGCCAGGCAGGTGGAAGGGCTTTTTGTTTAGTGAACTCGAAAACTAAAACTCGAGACTCGAAGTTGCGAGTCGCAATTTATGGTGGCTCCGGTTACGGCGGATCGGAGTTACTGCGCATCCTGCTGTTTCATCCAAACGCTGAGATCGTTTTTGTCACTGCGAACGAGCAGGCCGGTAAACCTGTCGCCGAAGTACACCGAAATCTACAGGGCTTAACAGACCTGACGTTTGCGACTGCCCCGCAGAATGACGCGAGCTGGAGCGATTTGGATTGCGTTTTCTTCGCGCTGCCGCACGGACAGGCAATGGAAGTTGTGCCCAACCTGCAAAAGAACGTCAAAGCAATCGATCTGTCCGGCGACTTTCGACTGCGCGATCGGGAAGTCTTTGAACAGCACTATAGCCGTGCGCACACCGCGATGGAGACGCAGGGGGATTTTGTCTACGGACTTACCGAAACAAACCGCGACGCGATTCGCGGCGCAAGACTGATTGCGAACCCCGGCTGCTTTGCAACCGCAACCTTGCTTGGCCTTGCTCCGTTGGTGGCTAATCGACTGCTCGATGGACGCGTGATTGTAGATGCCAAAACCGGATCGTCCGGCTCAGGAGCGAAGCCGGCGCCGAACACACATCATCCGCAGCGCATGAACTCATTCTATGCGTACAAGCCCTTCACGCATCAGCACGTGCCGGAAATTGAGCAGGAACTGGAAAGCATTGGCGAGTGGAACAGTGAGTTGGTTTTCATGACGCATTCGCTTCCGGTTGCGCGAGGAATTTTCTCCTCGATTTATGTCGAGACCAAAAAAAGCCTGACTGAGCAGGAACTGCACGAGGTCTTCGTAAAATTCTATCGCGACTCATTTTTTGTCAGGCTGGTAAAGGGATCGCCTGACATTAATTGGGTCAAGACGACGAATTTCTGTGATCTCGGTTTCGCGGTGCGCGGCCGCCAGGTTGTGATCTTCTCCGCGATCGACAATCTTGTGAAAGGCGCGGCCGGACAGGCTGTTCAAAATATGAATCTGATGTTTGGACTCGACGAAACGACCGGCTTGATGTTGGTGGGTACCAATCCATGACCTTCAAAGCTGCACCGATCAAGCCCCAGATTACGATTTCCGACCTTGCGAAGGTTGATATTCGCGTCGGCACAATCATCTCGGTCGAGGACGTCGGCGCGGCGAGTAAACTGGTCCGGTTTCGCGTTGATTTTGGCGACCACCAAAGAACGGTGCTGGCCGGAATAAAACAGGAGCGAGCTGACCCAGCAGCGCTTAAAGGCATGCAGGCGTTGTTCGTAGTCAATTTAGAAGCAAGGAAAATGATGGGCGAGTTTTCGGAAGCAATGCTTTTCGATCTCGGTTACGAGGACGGCATACAACCTGTGTTGGCGGTTCCCGAAGGCGTGGTTCCGAATGGCACCAGGGCAGGATAAAGGTTATGCAAAGTGTCAGTTTGCGCGGAAGCCAACGGTTAGCGATTGGACCAGTCCACCATGAAAGCAGAGGCAGCCAAAATCTTGGAAGAAACTATTGCGCTTGAAGAGCGCTATCAACTAGCGACTTATAAGAAGATGCCGATTGTCGCAGAGCGCGGCGAAGGTGTTTGGCTCTACAGCAGCGCCGGTGAGAAATACCTGGATCTCTATGGCGGCCATGCCGTCGCCGGAACCGGGCATTCTCATCCGCAGGTGGTGGCGGCAATTCAAGCCCAGGCAAATAATCTATTGTTCTACTCCAATCTGGTGTACTCGGAAACACGGGCACGCGCTGCAGAAAAACTGGTAGCAATCTCCCCCTCAGAACTGACAAAGTCGTTTTTCTGCAACTCGGGAACAGAGGCGAACGAGAACGCAATGCGCATGGCGCGCATGGCTACGGGACGCGAGAATATCATCACCTTCTCGGGAGGTTTCCATGGCCGCACTGCCGATGCGATCAGCGCCACCTTTCTCGGAAAATACCGTGAGATTGGTAAGCCGAATGTGCCCGGCCATCTCGAAGCGGAGTTTGGAGACATCGAATCCGTACGAGCGCTGGCCGATGAATCGGTGGCGGCGATTATGCTTGAGCCGATTCAATCGATGGCCGGCGTGCGAACTGCCGAGCCTGAGTTCTTTCGCGAAGTGCGCGAGCTGTGCGACACCCGCGGTATCGTTTTAATCTTCGACGAAGTGCAAACGGGCGTGGGCCGTACCGGCGATTGGTTTTTTGCCGGCAGCAAAGCAGCGTCCGGTGTTGTTCCGGATATTGTTACGCTCGCCAAAGCGCTTGGCAGTGGTATTCCTGTGGGCGCTTGCCTGGTGACAGAAAAAATCGGCGCGGCGATCAAGGAAAATGACCTGGGCACGACGTTCGGTGGCGGGATGATTGCAATGGCCGCGGTCACGGCCACGCTGGAAGCCATCGAAGAGGACGACATGCTCGCGAATGTGCGAACGGTCGAAGCCCATCTGCGCCGCCGTCTGGAAGATGTGCCGCAGATTGCCGCTGTGCGCGGCCGTGGTTTCCTGCTGGGTTTGGAATTTCGCGAAAAGGCGGCGCCAGTGCATAAGGCTCTATTGGATCGCAGGGTCATCACCGGGACCTCAAGCGATCCTCGTGTGCTGAGACTGCTGCCGCCCCTCTGCCTTGCGATCGCAGAGATAGACTTTTTTGTTACGCTACTCAAAGCAGCGTTGAGCGAGCTTGTATGACGACTTTGGAAGTCAACCAAATGGGAGGCGTCGTTGGATTACAGTTGGTTTGATCTCATTGGCATTGCCGGCGTTCTTCTGATGGTCATTGCCTATCTGCTCCTGCAACTGGAGAAAGTGGCCAGCTCAGCCGCAAGCTTTCTGCTGATGAATGTAATCGGCGCTGTGCTGGTAATCATCTCCCTCATGTTTCGTTTCAATCTGTCGGCCTTCTTAATGGAAGTGTTCTGGCTGTTGATTAGCTTGTACGGCCTGGCCAAGCCCATATTTTCGCGCTCGAAGGCAGTTTAAAGTTGCGGCGCGTGCTGCGTATTAATCGCCAACCGAAGGTTGAACTCTGCACCGCAGAGCGGCAGTTGTAAATGAAAAGTTTCTTAACCACGGCAGATCGCTCACGCGAAGAGCTGCAGGCTCTCATTGAGTCGGCGCTGAGTTTCAAACATCGCGCCGAAAGGTCGCAGCCATTGGCCGGTAAATCTGTCGCCCTGGTGTTTTTCAATCCCAGCCTACGCACGCGCGCTTCGATGCAGATTGGCATCTGTGAGCTGGGCGGAAATCCAGTCGTGCTGGAGCCGGGCGGCACGACTTGGACACTTGAACATCGCGACGGCGCAGTGATGGATGGAGACAAAACTGAGCACGTCGCAGAGTTTGTCCGCGTGTTGGGTCGTTATTGTGCGGCGATTGGTGTGCGTACCTTTGCGGCCTTGAAAAACTGGGAAAGTGAGCGAGTTGATCCCGTGCTCCGTGGCTTCGCCAAATATGCTGAAGTACCGGTGATCAATCTGGAATCGGCGATGCACCATCCCTGCCAGTCAATGGCAGACATGATGACCATTCGCGAAAGGTTGGGCGCGGCGCGCAAGCGGGTAGTGCTGACCTGGGCGTGGCATCCAAAACCTTTGCCAATGGCAGTCCCCAACAGTTTCGCTTTGGCTGCGGCGCAGATGGGTCATGACCTGGTGATCGCTCATCCCAGCGGCTACGAGCTTGATGACGAGCTAATGAAGACTGTACAGGAGCAGTCAGCAGCCGCCGGCGGCAAGGTTGAAGTCGTCAACGATATCGAAGCTGCCTTTGAAGGCGCGGAAGTTATCTACGCGAAGAGCTGGGGCACGAAACAGTTTTACGGTGAAGCGGAGCGCGACATCGAACAGCGCGCGAAATACCGGGCGCAATGGATCGTAGACGAGCAA
>DATGYM010000060.1:0-2735 GCA_035297925.1 Pyrinomonadaceae bacterium | reverse complement strand
AAGCTGGATTTGAAACGCTGGAGAGGTTCGGTTTTATTCTCTTATTTATCGCGGTTTTTACCGGCGTGCTGGGTGTAATTTTTAACGTGGTGATGCCGATTGCGATGGCCTTAGTCTTTATTGGCGCCGGAAGAAGCTGATGAAAAGAATCTTTAGCGGCGTGCAGCCGACCGGCAACATACATCTGGGGAATTACCTTGGCGCGTTACGCAACTGGGTCACGCTGCAACACGAATACGAGAGCTTCTTCTGTATAGTCAATCTGCACGCGATAACCACGCGACAGGATCCGGAACAACTTGCCGACATAACCAGAGAGCTCGCGCGGGTCTATTTGGCGGTCGGGATCGATCCGAGCGTCTCAACTATCTTCATTCAGTCAGATGTTGCCGAGCATGCAGAGCTAACCTGGATTCTCAATTGCGTGGCGCGCATGTCTGAATTGGAGCGGATGACGCAGTTTAAAGACAAAGCGCGCAAGCAACGTGAGAACGTTGCCGTTGGCATGTTTGATTATCCCGTGTTGATGGCGTCAGACATTTTGCTTTACCAGACTGATCTCGTCCCTGTAGGTGAGGACCAAAAGCAGCACCTTGAATTGACGCGCGACCTGGCCATGCGATTCAACCGTGATTATGGCCATACGTTTCGGGTTCCGGAAGCCTATATTCCGAAAGTGGGCGCGCGCATCATGTCGCTCTCTGATCCTGCCAACAAGATGTCGAAATCAGACGAAGATGCAAACGGCTGCGTACGCCTGCTCGATGATGCCGATACCATTCAGCGTAAATTTAAGCGAGCCGTCACGGATTCGGGAACCGAGATAAAATTCGATGCGGCGCGGCCCGCGATTACAAATCTATTGACGATCTTTCAACTGCTCACAGGTCAATTGCCTGACCAGGTCGAAGCTCACTTTGCAAACAAAGGCTACGCCCAGTTGAAGCAGGAATTGGCCGATGCGACGATCGATTTTCTTGAGCCCTTGCAGCAGCGTGTACGGGACATTGATGAGCAGGTGCTAAGCTCCATTCTAGAAGCGGGCGCGGCGAAAGCCCGGGATATTGCCGGTGCCACCCTGGCGTCCGTCAAGAGAAACATGGGAGTTGCGGGCACCCGCGCCTTACTCCAGAGTTCGACGAGGAATTAAATGGACGAGAGCCTGAAAGGAACAGCTACCCAGCCTGCCACGGATGAAAGTGAATCCTCTGCGCAGCAGGAGGAGATGACCGGATCGATTGACGTTACGGGCTCGGCGCCCGAGATTGTCTCCGACCATGCCACTGACGATCTCAAGATCGTGATGGGTGAGTTTGATGGACCACTCGATCTGCTGCTCCACCTAATTCGTCAGGATCAAGTCAACATCTATGACATTCCGGTCGCCCGCATCGCCGACGAATATCTTAGCTATTTAAAAATGATGCAGGAGCTCGATATCGCTGTCGCCGGAGATTTTCTGGTCATGGCCGCGACGCTGATTGAGCTCAAGACCAGGATGTTGCTGCCGCGCGATCCGTTCGCTGCCGCGGAAGAGGAAGTCGATCCGCGCAAAGACCTCGTGGATCAGTTGCTCGAATACCAGAAATACAAAGCGGCCGCCCAAATGCTCTGGTCGCGTGCGACTGTCGAACGCGCAGTTTTCAAGCGCGCTGAAATCGAAACCGATAAAAACAATCCTGAAGTCAGCGTCGGGCTGTTTGATTTGCTGAAGGTGTTTCAGGAAATCCTGGCGCGGCATAAAGAAGAAGTGCTGATGGAGATTGAGCGGGAAGAAATTTCCCTGGCGGAGATGCTCGAGCGTTTGCGAAACATGGTGATGTCGGCGGGTGAACTCAATCTGCGGGTCTTTTTCGAACGGGCGCGTTCCCGCCGCGAGTTAGTCGTGGCTTTTCTTTCGGTTCTGGAGCTGGTGCGGACGGCGGAGGTCAAGTTATTCCAGGAACAAACTTTTGGCGACATTGTCGCCAGAGTTACAGGTTAATCGACAAACTACATGAGTGATGAAAGCGTAGACAACAAGCCGGAAATGGCTGCGGACCAGGCGGCGCTTAATGAAGAGGCTAGCCGCGAGCTTGAGGCAATGGTAGCTGCGGAAGCGCCGGTTGGCGAAGCCGAAACATCTGACGACGCGCAAACCTACGTAGTCCAAAATGCCGCTGAGCGAATTGCGATCATCGAGGCCCTGATCTTCGTTTCGGAGGATCCGCTCAGCGCGAAGGTCATTGCCGACGTGTTGCGTGAGGACCGCGAAGTGATTGAAGCGGCGCTCCAGGAACTCGCCGCGGAATTCAACGGGCGAAACAGCGGTCTGCAGTTGCGCGAAGTGGCAGGAGGTTGGCAATTCGCCACTCGGCCGGAATATCACGAACACGTGCGCGCCTATCTGAAGTCGCGGCCCAGTGCGAAACTGACAATCGCTTCGCTGGAAACACTCGCCGTCATCGCCTATAAGCAGCCGGTCACAGTGCCCGAGATTCTTGAGATTCGGGGCGTGCAGTCGCCATCATCTATCAAGACGTTGCTGGACAAGAAACTGATTGTCGCGAAGGGCCGCAAAGATACCGTGGGCCGGCCGATGATGTATGGCACCTCCAAAGAATTTCTGCTTCAGTTTGGTTTGAAGGACCTGGGCGAGTTGCCGAGTATGGAGGATTTTCAGGATCTCGCGGGCGGCGAAGCTTAGAGGAGGCAGGAGCAGGAGGCAGACGGCAGACGGCAGACGGCAGACGGCA
>DATGYM010000059.1:0-12961 GCA_035297925.1 Pyrinomonadaceae bacterium | reverse complement strand
GGGAAACGATAATCGACAGCAGCAGGAAGACGGTTGCGCCCAGTGTCCACAGCACAATCCGCCGGCGCCTCGTTAGTTTGCCCGCGCTTGATGCTGACGATGAATCAGAGGAATTTTCGCGCTGATTGCTCATGAAGAAATGGACCCTAGTTTACCATACGACTGTATTTGTTCGGGTGAGGGGAAGCCCGCTAGGGGGTGCAGGAAGATTCTCCATGTTTCATTTTCCATTTTTCAGCTGCCATTTTCATGACGAGCTGCGGTCAGATGTAATGCTGATGAGGTTTCTGACGTTAGACATTGGGAGTTTCGGCGAAGGTGCCAATTGGTAGATGAAAATGGCAAATCACAAATGGAGAATCTTGCGTCCTGCTGCATTAAGCGGCCTCTTCGTCTAGAATGCCCGCGCGTAACAGTCGACATTTGATATTAGCTGCTTAGCACAAAGATGAATCTCAAAACAGTTTTCATAAACTCTGTGGGCCGGCTTCGCAGCGGTTGGCGCTTTCTGCTGTTCATCGTTATTTATGCAGTAGTTTTTTTTCTATTGGTCACCCTGGTACGCATTGCGTATGCAGCAGGTCTGCGTCTTGCCCCGGGCAATGCCATAGGAGATTTTTTTCAGAATGTCGTCTACCGATTGATACTCCTGATCGCGGCGCTGGGCGCCGGATATGTTTGCACACGCTGGCTTGAAGGTTTGCCCTGGCGCGCGCTGGGGTTATGGTTTCATCAGCACTGGTTGCGCGATCTTGTTCTCGGGTCATTGATAGGCGTTGGGTCACTGGCTCTGGCAACAGCAATAGCGACCGCCGGTGGTGGATTAAGCTTCGCCATCTCGGGGCGGGCGGCCCTGCTGCAGGTTTTGCAAACATTGATTTTTTCCGCCGCGCTTTTTATCGTCGCCGCACTCGCGGAGGAAGCGATCTTCAGAGGTTATGGTTTGCAAACGTTGACGCGAGCTAACCTCGCCTGGCTCGGGGTCTTCCTAACCTCAGTTCCGTTTGCGGCAGTTCACCTGAACAACCCGAACGTGGCCGCAGGGTTTACGTTTATTAATACGGCGCTGGCCGGCGTTTGGCTGGCGGTTGCGTATCTACGCACGCGAACTTTGTGGTTTCCGTTAGGTGTTCACTGGGCCTGGAACTGGGCGCTGGGCGCACTGTTCGGTTTGCCGGTAAGTGGCATTAACGACCTCGCGCCGCACTCGCTCTTGCGCGGCACTGATCTGGGACCGGCCTGGTTGACCGGCGGCAGTTACGGCATTGAGGGCGGATTGGCCTGCACCGTGACGCTCATCGTTTCAACCATGTTCATACTACGCACGCGCCTGGTTGCTGCCAGCCCTGAAATGAAAAGACTGACATCGCAGGAAAACCCGGCCGGCGCCACCGTGCCTGGCGGCGAAGCGCAAAACGCGTAGCTGACCGTGCTTTGTTAACACTAGCCCTGTCTGTCCCGTCTTAAACTGTGGCCAGTCAATGCCGGCGCACAGCAGTTCAAGGACTCCGATTGAGACAGAGCAATGTATGAACTCGAAGCCACCGCGGAAGCACTCGTTATGACCGCTCAGGGGAAAGCTTCGATCGGACGCTCACACAGCGCCGCCGGCCCGCAACCCGCAACTGTCACAGCGGTCGAACTCCACGATTCAACTGAATCCGCCCTTGTCCGCTCTGTCCTCGCCGGTAACCCTGATGGTTTTGGACGGCTTTACGAACTCTACGCTCCGTTGGTACACGGAATTTTGCTTGCTCGCTTGCCTCGCAGCGAAGTGGACGACATGGTGCAGGAGATTTTCCTGCATGCCTTGCGAAAGCTGGACACCTTGCGCGACGCAAATGCTTTCGGTGCCTGGATCGCGATGATTGCTCGCAATCGGGCCATGGACTTTTACCGCCGCTCAAGAGCGACAGTCGAGGTCACGGAAGATCTTAAGAGTTATGATTCGGGCGAATCCAAAGCGGAAGAGATCCTGACCATTGTTCGCACGCTGCCGGAGGCTTACCGCGAGACACTGGTATTGCGACTGGTCGAAGGAATGACCGGACCTGAAATCGCGACGCGTACTGGACTAACTGCTGCATCTGTTCGCGTAAATTTGCATCGAGGCATGAAGCTCCTGCGCGCGAAGCTCGGTTTTAAGGAGGGCTTGTTATGAATAGCAACGACGATTACTTGTGGGACAAAACGGGCGAACCGGATCCGCAAATTCAACAACTCGAACAGATCCTCGGCACGCTTCGCTATCAGCCGCGGCCACTGCAGATTACCGGACCAGGCTTCGAAGTTAAGCGAAGTTTTTTTCGTCGTAATCTGCCGCGTTTGGCAATTGCCGCAACTATAGCAATGCTCTTGTTCGGTCTCGGAATCTGGCTTGGGCTGCAACGTGAGCGTCCACAGGCTATCACAGCATCAGGCACGCCTCAGCAAAAAGCGAATACCATTGCTCAGTCCCCACCGAGCACGGCCCCCGAAGTACCGGCTGCACCTGCAAACGATCAAAATCAAGGGCAAGCTGATACATCGAGGAATCGCCAAAGTCATGCACCGATTCTCGCCACATATCGATTACGCAGCGAACGACGCAAGGATCAGCAAATCGCTTTGAAAAATCTGAAAGAGGCGCAAGCCGCCAAGGATCAACTGATGCTCGCGCTGCGCTTGACTAGCGCGAAACTAAACTTCGCGCAAAGAAAAACTCAGGATTTGAATCAGAAAGACACGGTCAACAATCAACACAAGATAGGATGAACAAGCATCATGAAATTAATTTCTAAAACCCTATTGCGAATCGCCCCATTAAAGTTTGCGTCACTCCTCGTTCTGATTGTGCTCGGCGCAAGCGCCACGGCGATGGCCCAGAACCCGCGTATCCAGATGAGCCAGCTCGATGCTTTGGCCGCCAAAGCCAGCGAGACCGTAGACGTGAATATTGACGAAGGCCTGATGCAACTCACGGCGAAGTTTCTTTCCAGTAAAGATCCCGACGAAGCTAAAGCGAAAGACCTCATCAATGGCCTGAAGGGAATTTATGTGAAGAGCTTTGAGTTTGAGGCGGCAGGTCAGTATTCGGAAGCAGACATCGAAAGCGTTCGCTCGCAACTACGAAACTCTGCCTGGAACAGAATCGTGAACGTCAACAGCAAAAAAGAGGGTGGTGTCGAAGTCTACCTGATGCATACTGCCGGACAGATCAGTGCTTTGGCCATCCTGTCTACTGAACCGAAAGAGATAACGATAGTCAACATCATCGGACCTGTAGACCTGGAAAAATTGACGGAGCTTGAAGGCCATTTTGGCGTACCGGAGCTGGGCATCGAAGTTCCCAAAGCCAGGCGTAAGAACTAGAGTCAACTGAAGTGGGCGGATGATCCTGACGAGAGGGGAACACAATTACGGTGACGCCAGCAGAGGCTATCACGACAGAGAGGGGGCGCCGCGAGCATGAACTCAGAGATCAACATCAAGTTTGAGATCGACAAAACAACTGTTCGCCTGCTTGTAATCCTGGCGGCGTTAATCGCCATCATCGTAATCGGATCATACTCAGCCAAAGCGCAGCAGCTGGCTGCCATTCGCATTGCAACGAAGGGAGCAACAGAGGCGAATGCGATGACCCGGCAATAAACATTTTTGTGAAGAAAGGGCGGGGGCAAGCCCCCTTCCGCACTGAAACTTACCTACCTTGCACCACACCATCGATCAAAATGCTTCACCAGTATCAGTGAACAGAATTGAAATCCCCTGAGGTTGGAAGGGGAGGGTTCCCTTCGATTTTGTTGGAGGTTGGGAAGGGGGCTTGCCCCCGCTCCTGTCCCAAACTCCTTTGAGCGTCTATCGATCGGCCATTGGAACGTATGGCAGGTCGCGTGGGCCGACATATTCTGCGCGGGGGCGAATGAGTTTATTGTCGGAGAATTGCTCCAGGATGTGTCCGGTCCAGCCCGAGATGCGGCTGATGGCGAAAATCGGCGTGTAGAGATCGAGCGGAATTCCCATGATGTAGTAGGTTGACGCAGAAAAGAAATCCACGTTTGGATACAGTCCCTTCTCGCGCATCATTGCTTGTTCCAACTTGCGAGACATCTCATACCACCTGGAGTCGCCGGCCGCTTCGCCCAGCTCTTTTGAAAACTGTCGCAGATGCGTGGCGCGCGGGTCTTCTGTTCTATAAACAGCGTGGCCGAAACCCATCATCTTCCGCTTCTCTGCCAGAGCTTTCTTTACGAAAGGCTCGACGTTTTCCAGTGAACCAATCTCCAGCAGCGTTTTCATAGCGCTTGTGTTGGCGCCACCATGGAGTGGACCGGAGAGGGCGCCGATGGCCGCAGTTACGGCCGCGTACATATCGGCTAACGTGCCCGCGACTACGCGAGCAGTAAATGTTGACGCGTTCAATTCATGGTCGGCATGCAAAATCAAACAGACGTCAAAGACGCGCGCGTCGCGTTCAGAGGGTTTCTCGCCTTTGAGCAGGTAAAGAAAATTAGCGGCGATATTCAAGGACCTATCCGGTTGCAGCGGTTCCAGGCCGCGGCGAATTCGATCTGAAGCAGCAACAATCGTGGGAAACTGTGCGGTAAGTTTGATAGCGGTCTTAATGCTGTTTGCCCGTGAAATATCGCGAGCCTGGGGATCATAGAATTCGAGGGCTGAAACAGCGGTACGCAACACATCGATCGGATCGGCGTCGCGCGGAAACTGCTTCATCAGAGTAATGAGCTCGCGGGGGACTTCGTAAGCCGCCCGCAATGCAATTTCCAATTCCGAAAGTTCCGTGCGGTTGGGAAGCCGTTTGTTCCAAAGGAGAAAAATTACTTCCTCGAAGGTGGCGTGATTCGCCAGATCGTGGATGTTGTAGCCCTGATAAATGAGCTCGCCCTTTTCTCCGTTTACATCGGAGATCGAAGAAGTCGCGGCTGCAACTCCTCTTAGTCCTGCTGAGGCGCCCGCCGGCGTGTTTGCTTTGTTAGTCATGCAGGTTTTCGTGGTCGACCGAAGATAACAAACGGAACAAAGTGTGACAAGTTTGGTCCTGAAGCCGATAGTGTTCTAGTTGTGTTCCTCTGAAATAGGACACCAACCCTGAAGCACGGTCGAATGATTACAGAACCGAGCGCGGTAGCGCCGGATGCTCTGTTCAACCTCCGGATAATGCTCGATGCCTCGCGCGACAGGGTGGCGGGCTCCTAACGGCATCTCACGAATTGAATCCAGCATCCGGCGCTACCCGCGCTCGGTTCCGCATTTACTCAAGGCGTCTATCGTTGAGAGGTAATCACTATGTCGCCACGCTTCGCGCGCAGGAGTCTCGCAGCGGAGTCATTTGCCGCGGCAATCTCCAAAAACCCCGCGCTACCCCAAATCGCAAATACTTTTTCCGGAGAATCACTCTGTTCGGTGAAATAATTGCGAAAAGAGTTCACTGACCTTCCCTTGATCTTTAGCTTCACACCGGCGGCAATCATTTCAGGTTTCAATTCGTTTTGAGAAATATTCGTTACGCAGTTTCCAAAGCGATCTATGTGGATGATTCGCGCATTAATGCTGCCGTCAGCCGCAGTTTCCGGCGCGAGTGGCGGCAGCCGGACAAAGTCAGTGACTTCAACTCCTAACTCCGCGAGTGGAACACCCAACGAAAGCGCCGCAGCTACCGGAGCGAAAACGTCGCGACCATTGAAAGTGGGACTCACCGGCCGCCGAAAATATTTTTCGTTTGTGACATGGAGTATGCGGCGAGGCGAATCGCCAGGACGATCATACACATAGCTGAAAATGCCATTGTCGGGCCCGACGAAAAGTTGCTCTCCCGTTTGCACGATTATTGGCCGGCGCGAAGATCCTACTCCCGGATCTACTACGGCCAGGTGAATTGTTGCCGGGGGAAAGGAGGAGCAGACGGAGAGCAGCGTGAACGCCGCAGCTTCAATGTCGTGCGGGGGAATCTCGTGAGTTATATCGACTATCTGTTCCTTTGGATTCGCAGTGAGGATTACTCCCTTTACAGCCGCTACAAAATAGTCGGCAGTTCCAAAGTCGGTCAGCAGTGTGACGACCGGATATGTGCGCCGCGAGCGTGACGCGCCGACAACAGAAACGCGGGAACCTGATTTCTTTAAATCACGTCCCCGCGCCTTTCGATTACGCAGCTTATCCGTCACCGCGTCTCCAGATCTACCGCGTCAAGTTTCATTGGATACGCGTTTCGCCGGCCGTGCGAATTCGCATTTGCTGTCCGCGAGCCAGACGAACATCCTCGCCACGTTTACTGAGGACTGTGCCGGTGCCGGCTGCCCCGCCGATGGCCGCGCCGATCGCCGCTCCTTTGCCGCCGCCGACAATCGCCCCGATGATGGCTCCGATGCCTGTGCTGGCGCCCACTTTCGAAATGTCATCCTTGGTCGTACTTCTTCCTCGGACTCCGCCTTCGGAATCTACTGTGGCGTTGTCGTCGCGACTTCCCGTATCCATGACCTCCACCACGTCGGCGTTGAATCCGGCCGTGCGACCATCCGGCATGTGTATCGCTTCAAAAGCGAGTTGCAGCTCTGCTGTCCCCTTCACTTTTCCTGCTCGCTTTACCCCAGTGATACGACCATCGATTAACGCTCCCGCAAACTCCCGCGGCTCGATAACGCGTGCCTGAAAACGATCGCCACGCTGGCTGGCGTCCGTCGAAAGGCTCGACTCCAACTCGATCAACAGAATCGCGTTGCGCGGGATCGACAGCGGAACGTTTGCTGGCGCACCGGTTTGGTTGCTGGAGGTTTGTGTAACTGTGTCTGAGCTCGTCTGTGAAGAGTTATCGACCGTTCCGGACGGCGGCGCAGAGGATGTGCTCCGTGCTTTCAGTCCCGTCGGTATAGACGAGTCAAAGGACTGGCGGTCATAGCCCGCGGCATACCCGGCTTCGAACCCCTGTTGATACCCGTCCCGATAAGCTTCAAGCGTGCCCCAGGCCTGATTGTAGTTGCGGTCGGCATGATCGTAGTCGTCTTTGTTCTTGTAATCCCGCGGCGCCTGATCGGCTATATCACGCGTTCCGGCGTTGTAACCATCGGAGTATCCAGTACGGTAGCCACGCTCCAATGCAGTGGACTGTCCCTGCGAGGCCATAACCCTAGTCAAGGGGCTTGCCAGGGCCGCGCATGACATCATCATCAAGGCGCTCAAAACCACCAGGGGACTTTTCAAGTATTTCATTTGCTGTTCCTTCCAGAGATTACGGCGATAAATGCCGCCGTAGGGCCTTGGGAGAGCCTCAGTCTGTGTCGTGATGCTATCACTCAAGGCACGTGGGTCACAATTTTATGATGTATCGCTTCCCTTTGGTTAGTATCCTAATTTGTCGGTCTCTGTGGGTCCGGAGTTTGCACCGAGAGAACTGCAATACGGACACCACCTTCCCCTTTGCTCGACCTTAACTCGAATCACTCAAACACTGATAGAATTCTTCAAAAGACAATAACCTGGCCCTCAGATGCGGATTTTGGGAAACTGGTTGGCGCAAGGCAACGGCATTCAGATGACGGCACAACGCAAAGTTTATCTTGATCATAGCGCTACTACGCCGGCCGACCAGCGTGTTGTGGAGGCGATGCTGCCTTATCTTACCCAGAAGTTTGGCAACCCATCGAGCGTACACTTTTTTGGTCAGGAAGCGCGCGCGGCTGTGGATCGGGCGCGGCGGAACGTGGCGGCGCTAATCGGCGCCCGGCCCAATGAGATTGTCTTCGTATCCGGAGGTACTGAGGCCAACAACCTTGCCATTCGGGGAATCACGGATGCGAGTTTCTCCAACGAAAACCTTTCCGCAGGGTTTTCGGCCGCGAAGGGTCATGTAATCACCTCAAGTATTGAGCACTCTTCCGTACGCGGCATTTGCAATGAACTGGAAAAGCTGGGTTGGGAAATTACGCGCCTGCGGGCTTACGAGGAAGGAATAGTCCACGTAGCTGATGTGCGCGCCGCGTTGCGGCCCGACACGGTTCTGATTTCGGTGATGCTCGCCAATAATGAGATCGGAACACTACAACCCGTGCAGGAAATTGGCGCGCTTGTCCGCGAGGAGCGTGTGCGGGGACGCAAGCTCTGGCTGCACACTGACGCCGTGCAAGCCGCCGGACGCATTCCCGTGGATGTCGAACTGCTGGGCTGTGACCTACTGTCGCTGTCGGCGCACAAACTTTACGCCCCCAAGGGAGCGGGCGCGCTTTTTGTCAGGCGCGGGGTGCGTTTGACACCTCAGATTGTCGGAGGTCATCAGGAGCGCGAGCGGCGAGCGGGAACGGAAGCAGTTCCAGGCATAGTAGCGTTCGGCGCCGCGGCCAGACTCGCCGCTGAAGAGCTGCAAGTCACATCAAAGCATGACGTGGAACTGCGCAATCGATTCGAAAATGAAGTTGCCGCGCGAATCCCAGATATCGTTTTCAACGGTGATCGGCAGCGTCGCTTGCCAAATCTTTCAAACATTTCGTTTCGATTTGTCGAAGGCGAGGGATTATTAATCAGCCTGGATCTTCAGGGGGTCGCAGTTTCGACCGGCTCGGCCTGTTCTTCGGGTACGCTCGAGCCATCGCCGGTCATTCAGGCCCTTGGTCGCAACGATGAACTGGCTCGGGGTGCGATTCGCTTCAGCTTTGGCAAAGATAATACGGTCGAGGATGTTGAATACGTCCTGGAGGTTTTACCGCGCGTCGTGGAAAGGCTGCGACAGCTCTCGCCACTCAATAAAGTTTCGGGTTTCGAGTTTCAAGTTTCAAGTTAGGCGACAAATCCTTCATGCCCTATACGCTCGCGTTCAAAGACCACCTCGCAAATCCGCGCAATGCCGGTGAGCTTTCGGACGCCAATGCCGTCGGCGAAGAGACAAACCCTGTCTGTGGTGATCGTTTGCGACTCTCGCTGCGCATAAAAGAGGGGCGGATTGAAGCCGCCGGCTTTCTGGCCTACGGCTGCCCACCGACTTTAGTTTGTGGATCGGTTCTGACGGAGTGGGTTAAAGGAAAGGCAATAGAAGAAGCGACCCAACTCACGCGGAAGGAATTGGTTGACGCGATCGGTGGCCTCCCCTCACGAAAGCGACACGCAGCCGCTTTGGCAATTGAAACTTTGAGAGTTGCGCTGCAGGCGGCGGCACGTCCGCCTTCCCTACCTGGAGACACTCCTTCCGGCTTCGTAGCTCCCGCTTGAAAGCATTTCAGTCAAGATTGGCCCAAAGCCTTTTGCCTGGGTCACGGTGTTGAATTTAAGGCCGCTTCAGGGATTCGTCAGACGCGGGCGGGTAGCCTGCGGTAGGGGCAACGACCGTTGATGATATTCGGGTCCACAATATTTTTTCGGCTCGGTGCCAAGCACGAAAGTTCGCGTCCGAATCACTGGGCAAGTTTCCACCGCAATTAAACCTGTGGTCGGATCGATGTCGAGCGTAATGGTTCCCTCCAATCGTCCGGAGCCGTCGGTTCGTGGTTCGGGTCTGGGTTTCGCGCGCGGCGACGGGAATGGCGCTGGTTCAATGACCGGTGGCGGCAATATCTGCTCCGGCGGCAACGGTGTCTGCTCAAACTCTGGAGTAGCTTCCGTTTCCGGTTCCAGGGTCGCTGCATTCTGTGGTGACGTGCCGTTGATGAACAACTCATCGCGTTTGTTCGGATCGTCCGGGGCAGCCGGCCCGCCCGTTTTGGGATCGATTGCGACCTGCTCTATGCCGGCAGGCATTTCCCAATCGCCCTGCCACTCGGGATGTTCGCCCAGCGCGACCCCCATAAAATCGGTCCATATCGGTAATGCGGAATTCGCCCCCGTCAGCCCTAATTGCGATCCATCGTCAAATCCTACCCAGACGACGCAAACCAGATTTGGTGTGTACCCCGCAAACCATCCGTCACGCGAGGTTCCGGTTTTTCCCGCGACGTTGGCCTTGAAACCGCGTGCTCTAACTTTGGCCGCGGTTCCTCGATTCACGACCTCTTTCATGAAAGAGGTCATCACATAAGCAACGTCGGGGCGCAACATCTCGTTTCTCTGAGGCGTAGGCGCTGCGATTGTTACGCCGCTGCCGGTGGTAATCCGATTGATGGCAACCGGCGTAGTTCGTGTTCCGAGAGTCGCAAACCCGGTATAAGCCGAGGCCACCTGCAGTGGCGTTGCTTCGCTCGTGCCGAGCGCCATCGCCGGGTAGGCGCGCGCCGGTTTTGGTAAGCCCGCTTTGGCTGCCAGATTCATAACCCGACCGATGGTAACCTCCATGGCCACGTCTACGGTCACGACGTTTAGACTATGGACCAACGCATCGCGCAGAGTTACCGGCGCGTTTGAGTAGGTGTCGCCAAAGTTTCCCGGCGAGTACTCCTGATTGTCATAGGTGAATGTCTTAGGCTCGTCCATGTAGGTCGTGGCCGGGGTGATCACTCGAGGTACGGGATCGTAGGCAGTGTTTAGCGCAGTCGCATAAACGAAAGGTTTGAACACCGAACCGGGCTGGCGCAGCGCATCGGAAACGCGATTAAGCTGGCTCTTCCCATAGTCGCGCCCACCCACCATCGCCACTATCTCGCCAGTCCTGGCATTCATCGCGACCAGTGCTGCCTGCAGCGTGCCCGGCGGAAATCGTTTAGCCTCAATTTTGTCGAGGTCGGCAAGCTGCTTGGAAACCGCCGCGTATGCTGCTCGCTGCAGATCGAGGTCGATGGTCGTGTAGATTCGAAGATGTTCGGCTGCGCCCTGCCCGGCAATGATGTCGCCTAACTGGCTTTGCACGTAGTCGGCAAAATACGGCGCATCGGAGACATCGATGCGGCCCTTCGTCGCAGCTACCTGCAAAGGCATCTGCTTCGCCTGATTTGCCTCCTCGCCGGAAATCGCTCCGGTTTCTGCCATGTTATCGAGCACCTGATTGCGGCGGGCAGTGGCTGTATCGATGTCGTGATAGGGATTGTAACGGTTCGGACTTCGGATTATTCCGGCCAGAAAAGCCGACTCGGATAAACTCAGGTTGGTGACGTCCTTATTGAAATAAGCGTCCGCGGCCTCGCCAAAGCCATTAATGGAAAAGCCCGACTGCTGTCCGAGGTAAACCTGATTACAGTAGAGCGCGAAGATTTGCTCTTTCGACAAGCGCGTTTCAAGGATGACCGACATGTAGGCCTCGGCCACTTTGCGCTTCAAAGTTTTTTCCGGCGATAACAGCAGGTTCTTGACTAACTGCTGCGTTATGCTCGAGCCGCCCTGGCGTGCGATCGGCGAATTTGGATCGGAGTCGTAACGACGCACGAGCGCGCGCAGGATGCCCCGCACATTTACGCCGTAGTGTTCAAAGAACGCCCGATCCTCGGTAACGGTAATCGCCTTTACCAGGTGGGGCGGCAAATCATTGAATCCGATCACCTTTCGCTTGGCGCGCTCTCTGCCGGTCACCGAACTTATCAGCTCCGGTTCCAGCCAGGCTTTGTCCAGGTGCGCTTTGCTCTCGAGGTCGGTAAGCGAGCTTATAGTTTTGCCGCCGCGCGAAAACTGCACCCGCACACTTTGAAACTGGCGCTGGCCGTCAACAGTAATGTTTTCGCTCGGCTCGACGTCAACACTTCCCTCAGCGACTGAATAGCGCCCACGCGCCTTGTCCGCCTGCTGCGACTTTTCGACATAGCCGGCGTGTTTGAGAAAGTCGATCAATCTTTCCGGCGTTAGAGTTTGTCCGATGCGCAGTTGCTTCGGCGCCGCATAGATTCCGGCGGACCGTGTAAAGACTTCGCCCTGCAAGAGATTGTCTATGCGATGCGAGAAGATGGTCCAGTAGTAAACCAGACAGCCAATAACAACGATGGCTATGAAACTTATGGGAATAATTACGGGCGGGCTAAACAGGCGCCGGGCGACACGCCGGCCTAAACCGACGTTTGGTTCAGTGTAAGCGACGATACGGGATTTGGATCTCAGGTCCTTTGTGGACCGATTTCCGGTTGGGGGAAAGCTTTCGGGTGGGTATCTTGCTGGCATAAAAGACAGGCGATAGACCTTTGCGGTCTGCGCATCGTCTCGGGGTCAGTCGTCCATCCTCGCTGGCAAATGCTAACCTCTGCAAACCAGTGTGTCCACTTAATTAGCTGCGCTTCGGCTCAGGCAAATGACTGGAAACTCCTGGCCCGGTTCGGGCCGGCAGGTTGCGTCAGATTCATTTGACAGCTTGTTTCTCTTTAGCTAACGTCCAGCGGCACATAACTTTCAACCAGTCCCTTTGATGCGTTATTGCATGTATGAGTTTCATGCCGAATGGCACACGCTCCCTGTCTCGAAACAATCGCCGGATTCTTTTTGCGGTGCTGGCGGTGGCGGTCGCTATCGTGTTTGGTGGCATCGGCTATTACCTGATCGAAGGGTGGTCGATCGTTGATAGCCTGTACGTGTCTGCGCAGACAGTGACCACGGTGGGTTATGGAGACCTGACTCCAGCCACGCGCAATGGCCGTCTTTTTTCAACCGTCTTTATGCTGGCCGGCGTCGGTATCGTACTTTACGCGCTTACTACGACTGTACAGGCCATTGTGCAATCAGAGTTGGTCGCGACTTTCGGTCAGCGCCGGCTGTCTCGGAAAATGAGCAAACTGCGAAATCATTTCATCGTATGCGGGGCCGGGCGGGTCGGTTCACACTTGATTCGTTCGTTGCTGGGTAGCGCTGAGACTTTTATCGTCATCGAGCGAGACCCGCAAAAGGTCGCCGAGCTGGTAGAGCTGGGGGTCATTGTGCTCGTGCGCGATGCTACGCTGGAAGAAAGCTTGCTGGAGGCCGGCGTGGCACACGCACGCGGCCTCGCTGCATGTTTGGCCGATGATGCCGATAACGTTTATGTCGTACTTACCGCACGCGATCTGAATCCGCGCATGCACATCGTGGCTCGCGCGGCCGAGGAGCAGGCAGAGCCCAAGCTGATCAGAGCTGGAGCTAACCGCGTGGTGGCGCC
>DATGYM010000058.1:0-2202 GCA_035297925.1 Pyrinomonadaceae bacterium | reverse complement strand
CGAGTTTTTATGTGATCCGCTAGGACTTCGCAACGGAAATTGTTACTTGTAACGCAAAGCGTCTCTGTGGTGCCGTCTTTACCTAGCGTTTAATCACCAGCAGACCACATAACCGTTTATCGTTACCTAACCTCAAGCCGCATAACGAGCGTAAACAGATTTGACCTTCTCGAGAAAGTTGCGCCGGTCGACGATGTAGTAAAGTTTCACCCTGGTGGCGCCGCCCGAAATCTTTTCTATCAACCGATCAAGAATTTCAAATTGATCGCCCGGCGTGATTGACAGCGCATCGAGGTAACCCCAATAACGCAGCCGGCGGATTAATTCCTGCAACGTCAAACGTCCTTCTAAGGTGCGCCCTCCGTGTACGTGCGAGCGACTAACCAGATATTGCACGATCAGAACCTCGCTGTAGAGGGCGGGCGCCAGAAAAAGGCGGCCGCCTTCCTTCGCCCAACCCTCTTCCAGCCTTTGGGAGCGACGCACCGTGCGCACCCCGTCAAACACTTCAGACCAATCTGTTTTGGGCTGCCAGCGCGCAAGATGAGCGCGTGTACTTTCGAGCAACCAGTCATCGGCATCCAGATCCAGAGTGCGGCCCAGCGTGTCGAGCCAGTCGAAAAATGCTGTTCGCTTGTCTGACTTCGTTTCGATGACCTGAAATTGCCCATCCTTCTGCGGCAAAGCTTTGAGCAACTTGCGCCGCGCAACATCGTTGGCCTTTTGGCCTTCGATACGAATGGTATCAAAGCGGGCGTGCCAGCGATTGGCGGCCTTGCAGTAAGGGCAGTGGGGACGCTTTTCTTCGGAATCAAAAAACGGCGGCAGAGCCCTGGGCGCGGTCAATTCAGCCACCGTCGGGGAGTATTTTTTTATTTCGGAATAAGCTGTACGGGGCGCGAGCCCGAGCTGCCTGGTGAAGATATCGAAAGTGCACGCCAGACAAACCAGCGTTGAGTATTCCGAAACAATCCCCGGGGGAAACACGCTTAGATCCAGTTCGCGTTTCTTTTTTGTCAGGGACATACAAAGTCTGACCGGAAAGGCAGAGCCTCTCTCCGCACATCAAGCGGCCGGGCCGCGTGCAATCACGCCGAGGCCTGGACGATAGCGACTAATGCCGGACTCAATTCTTCATCAGTGTGCCCGAGCGCGAGATCGAGTTCTGCCTCGATGTCGCCTGTCGTCACTCCGAGCTTCTTGAAATCAAACAGCTTGTGATCCAAAAGTTGTGAAGGCGCAACATTGCCAAGCGCGGTCAGCATTGAACTGCGAATGTTGGGAATGTCCTTTTCCAGACTGCTGATTAACTGCTTGATGCGCGCGCGTTGCAGGTTCGGCTGCGAGCCACAGAGGTCACAGGGGATGATCGGAAAAGCCTGCGACTCAGCAAAGGCAGCGATGTCAGCCTCACGACAGTACGCCAGCGGCCGGATCACTGTATTGCGCCCGTCATTTGAGCGCAGTACCGCCGGCATCGCCTTCAGAGAACCGACAAAGAAAAGATTCAGCAGGAAGGTGGTGATAATGTCGTCGGCGTGATGGCCGAGCGCGATCTTGCTGCAGCTTTGTTCGACGGCCAGGTTATAGAGTATTCCACGACGCAGGCGTGAACAGACCGAACAATAGGTCTTTCCTTCAGGCACCAGGCGCTTGACTATGGAATATGTGTCTCGCTCGATTATCCGAAAAGGGACGCCGCGACCGTCGAGATAGCGCGGCAGCACGTCTGCGGGGAAGCCAGGTTGTTTTTGATCCAGATTTACTGCCAGGAGATCGAACCTCACAGGCGCGCGCCGCTGCAAGTCGAGTAACAAGTCGAGCAACGTGTAGCTGTCCTTGCCTCCCGACAGGCAAACCATTATCCGATCGCCGTCCTCGATCATGTTGAAGTCTTCGATAGCGTTGCCAACCGCGCGCAACAGTTTCGTTTTTATCTTGTTATCTTCTGGCATTGTGTTATCAAGAATGCCACGGTCAATTTGCTGCTGACAAACTCCCGCGTGCCGCCAAAACACAAAGTCAGAGCCGGGATTCGCCTTGGCTCATAAAACTTCAAACTAAATAATAACCCTCTAACGCTCGCATGGATTCCGGCAACTCCTCTTAACTTGTTTGTCTCGGAAGGTACCAATGAATAAAGTAAATAGAAGTCTGACTGTTTTACTCACCCTTTTTGTCACTCTCACAAAAAGGCTGGAT
>DATGYM010000057.1:0-6766 GCA_035297925.1 Pyrinomonadaceae bacterium | reverse complement strand
CTGACGGCCTGCTGGTACCGCTAAATGAAGCTAAGCAGGCGCGGGACCAGGACGTGGTGTTTCTGGTTACCGGTTCCCAGGGCGAGGCCCGCGCAGCGCTTTCCCAGATGGCGACGCAAAGCTACAAGGGCCTGATGATCGACGAAGGCGACACCGTGGTGCTTTCCGCACGCATTATTCCGGGCAACGAACGTCTGATTTCCCGCATGATCGGGATGATCTATAAGCGTGGCGCCAACATCATTGAAGAAAAGCGCCGGCTAGTCCATGTTAGTGGGCATGCATCGCAGGAAGATATTCGCATCATGACCGAGGCGGTGCGTCCGAAGTTTGTAGTGCCGATTCACGGCGAGTATCGCATGCTGTTTCGTCATAAGGAGTTTGTAAAGAATCATCTGGGTTACCGCGAAGAGAATATTATCCTGATCGAAAACGGCGACGTGCTTGAGCTTGATGGCGAGCGCGCATCGATAGTCGAAAAACGCGAAGTGCCACGAACGTTTATTGACGATAGCGGTTTCGAAGAAATCACCAGCGAGACTGTGAAGCAGCGCCGGCAGATGGCTTACGAAGGTTTGGTAACTTTGATTGTCACCGTCGATGCAGAGACAGGGGAAGTGCAGGGCGAGCCGGAGATCGTCGTGCGCGGTGTGCGCGGTTTCGACTCCACGAACGGCTCGTTGAAAGATGCGCGGCGCGTGGTTGCCGCCGCTATAGCCGGCGCGTCGCGTCAGACTCTCGGCGATGAGGGATTGCTGAAAGAGCACGTGCGCGTAGAGCTAAAACGATTCATTCAGAAACTGACGGGTGCGCGGCCGGTAATACTGCCGGTTGTCGTACAGGTTTAGATTGGAGTAACAAGTTTCGAGTTTCGAGTTTCAAGTTTCAAGTTTCAAGTTTCAAGTCAGAGAATACTTACGGCAGAACGAAACAGCTTCATTAGAAACTCCAAAATTCCACTTAAAAACCGAAATCCGAACTTGAAACTCGAAACTTGGAACTTGAAACTCGAAACTCGAAACTAAGTTCAAAGTTGAAGCCCTCTTTCCAGGACAAAATCGTAATAATCACCGGCGCTTCGTCTGGCATTGGACGCGGGCTGGCCGTGGAACTTGCGCGCCAAGGCGCTCGCATAGGTCTCGTCGCCCGGCGCGCCGAAGTTCTGGAGGAAGTGATAGGTGAGATCGAAGCTCTGGGCGGAAAAGCCATCGCTCTGCCGGCGGATGTCCGGAATGCCTCATCAGTTGCGGCGGCCGCCGATGAGTTGCGCAACGTCTTTGGTCAGGTCGATATACTAATCGCGAACGCGGGAATCGGGCCGACAAGAGATGCTGCGCAAATCGATGCTGCTGAAGTTGCCGGTGTCATCGATGTTAACGTCATTGGCGCGGCAAACAGCGCGGCGGCAGTGATACCAGAAATGATCGCACGGGGTGCAGGCCAACTGGTGATCATCTCGAGCCTGGCGGCCTACCGCGGATTGCCAAGGTCGGCCGCTTATTGCGCGAGCAAAGCTGCCGTTTCCGCTTTCTTCGAGAGTCTGCGACTGGATCTCGAGCCAAGAGGAATTGACGTCACGATAATTCACCCTGGCTTTATCAAGACTCCTTTGACTGCGGGCCGCGAGGCGCACATGCCGTTTCTAATGGAACTGGATGAGGCGGTAAGAAAAATGGCTCGAGCGATCGAGAAGCGTCGGAAGCGTTATTCGTTTCCCTGGCAACTGGCGTCAATTGTTCGACTTGGCATGGTTATGCCGATTTGGATGTATGACCGGATTTCCAGAGCCAATTCATTCAGGGAATAGAACGTCTTTGGTCTTTGGCCTTCGCCCTGAGACCAGGAGATTTAAGACCCAGGACCAAAGACCTAAGACCAAAGATCTAAGACCAAAGATCTAAGACCAAAGTCTGTCAATACTAATCACGAATCTTCATGACCCTCCTTCAAGCTATCATTCTCGGCATTGTCCAGGGAATAACCGAATTCATTCCGATCAGCTCCACTGCCCACCTGATATTCGCATCGCGTCTGGTTGGGCTCTACAACGGTGTTGATGCTGCGCTCAAGGCTGAGCAAACAACTGCGACCATAGCGGTCATTCAACTTGGTACGCTACTGGCGGTGCTGATTTATTTTGCCCGGGACATTATCAACATCACGCGTGCATTCATCGCGGATCATCTCGTTCTCTTAACAAAGCGGGGCGCGCCCGCCAGAAAACTGTCACATGAAGCGTGGCTGGGATGGCTGGTAATTATCGGGTCAGTACCAGTGGCCCTGGTGGGCCTGTTGTTCAAACATCAAATCGAGGGAACATTCACCAAGAACCTCTGGCTGATCGCGGCGATGATGATTATCGTGGCGCTGCTGCTCGCTTTGGCGGAATGGGTTGGCAAGCGAACCCGTTCCCTAGATGACTTGAATGTCGGGGACGCGCTTGCCGTGGGTTGCGCCCAGACGTTGGCGCTAGTTCCTGGATCCAGTCGCTCCGGGTCTACGATTATGGCTGGGTTGTTTGCGGGTGAAACACGAGAGACAGCGGCACGGTTTTCGTTCTTGCTTTCGATACCGGCGATTGCCGCCAGCGGCCTGCTGGAACTTAAAGAAGCGATCCACAAGCTTCCTGATGGCAGTTACCTTCCGCTGATTGTAGCTACTGTCATGTCGGGTGTGGTTGGCTACGCATCAATCTGGTTTCTTCTGCGATTCTTGAGAACCCACTCCACCGGCGTCTTCATTGTCTACCGCCTGATTATCGGCGCCGCAATTCTTTTTGCGCTACTGGGCGGATACATTTCAGCCAATGCCGCTTAAACGGTTTGTTTGGCCGACTCGGCCGGCTTTGCACAAGTAAGCGATTTCATGGTCTCGGCTGGGTATCCTAAATGTAGCTCCGTGCAGAGCGCTGGGCCATCCTCATTCCTCGACTGCAACCTAAATCAGGTGTTCAGCATTTCGCTGGAAGCTCGCCAAACTGTTCCAGAATCAAATCGCTACCAAAAGCTTTCGGGTTTCGGTTAAACTGGTTTTGCCCCTCCTCCCGACATTGAATGCGTTAACTCGCATCAACAGCAAAAGGTGGTGAAGTTAATGACCGAAAAAGATCTCCGAGGCGCGACTGCCTCCTCCCAACGGCCGCGCAGTCCGCGCGTGCCGGTAGAGTTTGCGCTGGGAATCGAAGGCAAAACATGCACTGGTGAATCTTTCAACGTTCAAGCACAGGCAATTAAGATAAGCCGGGCCGGAGCTACGATTGTTTTAGACGTCGACGTGGCTGTGGGATCAATGGTGAAACTAACGCCGCCGTTTGGGCGTGAGCTCGAGGCCGAAGTCAATGGGGCCTGGACTGACCCGATTGATAACCGCCGGCGCATTGGTGTTAAACTACTCGATGAAGACGGCTGGTTTGCGGAATAAATGCCCTTAATGATTGTAGTTGTTATGAACCTCACATGAGCGTGAAACGTTGGATCATGCGAGAGCAGGACGCTCAGCGTGTTGCCTCGCTCGCCGGCGCTCTCGCTGTGTCCCCCACATTGGCTGCGCTGTTGCTTTCTCGCGGTTGCCCCGACGAAAATTCTGCCAACCATTTTCTTTCGCCCTCATACGATCAACTTCACGATCCCTATTTAATGCTCGGTATGCGTGAGGCCGTACCTCGTCTGCTCAAGGCCATCGATCAGGGTGAACGCATACTCGTTTACGGTGATTATGACGTTGACGGCACCACAGGAACGGCGGTTTTGCTGCGTGCGTTGAATCTGTTGGGAGCTGATACAGGCTTCCACGTGCCGCATCGTTTTACCGAGGGCTATGGCATCCAACAAGCGGCGCTGCAAAGGGCGGTGATGGAAGGTTACAGCCTCGCGATTAGTGTCGACTGTGGCATTCGCGCACATGATCCGCTTTTCTGGGCCCGCGATAACGGACTCGACGTAATCATTACGGACCATCACCTGCCGGACGAAGGCGAAGGTGTGCCGCCTGCCTACGCAGTTTTGAATCCGAATCAACGCGGATGTGACTACCCGGACAAAAATCTGGCTGGAGTAGGTGTTGCTTTCAAACTCGTCGACGCGCTTTTCCGTGAACGTGGCCGGGCGTCACAGGTGCCCGCTTTCCTTAAGATCGTAGCTATCGGCACGGTCGCCGATGTTGCGAAGTTAAACGGAGAAAACCGCACCATAGTTGCCCTGGGACTGAAGGACCTGCCGCAGGCCACCAATCCTGGTTTGCGAGCGCTGATGGAAGTTGCAGGATGCGGTCCCGGTATGACCGCTTACGACATTGGCTTTCGTCTGGGACCACGAATCAACGCCGCTGGTCGCATGGACGCCGCGCGCGCGGTAGTCGAACTTTTTAGCACCAGAAACGCGAACGACGCGCGACGACTGGCTGCACACCTGGACACGCGGAATCGCGAGCGCAAAGAAGTACAACAGCGTATTGTGGAGTTGGCGATTGCCGAATTGGAGGGTGCTGCGCATGAACCGGCTAATTCTTACGTGGCAGTAATCGCTGGCGAAAGTTGGCACCGCGGCGTAATTGGTATCGCAGCCTCCAAAATTGCCGAACGCATCAATCGTCCCTGTCTCGTGTTTTCGATCGATGGTGACGTCGCGCATGGCTCCGGCCGCAGCATCGAGCCTTATCACCTGCTTAACGGTTTAACTGCGTGCGCCGATCTATTTGAAAAATTCGGCGGACATTCACATGCTGCGGGAATAACCATAAAACCTGAACGTATCGGTGAACTTCGGCGACGGCTAAACGAACATGCCGCTTCTTGTCTGACCGCTGAAGATTTGCAACCGTGCATTTGTGTAGAAGCCGAACTGCCGACCCGGGAAATAACGTTTGAGCTGATCCGGGAGTTGCAGTTGCTTGAGCCTTACGGCGCCGGTAATCCTCGCCCGCTGTTCATGGCTCGCAACTTGTGCATCGTGTCCGAACCACGTTTAATTGGACAACGGCATCTAAAGCTGTTCGTTGCTGGTCCTGGCGGCCGTCCACTCGAAGCAATCTGGTGGAACGGCGGCGTACGCATTGAAGATGTGAAAAATGGCGTCGATATCGCCTACACCATTGAAACGAGCAACTGGACCGGCGAAACTTTTTTGCAGTTGTCAGTACAGGATCTGAAAAAGCCGGCGGAACGGCTGCCAAGCGTCGACGGGAATTGAACATTAACCCGTACAGGATGCGTAGAGCGGTGCCCGGTCGGCAGTCTAGCGTCGTTTAATTTATGCAAGAGATCACAAAAAAAAGGGAGATCGCGATCGGCTTACGCGCGCGTTTGCCGCTGGTCGTGCGTGCCGGCGCTCTACTGATTCTCGGTGCGGCGCTCATTTTTGTGGCGGTCTCCTATTATCGTCTGCGCAATAACAAACCGTTCCGGCTCAGGTCTGAGTCGCCCGAGCTCTCCAAAGATATCAAGGGCATTGTCGAAGGTTACGAACAACAGTTAATGAAGGACGGTAGGCTGTACCTGTGGGTGCGTGCCGCGCGCGATATCACTTTTACTGACGACCATCATGAACTCGAGCAGGTAAATCTGGCAGTTTATCCTCCCGTGGGCGACAAGCCCGATCAAATCACTGCCAACAAGGCCATCTGGGATCCAAAAAACTCCGTCATCACGTTTTTGGGCAACGTAAAAGTTGAGACCAAAGATGCTTTGAAAGTGAATACGGAGGCGATCGCGTTCGATCAAAATAGTGAAGTGGCACAAACCGAGGCCGCAGTTTCCTTTGAGCGGGAAAACGTTTCGGGACATTCGACCGGAGCGGTCGTCGAGTCGAAAAGCAAGAAGCTCGAACTAAAGCGGGACGTCGAAATTACGGTGGCTCCGCAGGCGTTGAATGATCCTAAGGTTAAAACGTTGTCACCGCGATCGCGCCCGGTAACCATTCGCTCTGCCAGTGCCTTGTTTGAGCAGGAGTCGCTCAAGATGAGTTTTTCCGGGGGAGTTACGGCGGAACAGGATCGCGACCTGATGAGCGGTGAGACTCTTTATGCCACGCTCAATGAGCAAAAGCACCTGCAAAAGCTTGAAGTCAGAAACAACTCCTACTTGCGCTCAATGCAGGAGGGCCGGGCAGCAGAAGTGCGTTCTGCTGACATGGATTTTTTTCTCGATAATGACCAGCACCTGGAACGGGCCGTGGCGATGCGGAACGCCGGCGGCAAGACTCTCGACGCAGATTCGGATCTGGAACTCAGCGGCGCCAATTTGATCGAAGTGCTGTTCCAGGCTCAGGGCGATCATAGCCTGCTTAAACAAATGCGGACCGAGGGCCGCTCAGTGATCAATCTCTCTGCTCCCAAGTCCCGCTTGAATGATCCGCGCGCCGCAAATAAACGCTTGACTGCCGATGCAGTCAAACTTATCTGGCGCGTTACGGGACGAGACCTCGACAAGGCGGAAGCGGTCGGTAATGCCGAGTTGTTTGTTGATCCGGTAGTTAAGAATGCCGCTGCTGATAAGAAAACGCTGACTGCCCCGCGCATCGACTGCGATTTTTTCGAAACTGGAAATATTGTCCGCACCGCCTCAGCGTCGGGCGGCGCAAAAGCTGTGATCGAACCCGTGCAGAGGGTAGAGGACCGTGGGACGCGGACGCTTACGTCGCAAAAAATGACCGCAGTTTTCGTTCAAGGTACGCAGGACATTGAACGGATGGAGGCGCAGGGCGACGCAAAGTTTAACGAGAACGATCGCAACGGAGTGGCGGCGAACATTTCCTATACCGGCAGTGACAAC